>NZ_JBWKOF010000017.1:19121-118871 GCF_059415945.1 Pseudomonas sp. GW821-FHT09H03 | reverse complement strand
CGCACGTTCAGGCCGCGCTGTTCCAGCGGACCGGGGCGAACATCTTTGGCGGTTTGTGGTACCCGCAGGGTCGGACTCGCGGGCCAGAATCCCGGGCGCTCAATGGCATCATTTTGTTCGTACTTCGCCCAATCCTGCAGGTGCATGTACAGGCTGTAGAAGGTCAGGCTGGGCGGTATGTCCGCGCTGCCAATGATACTGGGCGGCTGCAGGCGATGGCGCACCAGGACGAAGTTGCGCGAGAACGGCTTGTCGATGGTCAGCTCGCCGATGAAGTAGCGCGTGGTCGGCGCGTGCGTGTCGATGCGGTACGCCACCACTTCGCCGTCGGCCAGGCATCGGACGCTGGATTGATCGAGGGTGCCGGCGGTGCCTGCGTCGAAATGGATGCCGCCGTGGAACAGGCCACTGCGACCGATCGGGTAGTAGCCGCCGGCGGCCTTGGCCAAGTGGGTCAGCTGCATCAGTGGGTTCAAGTTGCTCTTGAACGGATGGCACCAGTTTTTCAGTGGGGCCGGGCTCGCGGGCTGCGCGATGAGCCGGGTAACAGGTGTCGGCAGAATCGGTGCGCGGGGGGCCGCAGGCGTTACAGGCGGGGGCGGTTCGTGTAAGCCAAACAGTCGGGCAAGCAAACTGGCCATGTTGTATGTCGCTCCTTGTCATGCAAAAGAGAATCAGGCGGAAAAATCCGAAAGGTCCGAGGAGGTGGTTGGGTGTTCGCCCACTCGTGATTGCACCGGCATTTCAAGTGCTTGCGTGGCTGCACCGCTGTGTTTGAAATGCGCCGCCTTGACCTTGTGATCGCCCGCCGTGCCGGACTCGATGCTGCATTCGTCCAGGCTCAGGTAACTGCCGCCTCCATTGAGGACGATTTTCTTTTTTGCGGTGATGTGGATTTCGTCCTCGGTGCTGGTGATGGTCAGACCATGCCGGGCGATCAGCTCCAGTCGGCCGTTCTGTGCCTGCACGCTCACCGGGCCCTGGTTGGCGATGAGCTTGATACCGAGCTTGCGCACGAACAGGCTCACCCCCTGCCCGACGCCGATGAACAGGCGCTTGATCACGCTGAGGTCGGCTTCGCCACCGGCGTTGAGCATCAGGTTGTCCCTGGCCGCCAGTTGCAGGTGTTTTCCGCTGGTCAAGGCGATGCCTTGCGGGGCGCTGAGCAGCAGGACCTGGGATTTGAGCTGTTCCAGATCCTGACGCAGCAGGTTTATCTGCGCGGCCACGTCCGCCGGTTCGGCTTTGGCGGTCTGCGCATCTGTGGAGAGCTGTTGCAGCTGTTCGCCGGCCTGTTGCAGGCGGGCCACGGCGTCGTCCATGTCGAGCACCTGACCTTGCGCCTTGGCCTGCGCATCGGCGCTGATGAACACGCCCTTGCCCGCGCGCAAACTGCCCCAATCATCCGTACGAAGCTCAAACCCTTCCCCCCGCTTCTTCCGCTGCCCATCCACCAGATGCCCCAGATTGAGCTGGCTCTTGCCCCCATACTCAGTACTGAGCTTGATGTGCTCCTGCCCCCGCGTATCGTCCAGCCGCAACTTGTTGTTGGCCGGTGTACGCAACACATTGCGGTGGTCGTTGCGCTGGGTCACCAGGTCCGGGTGCTGGTCGTCATGCAAGGCGTGGGCGATGTAGGGTCTATCCGGGTCGCCCTGTTCGAAGGCGATCGCCACTTCGGTGCCGGCGATCAGCGGCAGGTGCAGGCCGTAGGTGTCGCCGGCGTAGGCGCGGGCCTGGCGCAGCCATTTGCTTTCGCGGCCGGCGGGCCAGGTGTCGCGGTCGAAGAGGAACTTGACCCGGTAGCGGCCTTGCTGGTCGATTTCGGTGTACAGGGGGTTGCTCTGGGGGTGGGTGATGCGTGCCGGGAGGGTGCCGGCGATTTGTGGTTTGGGTGGTATTTCGGGGCGGAAGCACAGGCGCAAGGCATAGGGCATGGCTTCGAAATCGCAGGTCAGGCTGCGGTCGCGGGCGGCGCGGATGGCGATCTTTTTAATCACCACGCGGGGGGCGAAGGCCTTGGGGGTGTCGCCGCTGATGGTCAGGACCTGGCCGGGGGCCAGGGTGGCGCTACTGCTGGTACCGCTGAGGTGGGTCTGGTTGTTGAGGTAGCGTTCATGGCGCAGGCGTGCGTAGAAAAAGCCGCTTTCGCTTTGCAGGTCTTCGTCGCGCAGGTGGGCCTTGCCGAGCACGCGGTAGGGTTCGGCGTAGTGGTAGGCCTCGCCGTAGGTGTTGTCGGCGCTGGGGCGTTCGACTTTGCCGTGGGCGGCCGGCTCGCCCTGGGTCTGGTCGACTTCGCCATCGAGGTAGGCGCGGCTGTCTTCGGGGTGGTAGGCGCGCACGTTGACCTGCTGCTCTACCACCTGGTGGCGGGTTTGCAGGGCCCAGACGCTGTCCTCGTCGCTGTTGCTGAAGCCTGAGGGCGAGCGCAGCGGCAATTCGACGTCGAACTGGTAGCAGCGCTGGTCGTCGCAAAACTCGACCATGTCGAAGTGGAGTTTTTCGTGTTGGGTGCAGCGGTACCAGATGCCGACTTCGGCGAGGATCCGGCTGATGAAGGCCAGGTCGCTTTCCTGGTACTGCATGACCTGTTCGCGGGACGGGTAGTCGCGCTTGAGGGTGAAGCGAAAATGCCCGGTGTCCAGACCGTGGCGGCTGCGCAGGATGCTTTTGACGATGTCCGGCACGGACTGGTGCTGGTAGATGCGCGTTTGCTGGCCGCGATCGAGCAAGGCCAGGCGCGGTTGCAGGGTGACTTCGTAGCGGGCTTCGTCGACCGACCCGGACAGGCGCTGGCAGCCGGTGATGCGGCCGTACAGGGTGCGCAGGGGTTTGGGTGGCTTGGGTTCGTCCCAGGACATCACCGGCCGCGTCGACGGGTGGGCGTACAGGCTGAACTCGGCGTATTGGCCGATGAGTTTTTCCGCGCCGATGTCGAGGTCGCTGGCGGTGAATTCGATGCGGTAGAGGTAGGGTTGGCTGAGGTACTCATGGCCTTCGAAGGCGAGGACGTCGAGGTGGGTGTCGAGTTGGTCGATCTTGAGTTTGTGGCGGCTGTGGTCGAAGAAGGTACTCATGCCTGGCCCTCCATCGCAACGGCTGAGGGCGCGTCGCTGAATTGCAGGGTGATGCCCTCCTCGTCGCTGTAGCCCAGGTTCACGCCAAGGGTTTTATGCCGGGCGGCCTGACGCTGCAGCAGCTGCTGGCTGAGGACCGGTAGAATCTGCTGGTTGAGCAGGCTGTCGATGTTGCGGGCGCCGCTGTCGGGCAGCAGGCAGGCGGCGACCAGTGCGTCGTGCAGGCCGTCGTCGATTTGGCAGGTCAGGCCGTAATGGCGGTGCAGGCGCTTGGCGACCTTGGCCAGTTTGAGCACGACGATGCGCTTGAGCGCGTCGGCCTGCAGCGGGCGGTAGATCAGGGTCTGGAAGCGGGCGAGCAAGGCGGGCTGGAAGTGCTCGCGCAGCAGCGGTCGCAGCCATTCGTGCAGCTCGCTGTCGCTGGCCTCGGGCTGGTCGCGCAGGCCGTTTTGCAGCGCATCGCTGCCGAGGTTGGAGGTCATCAGGATGACGGTGTTGCGGAAGTCGATTTCGCGCCCTTCGCCATCGCGCATGAAGCCGCGGTCGAACACCTGGTAAAACAGGTTGAGCACGTCGCGGTGGGCCTTCTCCACCTCATCCAGCAACACCACGCTGTAGGGCCGCTGGCGCACCGCTTCGGTGAGCACGCCGCCTTGGCCGTAACCGACGTAGCCCGGTGGCGAGCCCTTGAGCTGGCTGACGGTGTGGGCTTCCTGGTACTCGGAGAGGTTGAGGGTGATCAGCGATTTTTCGCCGCCGAACAGGCAGTCCGCCAGCGCCAGGGCGGTTTGTGTCTTGCCGACGCCGCTGGTGCCGACCAGCAGGAATACCCCCAGCGGCGCCTGTTCTTCGGTCAGGCCGGTCTTGGCCGCGCGCAGGCGCTGGGCCAGGGCGCCGAGGGCAGCATCCTGGCCAATCACCCGCTCGCCCAGTTGCTGTTCCAGGGCCAGCAGGCTGGCTTGTTCGTCCTTGAGCAAACTGCCCAGAGGCACGCCGGTCCAGTCGGCGATGACTTCGGCGACGCTGCGGGCATCGACGTCGAGGGACAGCATCGGCTGGCTACCCTGGGCGCGCTGCAGCTGCTCCTGCAGTTTCGCGCAGAGGTCGCTGCGGGCGGGTTCGGCCTGGCGCGCATCGAGCAATTGCCGGGTCAGGTCCAGCTCGTAGTGGTACTGGCGCAGCAGGTCGTCCTGCTGTTGCTGCAGCTCGACCTGTTGCCCGGCGATCAGGCTCAAACGCTCGCCCAAGTCGCTGCCGTTGAGTTGCACATCCTGCTCCAGCGCACGCCGCTCCAGCTCCAGCGCGGCATGCCGGGCCTTGAGCCGCACCAGTGCCTGGGGCTCGCAGTCGAGGCTCATGCGCACCCGCGCGCTGGCGGTGTCGAGCAGGTCGACGGCCTTGTCCGGCAGCTGCCGGCCCGTGAGGTAGCGCCGCGACAGGCTGACCGCCGCCTGCACCGCCGCGTCCTGGATGTGCACCCCGTGATGGCTGGCGTAACGCGCCTTGAGGCCGCGCAGCATCAAGCAGGCGCTGGCATCGTCCGGCTCGTCGACCTTGACCATCTGGAAGCGCCGCTCCAGTGCGGCATCGCGCTCGAAGTACTGCTTGTATTCGCTCCAGGTGGTCGCGGCGATGGTGCGCAATTCGCCACGGGCCAGGGCCGGCTTGAGCAGGTTTGCCGCATCCGCCCCGCCCGCCTGGTTGCCGGCACCGATCAGGGTGTGGGCTTCGTCGATGAACAGCAACACCGGGTTGGGCGACTGCTGCACCGCGTCGATGACGTTTTTCAGGCGTTGCTCGAACTCGCCCTTGACCCCGGCGCCTGCTTGCAGCAGGCCCAGATCCAGGGTGCGCACGCTGACCGCCTTGAGGCTGTCCGGCACGTTGCCGTCGGCAATGCGCAGGGCCAGGCCTTCGACCAGCGCGGTCTTGCCGACGCCGGGTTCGCCGACCAGGATCGGGTTGTTCTTGCGCCGGCGGCTGAGGATGTCGATGACCTGACGGATTTCATCGTCACGCCCGAACACCGGGTCGATCTGCCCGCCCCGCGCCTTGGCGGTGATGTCCTGGGTAAATTTGTCCAGTACTGCTTGCAAGGCATCGTGCACGGCAGCACCGGGGATGGGCAAAGCCGCGGGCTGGTCCAGTGCACTTTGCTGTTGGACCTGAGGGCGTTCCTCAGAGTGTTGATCGAGCAGCGTCGACAGCTGCTGCAGGTGCACTTCACCAAGGCTCAGCATGGGCCAGGCCGCATCGCAAGCCAGCAGCTGCGGACTGTCCTGCAACGCGCCCATCAGGTGCACCGAACGCAGGCTGTCATGCCCTTCCAGCGACGCGCGCAACCAGGCGCTCTCGATCAGTTTGTGCAACTTGCCGCACAACTGCGGCTTGCCTTGCACGCTGCGCGGCAGCGTATCGAGATGGTCAAGCAGACCGCGCCAAAGTGCGTCCATGTCCCATTCGTGACGACGGGCGATCAGGGTCAGGTCGCCCTCCCCCTGCTCCAGCAACTTGAGCAGCCAGTGTTCGATGCTGATCAACCCATGAGCTCGGCTTTGGCACAAGGAAGCCGCTGCACTGAGCGCCTGGGCGCAGTAGGGATTGAGTCGGCGAAGCAGGCGCGTGGAGTTATGGGGCATGGCGTTACGTCCTTGTGCTGAGGGCTCAGGGGGTGGTCGGTGGGGGCGATGGAAGTGGCGGGATGGGCTGGGTTGAACGTCCGCGAGCAGACGCTCAACCCAGCACACCGAACCGGCAGGCAAGCGCTGCCTGCCGGTTTTCCCGGGTTATGCGCTCGAGCGCTGGTTCCAGGAGTCGTCGTGCATGAGGTTGCCGTCCAGGTAGAGCCAGGTGATCTTCTCGTAGCGCAACTCAATCTCTTCCATGTGGTTGTGTTTGGACTTGGTCGGGTCCTTGATGTCATGCATTTCCGAAGCGACTCTCACTACCTTGACGTTTTCAAGGGTGGCGTTGAAATACTCGACCTCCTGGCCGTTGTTGTCGATGCGATACCATTTGAACTCGGCACTGGTGAGCGTCTGGCCGGTGGTTGCAGCCTGATAGAGGTATGGGCTGGCGGCATCGACCTCCTTGGTAAACACGTACGGGGCATGAGTCCGGGTACCGGTCAATTTTCCGGTGTTGTCGTCGGTGGCGATGTAAACGCTATGGGAGTGAGCGACCACCTCGATACTGCCTTCGCGCCCTACTACGTTCACTGAACCTTTGACGTCGTTTCCAGCGTCATTTTTCAGCCACAGGTAAATGGGAATTGCCATGTGATGCTCCTTTTCTCAGTACACAAATGCCGCGTTTGCGACAGGGGATTGAACGTCGGCCCCGGCCGTGGGTAGCGCGCAGGCCCCCACTTCCGGGACCAGACGGATATCGACGCGACGGTTGGCCTGGCGCCCCGCCTCGGTGTCATTGCTGGCGATCGGCTGGCTCTTGCCAAAGCCCTGCACCGCGAAACAGCTGTCGGGGATGCCGCCCATGCGCTGCATCCAGTCACGCACCGCGGCCGCACGGGCGCGGGACAACTGCAGATTGTGTTCGTCGCTGCCCACTGCATCGGTATGCCCGGCGATGACGATCAGCCAGCCCGGCTGGGCCTTGATGCCGACCAGGGCGTCGATCAGCACCCTGGTCGATTCAGGCTTGAGTTGTGCGCTGGCACTGCTGAACAGCGACAGGCTGTCCAGGCGTACGGTTCGCGCGGTGCGTGCCGGCAGCGGGCGGGTCACCGGTTGCCTGTGCTCGGCGATGGTGGTCAACAGCCGCTCACGCAGTCGCTCGCCGTGATACAGGCCAAGGCCCAGTGCCAGGGGCGCGCCCAGGCGGTAGTAACTGTCCAGGCGCACCGCGTCCTCGCGCAGCACGTTCAACGCATCCTCGCGCCGGGCGTATTCGGGTTGCTCGGGACGCGCGGTCGGTGCAATGGATGTGTAACGGCGCAGGTCGTCACTGACCTGGCGCAGCAGCAAGGTGTTCTGCCAGGCCGAGCTGGTCAGGGCGACGACGGCGGCGCCAGCGAACAGCCACACCGCGATCACCATGGCGCCACGCCGTGGCGAAGGTTGTGCCTGTCGGGGCAGCAGCGTCAGCAAAGGATCAGGGAACGGCAGCGACTCCCCCGGTACTTGCACAGCGACATCGGCGTCCAGCAACGCGGTCTTGTCACGCTGCCATTGCCGCCACAGGTTGCCGGGAACATATCCGGGCAGTGCCGGTACCAGTGTGCAGGCCCACACCAGCGGCAGGCCGACAGGCTGGCGACCTTCACGGCAGGTGAAGTGCGCCAGGACCTGCTCGTCCAGCCACGCGGCGGCGCCGTTGAGCTGGATGCCCGCCTGCAATCGTTGCGTGTGGACTGCACTCGGCGCGGATTGCCGATACCAGTCCTCAGGGCTGAAGCTGGCCCCGGCCTGCAGAATGTTGCATTGGCCCTGCCCGGCGCCCCAGCTGAACCAGGCCCCTTTGGCTGCCGGGGACTGCTGATAGCTGACCAGCAGCAACGGCAAGCTAAAGCCACGCTTGCGCGTCAGTGCGACCTGATGAATGAAGGTACGAACCTGCCCGGCCAACGCCGCGGCATTGATGTGCTCGCCCGGGTTGACGATCAACATCACACTGAGCTGCCCGCCCCACTGCGGGCGCAAGGTCATGACGCTGTCGACCAGCCCGGGCAGCTGCTGCACACGGGCGACCCGCAGGTAACATCCCTGCTCGGTCAACCGCTGCGCGGGATGCTCGCAGGCATCGAAACCAAACAGGCTGGACAGGCCGTCGCCACAGACCAGCACCACGGGATGTCCGTAGCTCGCCGGGGGCAGCGCGAATTCATCGAGGGAACCGGGCAGTTCCCGTTGCTGCGCTGCCTGACGCGCCGCCCGCACCCTCGCCAACGCAACACTGCCGACAACGATCAAGACGCCAACCCCGCGCGTCCATCCGTCAAGCGGGATGATCGCCAGCAGCATCAGGGCCAGTGCACCGGTCCATAGCCAGAGCCCTTGTTTGAGTTTGAGCGTCATGGACCCCACCTCAGACGTCTGCTGATAACAGCGTCGCCACCAGGCCACCCAGCCACTGATCGAGCGCGTACCAGACACCGACCAGCAACAGGCCGGCGGCCACGGCATTGACCAGGGGTGAGCGCAGTTGCGGCAGCCGCGTCATGCCCTGCCCGCCGCTCAACGTAGCGGTCGAGCGTCGATGCAATGGCAAGGGCGCGACCCGATCATTCAGGGCGGCCAGCAGTTGCTCGCGCTCGGGGTCATTGATATCGGCGTAACGACCCTTGAAGCCCAGGGTCAATACCCGGTGAAAAGCCGTCAGCACCAGCGGGTCCGCCGCCGGCTCGCGCAGCACCTCGCGCATGTCCTCGTAGAGGAACACCCCGGCCTGATGGCGGTTGAAGAACCTGGTTTGCAAGGGTTCGCTGGCCCAGCGCGAATGGGCATCGTCGTGGGTGAGATTGAGCATGGTTTCATCGAGCAACGCGCATTGCGCATGGCTGATATGGTCGATGCTGCGTTGCGCCAGGCCGGCCTCTTCGAGCGACTGGCGAACACGCTCGACCTGCTGCACGCAAAGCGCTTTGACTTCATCGCTGTTTTGCGCCGAAGCCCCCTGCCGCAACTCGACCACCAGCAGGTAGCTGTCCTGCAACAAGGCGTCGATGTCCACCGCGATGACGCTGTGTTGTTTCGTTTCGATCAGGTTCATGCGCGTAGTACCGCGAACAGTTCAAGTTTGACGTCGGCCAGGGTGCTCGGGACGTAGAAGGCACAGATGCCCTGAGCCAGGATGGCTTGCCCCTTGGCATGGTTGAGGTCGAGGGCGAAGTACTGGTTTTCCAGGCGCAGGGGGATGGCCGCCGGCACGTGGCTGAGGGACTGCAACGGCACGCCGTCGAGGGCGGCGTTGACCAGTTGATCGACTTCGTCCGGCGTGCCGATCTTGCACAGGCGCGGGAACTGGCTCTGCAGTTGCACGGCCGGCAGGCGGCAACGCACCGACAGATAGAAATCGGCACTGTCCGGCTCCCGCAGCCGAGGGTCGTCGAGCCGCACCTGCCAGCGGTTGGCTGAACGCTCTTCAAGGTCCAGGGCGATGACCCGCGAAGGCAGGCTGGCCTCCAGCAACGTGGAAATCATGCGCAACAGCGGCGGCAACACGCTTTCCAGGTGATCGTGGCGGTAAGGCGGAATCTGCTCGACATCGTGTTCCAGGGAAAAGGTCAGCAGGCTGCCGGCCAGTTTGGTCAGCTCCAAGTAGACCTGCTCGGGAGGCCTGGCAGGCCAGGCCTTGAGATCGGCCAACACCGGCTGGTAGGTGTTCAAGGCATTGAGCAGCCAGAACAGCGACACGTCGGCCACGGCGAAGTCGGCCATGCGCTGGTTGCTTTCGCGGCGCATGCCCATCAGTCGCTGCCGCTTGGAGGACAGTTGGGTCAACAGGTTGTCCAGTTGCGTCAGCAGCCCCGGGTGCGCGGCGAAACTGAGCAAGGGCGGGATGTAGTCGGGGTCAAGGCTCCAGGCGCCCTGCCCGTCGCGTACCATCCGCGCAATCGGGCAGGTCAGGTAATCGCCGTTCTCGTCGTGCTCCAGGCGCAGGCTCAGCACCTGTTCGAGCACGCCGACCGATTGCACCTCATCGGCGTAGATGTCCTGCACCTGACGCCAGTCCTGGCGATAACGGGTGGGTCGGTCCCCCTCGCCATCAAACAGGCAGTTGTTGCCATTGGCCTGCTCCAGCGGCAGGGCCAGCAGCAAAGTCGCGGCCTGGCTATCACCCGGTAACAGGTGCGACAACTCAAGGCCCGGGGGCAGCCGATCGACATGATCGGTGTCGATCAAGGTACCGTCGGGCATGCGCAGGTTCAGCCGGGTAGCCTTGAGCGTGCCCAGGCGCAGGGCTTCGAGGTCGAAGGCGACGCTGCGAACGCCCCAGGGGTGCACCAGGCACAGACGAGCCAGGCACTCGTTGGCCCAGGCTTCCCAGCGTGCCTGCTGCTGGAATTGCTGCGGGGACAGCAATGCCCCCGCGGCCCACAAGGGGCGGTCGATCTTCATGAGGTCGTATCCCTACGAATTGGCTTGGGATTGATCAGATTCAGGCTTTCGCCTTTGGCATCTGCGAAACCAGCGACAAGTTGACGTCCATGCCTTCCACCTGGAAATGCGGCACGGCATACAACTTGACGCGGAAGAAACCCGGGTTGTCTTCGATATCTTCGACCGTCACCCTGCCAGCTCGCAGCGGGTGCGACGCTTGCAGGTCATCACCCGGATCGTTCATTTCGGTGACCAGCCCGCCGACCCACTTGTTCAGCTCCAGCTCGAGCACACGGCGGTCCTTGGTGGTGCCGATGTTTTCGCGCTGGATCAGCTTCAGGTAATGGGCAATCCGTGACAGCAGGAAGATGTATGGCAGGCGCGCATTGATCCGGCTGTTGGCGGTGGCGTCCGCGGTGTCGTACAGCGCCGGTTTCTGCGTCGAGTTGGCCGAGAAGAAGCAGGCGTAGTCGCGGTTCTTGTAGTAGGACAGCGGGATGAAACCGAGGTTGGCGAACTCGAACTCGCGGGTTTCCGGGATCATCACCTCCGAGGGAATCTTCACCTGATTGCCAGTGCCCAGATCGTACAGATGGATCGGCAGGTCGGTGACCGCGCCGCCCGCCTGCGGGCCACGGATCTGCACACACCAGCCGTTGGCGATGAAGCTCTTGACCATGTTGGCCGCGAAGGCATAGGACGCATTGGTCCACAGGTACTTGTCGTGGTCCGGCCCCTTGACGCTCTCGATGTAGTTGAAGCTGCGCACGGGAACGGTGTCGGGGCCATACGGCAGGCGCCCGAGCACGCGAGGCATGAGCAAGCCGATGTAACGGGCGTCGTCGCTCTCGCGGAAGGCTTTCCACTTGAGGTATTCGGCGCGGTCAAAATAGTTGCCGATGTCCTTGATGGCCGCCACCTCTTCCATCGAGCGCTTGCCGAAGAAGGCCGGCCCGACCGAGCCAATGAATGGCATGTGCGCAGCGGCCGCGACTTTGGAAATGTTGCGCAGCAAGGCGATGTCCTGGGGGCTGCGATCGAATTCGAAGTTGGAGATGGCCGCGGCGATCGGCTCCCCGCCCGGGGTGTCGTATTCCTGGATGTAGGTCTGCACATACAGGCCGCTTTGCGCGATCTCCGGGGCATCTTCGAAATCCTGGACCAGGTGGTCCTTGCTGATGTCCAGCAGTTCGACGCGCACGTTCTGACGGAAGTCGGTCTGGTCGATCAGCGACTTCACACCGCGCCAGGTGGACTCCACACGCTGGAAGTCCTCGTGATGCATCACGGCATCCAGTTGCCGGCTGATCTGCGCATCCAGTGAGGCAATGTGTTCGTCGAGCAGCGTGCGGTCCAGACGCTGGACCTTGTGGGAAGATTGCTTGATCAAGTTGAGAAAAACGCTGACTGCGGCGGTCACGCGCTCATCAGCTGAAACATCGGAAAGTGCTTCGGCGTCTTGAAAGACTTCAATTTCGCCCAGCACTTTTACCGGACTCAGATTGATCTTGCCAAACAGCGCGCCATACACGCCCTGGTTTTCTTCGGACAGCACCGTAGCGCCGCGCGATTGCACGCTGGATTGTTCAGTAGACATATTGAAACTTCCTTTTAAACAAACCGAGTTGAATTAACCAACTTGTTGCGCAGTGAGGGCAGCCAACTCGCCCCGCAGTTCATCGCTCAGCGACTCGTCCATGAGGATGCGCTCCAGTTCCTGACGGAACGTGGCATTGTCCAGAAGGTTCGACTTGAGGTCGCGCAGCAGGTTACGCATGGCCAGCAGCGCGCGCAGCTGTGGAATTTGCCGGGCCACCTGCTCCGGCTCGAAATCCTTCATCCTGCCAAAGCTCAACTCCACCGGGATTTCGCCAGCCTCGTCGGCCAGGGTGTTGGACGCCACCAGCTTGACCTCGGGCGCGTACTCGGCCAGCACGCTGTCGAAATTGTTGCGGTCGATGCCGACTTTGGCTCGCTCCGATAACGGACGCTGTTCCCGGCCGTTACTGTAGTCGCCCATCACCATCAACTTGAGCGGCAGCTCGATTTTTTTCTGCGCGCCACCGGTATGTAAATCGAGCTTTATATTCACCCGAGCCTTGGGCACTTCGTTTTGAAAACTACCAGAAGCCATAAATCCTCCATGAGCATTTGTAACGATTTACACCGTTACAAAAAATCAATTACAAATTCCAACCCACTATGCCCGCCGGCATTATGAAGTCACATTACCGACCACAGCATGCAAGCTGTTAGAGCAACAAAAATAGACCATAGACAGGGTAAGTACAGCTGCCGAAACAAACACTCAAACACTTACCAGGAGGAATGTTGAACTAACTTACGCAGGCTTACCATCCTGTAACTAATATTTAGATAAAGGCTACGTTGAACTCAGAACTTGCCCGCATTCGAAACAGCAACTTCCTACATGGTTAGAGAAATTGCCTACAAGCAATCTATTGACTCGCTGCAATAGCAACGCGGCACAGCCGTCATGAAATCAGAAGACAAGGAATACCCGATCTCTGATATCACCACAGCTGTGCTCGAAAGCACTCAGGACTGAGCGCAGGCTGGGCGGTCTGCAAGACCTCAGAATTGCTCGGTGATATAGCGGTACGGATAATCCGGCTCGCGGTAATCACCCTGCGCCTGCCGCTTAGGCAGTTTCACTTTGGCGCGCTTCACATCCTCATAGGGAATGCTGGCGAGAAGATCGCTGATGATATTGAGACGGGCCCGGCGCTTGTCGTTCGAGTTGGCGACACGCCAAGGGGCGAACTCGGTATCGGTGGCTTTGAACATGTCGTCCCGGGCACGGGAGTAGTCGTACCAGCGGTTGTAGGACTTGAGGTCCATCGGCGACAGCTTCCAGATCTTGCGGCCGTCGGTGATACGTCCCTTGAGCCGACGGGTCTGCTCCTCTTCGCTGACTTCCAGCCAGTACTTGATCAGGATGATGCCCGATTCGACCAGTGCCTGCTCGACCCGCGGCGCCACCGTGAGAAAGGTCTCGAGCTGCTCGTCCGTGCAGAACCCCATCACCCGCTCCACGCCGGCGCGGTTGTACCAGCTGCGATCGAAGATCACCACTTCACCGGCCGCCGGCATGTGTGGCAGATAGCGTTGCAGGTACATCTGGCTCTTTTCCCGATCGGTCGGTGCCGGTAGTGCCACGACGCGGAACACCCGCGGGCTGACCCGTTCGGTGAGGGCCTTGATCGTCCCGCCCTTGCCGGCGCCATCGCGCCCTTCAAAGATCACGCAAACCTTGATGCCCTTCTCTTTCACCCACTCCTGCAACTTGACCAGTTCAACGTGCAGCCGGGCCAGTTCATTGAGATAGACCTTGTTCTTGAGCTTGCCGCTGTCATCAGGTTGGCTTTTCACTGCTGCCTTTTTCTTTGCCATGGTGCAAACCTCGCTAGATACTCCGAACAGTGTCAGGAAGCGCCCGACAGCTGCCATTCACAGTCGACTGAGCCGATAGTGCTCAACCGCCAATTCCAGGTTATGGAAGATGCGCGCCTCGCCCAGCGTGCGCCCCAACGGTGCCTTGATGACCATAGCCGAAACGCTGGGGCTCATTCCCACCAGCCACAGCGAAACGCCTTTTTCGCGCAAGCGTTGTTCAGCGCCGGTGAGCATCTTCAAGGCGGTGTACTCCAGATCGAACACACTGCGCAGGTCGAGGACGACGACCCTCGGTTCGTGTGTCTCGATCAACAGCCGTATCTTCATGCCGATACGCTCGGCATTGGCGAAGAAGATGCGACCTTCGGGCCGAAGCAATAGCAGCCCGTCAAAGTGTTCGTCATTGAGGTTCGTCGGGGACTGTGGACGGAACACGTTGGTGCCGGGCTTGCGACCCAGGATGTGCACCGGTGGATCGGAAACCTGATAGGCCAGGGCGAGCAGCGACACGACAATGGCGACGACAATCCCTTGCAGGGTGCCCAGCAGCATGACGCCGACCATGGCGACGATGGCCCAGACCAGCTCGGTCTTGCGAACTGACAGGATCTCGCGGAATTCCCTGGGCTCGATCAGGCCCACCGAGTACACAATCACTACGGCGGCAAGCGTGGCATTGGGCATCATGCCAATGAACGGCGCCAGCAGCAGGCAGGTACCCAGCGCCAGTGCTGCGGTGATCAACCCCGCCAATTGCGAGCGAGCCCCGGCCAGACGATTGACCGCCGTCTGGGTGGTGCCGCCGCCAGCGACCATGGCGCCGAGAAACGCCCCGCCGATATTGGCCATGCCGGTGGCGACCAATTCGCGATTGGGCTGCAGCGTGGGTTCGTCGTTGCGAGCGAAGGCGCGCGCAGCGGCGATGGATTCGGTAAAGCTCATCAACGCGATGCCCATCGCAGACGGCCAGAGATCAGCGGCCAACGACCAGATCGGCAATACCGGTGCGGGCAGTCCAATCGGCACCACGCCGACCGCCGACACGCCGAAACGCTCCAGGCTAAACAGGCTCATGGCGATAATGCCGAGCGCTACCGCAATCAGCGGCGCCGGCAATCGAGGGGTAAAATGTTTCATGCCGACCAGCACCGCCAGCATGCAAACGCCGACCGCCACGGTCGGCAGCGAGACATGTCCGAGCCCCTGGAAAATCGCCACCAGGTTGTGCAGGAAACTGCCTTTGTCGATGTGAATGCCCAGCAGCTTGGGCAACTGGTCGAGAACGATGACCACACCGATGCCCGCCTTGAAGCCCACCAGTACCGGTTCGGAAATGAAGTTGGCAACGAAACCCAGGCGCAGCACCCCGGCCATGATCAGGATCGCGCCCACCATCAAGGCCAAGGTGGCCGAGGCCGCCAACAGTAACGCCGGATCACCGGACGGGCTGGCCTGGGCGAGCGCGGAGCCGGCGAGAATCGCCAGGGTGGTGGTGGTACTGACACTGAGCGGGCGCGAGGTGCCGAGCACGGCATAGATCACCATCGGCACCAATACGGTATACAGTCCGACCTGCACCGGCAGGCCGGCAATGGTGGCATACGCCAGCGCCTTGGGAATGACCACGGCCGCCGCCGTCAGCCCGGCGATGACATCGCCCCTGAACCAGTCCGGCCTGTAGTTGTTCAGCCACTCGGGTATCAGCAGGCCACGCAAGGTGCCCTGGTGTCGGGTACCGGGAACCCGCGGCTGCGGATGGCTGCCCTGCTCACTCATGTATCACTCCCTGTCGGAATCGGTCTTATAAAGTTTTGCGTGTGCCCGGTTCACCGGGTCTGATCTGTTCATCTGGTCTTTGCACATACGCCATTCACCTGTCCCCACAGGCAATCGGCTCAAGGTCGCAAAACCCAGGCGCCGGGGCATGAAAAACCGGGGTTGAATCTACCGGCAAGGGCCGATATGGCCGGACTCGGTCAATGGCGCCGGCCAGTGGATTTGCGCAAAGGCCTGACCATCTAAGAACAACGTCGGGTATGGGACATCTGGTGCGTTATCGTGGACTTCCCGCTGCGGCCCTGGTGGCAGGAAGTCCCTCTAAATCTGATGTTTGACGATAGTACGACCCAGGCAGTCCCACAAGGACAGCCTCTGCGAGTTTGAGCCATGGCGCAGCAGGTATCGGCCAAAAGGCACTGATAAGCCTTTGCGTCACGGCGCTGCACGCAACGCCTCAGGGCAAACCCCGTCACGATCCTGTCATTAAAGCCTGATAGCGTCAGCGCGCTTGCCCTGGCCGAGGCGCTCGACCTGCGATCGACTGCGCCCTGCAGCAGGGTCCCCGCTCCTCCGCCCAAGGTGCCACTTCCGGTGTACTCAAGCACGACGCGCAAGAACATCATCCTCAGATCCAGCGACCTGAACTGCGACGACTTTGGCGCGCTGTTCTCGAAGATGTTCGGCAATCTCTATGCCGACTCGCGACCGCCGCCCAAAGACATCATCATCGGCGGGGTGTATGGCAGGCACGACGGTGTCAGCTTTCGCCGCATGCACTACCTGGGGGATTTCACCGTCGACTTTCCCGAGCCACTGGACGAGATCACCTTCGTCATCCCCAGCGCCGGGAAGATCCTCTACAACCATGCCACCGTGGGCGGTAGCCAGGTCGGCCTGGCCATCGACAAGGCTGATATCCGCTCGATGCGCTTCATGGACAACCATGCCCAGCACGGAATTTCGATCCGGCGCGCACTGTTTACCGAGCGCCTGTCGACCCTGCTGGGCAAGCCGATTCTGGAAAAGCTGTATTTCGAGCCCGTAGTGGATCTGAATGTCCCGGCCTTCCAGGTCATCCGCACGTTAGTGGAGATGGCCACGGGCAACGAGTTCGATCTGCTGATCAATGCGGGCGCGCTACTGCCTTCGCGCCTGCGCGAGATGCTGGTTGATGCGGTACTTCAAGCCTGGCCGCACAACTTCACGCAAGCGCTGCGACGCCCTGCCCCGACGATTGCGCCGCGACATGTCAAGTTGGCGGTCGAGTACATCCAGGAACATCCCGATGATCTGGTCAGCGGAACGGACCTGGCCCGGTTGAGCAATGTCAGCCTGCGCGCGCTGCAGGATGGATTTCAGCGGTTCATGGGGATGTCGATCGTGGCTTATCAGCGGCAAGTACGGCTGGAGCGTGCCTATGCCGAACTTGCCGGTGAGACCGCGCCTTCGGTGACCGAGGTGGCGTTGCATTACGGGTTCAGCAATGTCGGGAGGTTTTGCCAGTATTTTCAGAAGGCGTATGGGGTGAGTCCGGCAGAGGTGAAGAATGGCCGGCGGGAGGGACGTTTGGGGTTCGCGATGGTTTGATTGTTCACCCTGCCGGGGCGTGTCAGTCAGCATCTGTATTGGCTGTGCCGGCCCCATCGCCAGCAGGCTGGCTCCCACAATTGATCCGGGCGATCAAAAATTTCCTGGTCGCATCAATCCCTGTGGGAGCTAGCCTGCTGGCGATGAGGCCGGCACAGGTATCATCAATAGCGGCAGATGCGCTACCGCCATGACATCCCGTCAGAACAGATAACTGGCCTTCAACCCGCCATTGAAGCCATGGCTGTCACCACCGCCACTGGCACCCATTTGCGCCCCGACACTCACCGCACCCAAATGCGCCATGACGTTCACTCCGGCGGTGAACTGGTCGCGATTGTCGAAGGCGGCCTGTTGCTCCACGTCCAGGCCCAGCAGGTGCCCTTGACTGTCAATCTCGTTATCGCCCAGCACATGTTCATAGCCGACCTGCACACCCGGCACCAGCTGCCACGCGCCCATGCCGACCGGGGCAAAGGCCACGTTGAGGTTGGCCACGGCGCTGTGGCGGGTTTCATTGATGCTGTCGACGTCGAGGGCCAGTTCGCTGCCCGTCTCCTGGAAACCGTCCAGGTTCACGTGACTGACCCGCACGCCGAGACTCGGTTCGAGGATCACATCGCTCACCGGCACGCGGTAACCCAGCGCCAGCGTCAGGCCATAAAGGTTGCCGTGGCTGTCGCCCTTGGCTGTACCCAGGCCGCCGCCAAGTTCGCGCTTGCTGTCGTAGTCGAGGTAGCCGGCGCTGGCATCGGCGTCGACAAACAGGCCGCGTTCCAGGCCGTTCGGGGCGAATCGCGCACCCGCTGAGAGGAAGGTGTAATCGGTGTCCGCCTCGCCACCCGCCCCGCCGACGCTGCCACGGCTGTAGCCGATGCCGCCATGGGCGCTAAGGTTTTCCGAGAAGCGTTGGGTCAGGCCGACCATCAGCCCCTGGCTGTGCTCGTTGCTGCTGGACGCCTGGGACGAACCATCGGTGCCCAGGTAACCGGCCAGGGCGGTGCTCCACAAGCGGTATTGCCCGGCCTTCAGATCGATGCCACTGGTGAAGGGCGCGGCGGCCTGTTCGATCATCGCGCCCTGGCGCAGCAGGTAGCTGGCGGCGTCGGCGTGCACCTGACCACCGACCGTGGATTCGACACCCGCGAGGTTGCCGGCGTCGATGGCCGATTGCAGGTAATAGTTGTAGTCACTGTAGGAGCCCGAAAGGCTGGTGTTCTGCAGTTGCTGCAACAGTTGCGCACCTGCGGCGGCGTTGCCGGCCAGGCCTTGCTGACCGGGCAAGCTGTTGAAATAGACCATCTTGCCGCGCAGCACGTAGATGGTTTCCTGGGACAGGCCCAGGCCCTGTTTGAGGTAGTTGTCCATGCTGCCGTACTGCGCGGTGACCTGATCCAGGCCAGCCTGCAGGAAGCTCGCTTCCACGCCGAGCAGCGGCGCATAAACGGCGGCCATGCTCGGCGGCAGTGCGGCCAGGGTCGCCTGCACGCGCGCGGCGGTGTAGTCGTTGGTGGCCAGATAGTTGCTCATGATCGTCGCGTCATCGAGCCCGGCGATACTCTGCAGCACGGCGGCGGTCCAGCCGGTGCGGTCCTTGCCGGCGGTACAATGGAACAGCGCAGCACCGTCGACCCCGGCCAGTTCGTTGAACAGCCTGCTGATCTGGCCGCGCATTCCGGCGTCGCTGACGAACGCGCGGTTGGTCTCTTGCATCATCGCAACAGCATCGGCGGCACTGTGAAAAGCGATGCTGGTGATGTTCGAGCCGGACGTGGTGCTGCCGATGATGTCGATGTTGCTGTAGGTCGCCCCCGTCGGCAGGGTATCAGGCGTGCCTGCAATCTCGCTGGGCGTGCGCAGGTCGTAGACCGATCTGATGCCCAGGCTGTTCAACGTCGCCAGGTCCGCGGCCGACGGGGTCAGGGCATTGGAGCGATAGAACACGCCGGCGCGCATGGTGCCATCGTGCGCAGTGGAATACGCCGTGGTGAGGCCGGCAACATCGCGCAAGTTGTCGATGCTTTTCAGGCGTGGCGTATTCAGGGGCACAGGGTCGGCGGCCTGGGCGGCGGCGATGGACAGGCTCAGGACGGACAGCGAACACACAAGACGTTGAAACACGGTACAGCCTCATTGACTACTCGTTGGGCTGCCTACTATCTGTGGCTAAGTGATACTGAATATTACAGTTTGCCTTTCGCAGAAAATGCCTGCGCGATCTGTCCGCGAGGTGCGTTATCTGTCCGCACCTGCGTAGTTGGGGGATGAACGCAAAAAAACGTCTTCAGCGTCCCGGGACCTGTCTACGCTCACTGCATTGCCAGCCTGCCTGCCAACGAACGGCTCGATTGTCCGGGACTGAGGCCGTGCATCCGCCCTTCCCCTGTATGCGTCTGGAGCCACCGACATGATGCGCCCTCTGCTGACCCTTGTTTCCCTCCTGACCCTGAGCCTTGCGGCCCATGCCGATGTCACACCCTACCCCGACGCCTTCAAGGTCCAGGACATCGCGCTCGATGGCGTGACAATGCACGTCCGTGTCGGCGGCAAGGGGCCGGCGGTGGTGTTGCTGCATGGTTTTGGCGATACCGGCGACATGTGGGCACCTCTGGCCGCCGACCTGATGCGCGACCATACGGTTGTCGTCCCGGACCTGCGCGGCATGGGCTTGTCTTCGATCCCGGCCGGCGGCTACGACAAGAAGACCCAGGCCGCTGATATCCGCGGCGTGTTGAACGTGTTGAAGATCGAGCATTCGGTGATCATCGGTCACGACATCGGCACCATGGTTGCCTTCGCCTATGCCTCGCGCTACCCACAGTACACGGACCGTCTGGTGGTGATGGATGCGCCGGTGCCCGGCATTCCCCCCTGGAACGACATCGTGCGCTCACCGATGCTGTGGCACTTCGATTTTGGCGGGCCGGACATGGAGCACCTGGTTGCCGGACGGGAACGCCTCTACCTTGACCGCTTCTGGAACGAGTTCGCCGGTGACCCGGCCAAGGTGGACGAAGGCACCCGCCAGCATTACGCCAGACTCTACGCCCGTCCCGGCGCCATGCATGCCGCCTTTGCCCAGTTCCGCAGCATTCGCCAGGACGCCACCGACAATGAGGCATCGATGGCGACGAAACTGAAAATGCCGGTGCTGGCAATCGGCGGCGAAAAATCTTTCGGCGCCAACGAAGCGATCGTGATGCGCAATGCCGCAGACAGCGTCACCGAGGTGGTCGTTGCCAACGCCGGGCATTGGCTGATGGAAGAAGCACCGGGGCCGACCATTGCGGCGATTCGCGAATTTATCGCGAAGTGAAGCGATGCCGGGCGAAAATTTAATGAACGCAAAGGGCCCGCGTCAACCTAACTGAAGGACCATCAGGAGGTGACGCATGCAAAACCCGACAATGTGGATCGTATTGGCTGCAGTGCTTTTGCTTATCGAACTCTGGGCGATCAACCGGGTGCGCAAAAGCGCCGGTAAAGCGAGTACCAAGGGGGTGTGGATGGTGGTGATCGTGTTTGTGCCGCTGCTCGGGCTGGCGTTGTGGGCGCTGGCGGGGCCCAAGCACGTAGCGCACTCGCCTACGCCGCAATCCGGACATTAACAGATCCTGGTTTCCTGTAGGAGCGAGCATGCTCGCGAAAAAACGCAATGACACCGCGGTAAACCTGTTGCCCGCGTTATCGTTGACGTTTTTCGCGAGCATGCTCGCTCCTACAGGTACCAGGTATCAGATCCAGATCGGGTGCGCTTGAATCAGCTGCCGCCACCGCTGCTGCCACCGCCCACCTGGCCAGGGGCAGCAGGCTTGGAACCCGCAGGGACCGGGCCGTTGTCAGTCTTGCCGCTGTCGGCGCCCTGGGGCAGTGAAGCGGCATCAGGGTCGGCATTGGTCGGTTTTGGACCGGTATCCTTGGTTTGGCTGGTGCCGTCTGCCTCGGTGGAACTGGTGTAGGGTTTCTCGGCGGCGATGCTCACCAGCGAGGTGCCAGTGAGGATGGCGGCAAGTGTCAGGACAACAAACTTTTGATTGAGCATGACGGTTCTTCCTTTGCGTGGCTGATAAAGCTTGGAAGAACCGTTATCAAGAAGGTGCGACGCAGTGGACGAGCGGTCACACCGCCTTGGTGATCAGAAGTTCGCCGGCGTGTTGGCGCTGATGATCTCTGCCTCATCCTGGCCGATATTGCGAAACCGGTGCGGCAGCGTCGTCGGGAAGTAATAGCCGTCCCCGGCATTGAGCACGCTCACCTGGCCGTCCACGGTCAGTTCCACGGTGCCACGGGTGACCAGGCCGCATTCCTCACCTTCAGCGTGCACAATCGGCTCTTCACCTGAGCTGGCACCCGGCGCGTACTGCTCGCGCAGCAGACGCATTTGCCGGCTGGGCACAGACGCACCGATCAGCAGCAGACGCAGGCCGTGACGGCCGAGATCCGGCTGTTCGCTTGCGCGGAAGACGTATTGGTGTTCGCGTGGCGGCTGATCGAAGGTGAAAAAGTCCGCCAGTGACATGGGAATGCCTTCGAGCAGTTTCTTCAGGGAACTGACGGAAGGACTGACGCGATTCTGTTCGATCAGAGAAATGGTGGCATTGGTGACGCCGCTACGCCGGGCCAGCTCGCGCTGGGACAGTTTGTAGCTTTCGCGTACTAATTTGAGTCGTGAGCCCGTGTCCATGACAGCCTTATGTGCGTACTACTCAAGGATAATGGGTGTGGAGAGCTGGCGCGATTCACGCCGTTTCCGGACCCGCAAACGTGAAAGGCGGCTATTAAATCACGTTTGTCAGAGTTGCTCAGCAGGTTCGATAAACGGTGGGGGAAAATGACTGTGAACATCAATCTTCAATCAACCGTGGCCCCTGTGGGAGCGGGCTTGCTCGCGAAGGCGGTGTATGAGGCGCCATCAATTGCGCCTGATATGGCCTCTTCGCGAGCAAGCCCGCTCCCACAGGGAAAGCGATGTTTGAGCGGCTAAAAAAACCGGCGGCACTTTTGGGGATGCCGCCGGTGAGGTAAAGCTTAGATCCCGAACCGGTCGCGCAGCGAGTAGTACACGGCACCAAGAGCGGTCAACGGTGCCGAGAAGGTGCGCCCGCCGATCATCGGCATGTGCGGCAAGGAGGCGAAGGCGTCGAAACGCTCGGCATCGCCACGGATCATTTCCGAGATCAGTTTGCCGGCCAGGTGCGAACAGGTGACGCCATGGCCGCTGTAGCCCTGCATGTAGTAGGCGTTTTTCTCGATACGGCCGAATTGCGGCATGCGCGACATGGTCAACAGGAAGTTGCCGGTCCAGCGGTAGTCGATCTTCACGTCCTTGAGTTGCGGGAAGGTCTTGAGGATCTTCGGCCGGATCAGTTGCTCGATATCGTCCGGCTCACGCGCGCCGTAGACCACGCCGCCGCCGTAGAGCAAGCGGTTGTCGGCCGTCAGGCGGTAGTAGTCGAGCAGGTAGTTGCAGTCTTCAACGCAGTAGTTGTTGCTGATCAGGCTCTTGGCCTGCTGCTTCGACAACGGCTCGGTGACGACGATTTGCGACCCGCACGGCATGCTTTTGCTGGTCACGCGATTGTCGAGGCCCTGGGGCAGGTAGGCGTTACCGGCGATCAGCAGGTACTTGGCCTTCACCAGGCCTTTGGCAGTGCGCACGGTGATTGGCTCGCCGTAGGTGATTTCCACTGCCGCCGATTGCTCGTAGATCTTGCCGCCCAGGCCAATGATCGCCGAGGCCTCACCAAGGGCCAGGTTCAGCGGGTGAATGTGCCCGCCCTGCATGTCCAGCAAACCACCGACGTAGGCGTCGGAGCCAACTTCGCGCCTGATGTCTGCACTGTCGAGCATTTTCAGGTTCTTGTTGCCGTAGCGCTCCCAGCTTTTCTTCTGCTCGGCCAGGCCTTTGAGCTGCTTCTTGTTCATCGCCGCGAAGATGCCGCCAGGACGGTAATCGCACTGGATGTCGTAGTGCTGTATGCGCTGACGGATGATGTCGGCGCCTTCGAAAATCATGCTGCCGAGGACTTCGGCGGTCTTGTCGCCATAGCGCTCTTCGATGACATCGACGTCGCGGCTGTAGGAGTTGACCAGTTGACCGCCGTTGCGACCGCTGGCGCCGAAGCCGACTTTGGCGGCTTCGAGCACGGTCACGCTGTAGCCCGCTTCGGCGAGGAACAGGGCCGAGGACAGGCCGGTGTAGCCGGCACCGATCACGCAGACGTCGCAGTCCACAGCGCCTTCGAGCACCGGGAAGTCGCCGGTGAAGTTGCGGGTGGCGGCGTAGTAGCTGTTTACATGTGTCTGTTTCATAAATTTCTCCGATGGTCGCCGCAGGTTTCCGGCGACCGCCGCTTATAAAGGTGTCAGAGCTTGATCCAGGTCGCTTTGAGTTCGGTGTACTTATCGAACGCGTGCAGCGACTTGTCGCGACCGTTGCCCGATTGCTTGAACCCGCCGAACGGCGCGGTCATGTCGCCGCCGTCGTACTGGTTGACCCAGACGCTGCCAGCGCGCAAGCCACGGGCGAAGGTGTGGGCCTTGCTCAGGTTGCTGGTCCATACGCCGGCGGCCAAACCGTAGATGCTGTCGTTGGCGATTTGCAGCGCTTGTTGCTCGCTGTCGAAGGTGATCACCGATAACACCGGGCCGAAGATTTCTTCCTGGGCGATGGTCATGGCGTTGGTCACGCCGTCGAAAATCGCCGGTTCCACGTACAGGCCGCCGGTGTCTTCGAGGGTGCGGCTGCCGCCGGCGATCAGTTGACCGCCCTGCTGCTTGCCGACTTCGATGTAGCGCAATACGTTTTCCAGTTGACGCTGGTCGACGACCGCGCCGACGGTGGTCGCAGGATCAAGGGCGTGGCCCGGTTTCCAGGCTTGCAGGGCCTCTACCAGCAATGGAATGAACTGCTCGCGAATCGAGCGCTCCACCAACAACCGCGAGCCGGCGGTGCAGACCTCACCCTGGTTGAAGGCAATGGCGCCGGCGGCGGCCTGCGCTGCGGCGCGCAAGTCCGGCGCATCGGCGAACACCACGTTGGCGCTCTTGCCACCGGCTTCAGCCCAGACGCGCTTCATGTTGCTTTGCCCGGCGTAGATCATCAGCTGCTTGGCAATCGCCGTGGAGCCGGTGAAGGCCAGCACGTCGACGTCCATGTGCAGCGCCAAAGCCTTGCCGACGGTGTGACCGAAACCCGGCAAAACGTTGAACACACCTTTGGGAATACCGGCGTCGAGTGCCAGCTGCGCGATGCGGATCGCAGTCAGCGGCGACTTTTCCGAAGGCTTGAGGACGAACGAGTTGCCCATCGCCAGGGCCGGGGCGAATTTCCAGCTGGCCATGATCAGCGGGAAGTTCCACGGCACGATGGCCGCTACTACGCCAGCCGCTTCGCGAGTCACCAGGCCAAGCTGATCGTGGGGCGTGGCGGCGACTTCGTCGTAGATCTTGTCGATGGCCTCGGCGGTCCAGCGGATCGCATTGGCGGTAGCCGGGATGTCGATGCCCATGGAGTCGCTGATCGGCTTGCCCATGTCGAGGGTTTCGAGCAGCGCCAGTTCTTCCCGGTTGGCCAGGATCAGGTCGGCGAAGCGGATCAGGATGCGCTTGCGCTCGGCTGGGGCCAGTTGGGACCACACGCCGGATTCGAAGGTGCGGCGCGCCACCGCGACCGCGGCGTTGGCGTCGGCTTCGTCGGTGCTGGCGACGTTCGCCAGGAATCGCCCGTCCACCGGGCTCATGCATTCGAACGTCGCGCCGCTGGCGGCTGCGCAGTATTGGCCGTCGATGAATGCCCGACCTTCAATGGATAAGGACTGGAAGCGTTGCTCCCAGTCGCTGCGAGTGTTTGTCATTGTTTTGACTCGACGCAGGGGAAAATTGGGGTGTGTCTGGTTCATTTGTTCGGCTTGGGATCCGGCCCTCACCCTAGCCCTCCCGAAACGTCGGACCGCCCATAGGGAGAGGGGACTGACCGAGGGGTCTTGGGATCTGCTGCGACCTGAGCGACCGAGTCGATTATGGATTCGGTAGAACAGCTTCACGTCGCGGGATTTCACGAGCATCACGGTTCCCCTCTTCCCTTGGCGGAAGGGACTGACCGAGCTGCCTCAAGGCATGCTGCGACCTGATCCACCGAGTCGACTATGGATTCGGCACAAAAGGTTCAGGTCGCAGGATTTCCCGAGCATCCCCGGATCAGTCCCCTCTCCCCCGGGGAGAGGGTTAGGGTGAGGGGCTTTTCAAATATCAAACGGTATGCAAATACCAGTTGTACTCAAGATCCGAGATGGAGTTCTCGAACTCGGCCAGCTCGCTTTCCTTGCACGCCACGAACACATCGATGTACATCGGGTCGATGTATTTGGCCATGACTTCGCTGTCGTCCAGCTCACGCAAAGCATCGCGCAGGTTGTTGGGCAGGCTCTGCTCGTTCTGCTCGTAGCTGTTGCCTTCCACCGGAGCGCCCGGCTCGATCTTGTTGGTGAGGCCGTGGTGCACACCGGCCAATACCGAAGCCATCAGCAAGTACGGGTTGGCATCGGCACCGGCCACGCGGTGCTCAATGCGCACGGCGTCCGGCGAGCCGGTCGGCACACGTACCGCCACGGTACGGTTGTCGATGCCCCAGCTCGGCGAGTTCGGCACGTAGAACTGTGCGCCGAAACGACGGTAGGAGTTGACGTTCGGGCAGAGGAACGCCATCTGCGCCGGCAGGGTCTCGAGCACACCGCCGATCGCGTGTCGCAGCGCGGCGTTCTGCTCGGGATCCTCGCTGGCAAAGATGTTGTTGCCTTCCTTGTCGAGAATCGAAATGTGCACGTGCAGACCATTACCTGCCTGGCCCGGGTACGGCTTGGCCATGAAGGTGGTGTCCATCTCGTGGTCGTAGGCGATGTTCTTCACCAGACGCTTGAGCAGGACTGCATAGTCGCAAGCCTTTATAGGGTCGGATACGTGGTGCAGGTTGACTTCGAACTGCGCCGGGGCGCTTTCCTTGACGATGGCGTCAGCAGGAATGCCCTGCTCTTTCGCGCCTTCGAGAATGTCTTGCAGGCAATCGACGTATTCGTCGAGGTCGTCGATGAGGTACACCTGGGTCGACATCGGACGCTTGCCGGACACCGGCGAACGTGGCGACTGCGGACGACCGTTCACGTTGTCCTGGTCGATCAGGTAGAACTCCAGCTCGAACGCGGCGCAGATGGTCAGGCCCAGATCGTCGAACTTGCGCACGACATTGGCCAGCACTTCACGCGGGTCGGCGAAGAACGGCTGGCCTTCGATTTCGTGCATGGTCATCAGCAGTTGCGCGGTTGGGCGCTTCTGCCAAGGCTCGATGCTCAGGGTGCCGGGGATCGGATAGCAGATCCGGTCGGCATCGCCGATGTCCAGGCCCAAGCCGGTGCTTTCCACGGTGGAGCCATTGATGTCCAGCGCAAACAGCGACGCCGGCAGGTTGATGCCTTTCTCGTAAACCTTATGAAGACTGGTGCGTTCGATGCGCTTGCCGCGCACCACACCGTTCATATCCGCAATCAGAAGGTCGACGTACAAAACCTCAGGATATTTCTTAAGGAATGCGTTTGCTTCGTTGAGTTGAACGGTACGCAGAGGGACCGACATGATGCACCTATTTTTTACTGTTAATTATTATGTTCACCGCCCTTTCACGCAGCCAGTCAATCCGAAAGGCAAAGTGAAGTCAATAGCGAACACTTGGCCTTTCAACGTTTATTTTAGGGCCTCCCAGAGACACTAGAGTGTCAGATCATCCCTGGAACACAGGTAAATCCTCAGCTTCAGCCGTTCGCCGTTTAGAATTTTTTACATGAGAGTTGTTAATTAAAATCAACAAGGCTAAGCTCCGGAAAAGCTCGTTCAAGTGTGAAACTTCGAGGTGATAAAAATGGCACTCAAGCCATTGATCGGCGTTACTGCATGCGTCAAACAGATTGGCCTGCACCCCTACCATGTCAGCGGCGACAAGTATTTGCGTGCTGTCAGCGTTGCGGCACTGGGGCTGCCAGTCGTCATTCCTTCCCTGGCTGAACTGACCGAAATCGAGGACCTGCTGCCGCAGTTCGATGGTCTGTTGCTGACCGGCTCGCCGTCGAACGTGGAACCCTTCCACTATCAAGGCCCCGCCAGTGCCCCCGGCACGGATCACGATCCGGCGCGGGATGCCACCACCCTGCCCCTGATCCGCGCCGCGATTGCTGCTGGCGTTCCAGTACTCGGCATCTGTCGTGGCTTTCAGGAAATGAACGTGGCGTTCGGTGGCAGCCTGCATCAGAAAGTCCACGAAGTGCCGGGCTACCTCGATCACCGCGAGGCCGACCACCCGGAGCTGGCGGTGCAATACGCACCGGCGCATGCGGTCAACGTGCAGCCCGGTGGCGTGTTCGAAGCGCTGGACCTGCCGGCGGTGTTCCAGGTGAACTCGATTCACAGCCAGGGTATCGACCGCCTCGCTCCCGGCCTGCGCGCCGAAGCGGTCGCGCCCGATGGCTTGATCGAAGCGATTTCGGTGGAGCAAAGCAAGGCTTTCGCCCTAGGCGTGCAGTGGCACCCGGAATGGCAGGTGCTGGACAACCCTGCTTACCTGCAGATTTTCCAGGCGTTTGGTGAAGCATGCCGACAACGGGCGGCCCTGCGGCACTCGCGCTGACGACCCGGTAATCCCATTCAACGATTAACTGCCCCCGCGAGCGGGCAGGCGCCTTCGCGCGTCCCGCTCGCGGCAGCTACACCCTGCGATAACAACAAGCACTACCCGGCAGCCAGGACGGCGGCGCCGAATGAACCCGGGATGGGAAACGCAATTCCCTGTAGGAGCGAGCATGCTCGCGATGGATGTCCGAACACCGCGGGCATCCAGACTGCCAGCGTCATCGTTGGCGACCATCGCGAGCATGCTCGCTCCTACAGAAGAAGCAGCGTCGACTCCGGGTTTGCAATCAACTATTACGCCGGGCCGCGTTGGCCTGGCGACTGAAACCTGTTGGGAGTTTCACATGGCAAACGCCTCCAGCATTTACAGGAAGGCTCTTGAAGGTCACCAGGCACCGAAAAAGGTGCTGGTGAAAGTCGATCGCGTCACCAAGAAGTTCGACGAGACCACTGCGGTGGACGATGTCTCCCTGGAGATCCATCAGGGTGAAATCTTCGCCCTGCTCGGTGGTTCCGGCTCGGGCAAGTCGACTCTGCTGCGCATGCTCGCAGGCTTCGAGCGCCCGACCGAAGGGCGAATCCTGCTTGATGGTGTCGACATCACCGACATGCCGCCGTACGAACGACCGATCAACATGATGTTCCAGTCCTACGCACTGTTCCCTCACATGACGGTGGCGCAGAACATCGCGTTTGGCCTCAAGCAGGACCGTTTGCCTGCCAGCGAAATCGACGCCCGCGTCGACGAAATGCTGCGCCTGGTGCACATGACCCAATACGCCAAACGCAAACCCCATCAACTCTCCGGCGGTCAGCGCCAGCGTGTGGCCCTGGCCCGCTCCCTGGCCAAGCGACCGAAGTTGTTGCTGCTCGACGAGCCAATGGGTGCGCTGGATAAAAAACTGCGCTCGCAAATGCAACTTGAGCTGGTCGAGATTATCGAGCGCGTCGGCGTGACCTGCGTGATGGTGACCCACGACCAGGAAGAAGCCATGACCATGGCGCAGCGCATCGCGATCATGCACCTGGGCTGGATCGCCCAGATCGGCAGCCCGGTGGACATTTATGAAGCGCCGGTCAGCCGCATGGTCTGCGAGTTCATCGGCAACGTGAACGCCTTCGACGGCACGGTGATCGAGGACCTGGAAGGTCACGCGATCATCCACAGCAAGGACCTGGAACAGAAGATCTACGTCGGCCACGGCGTCAGTACTTCGGTGCAGGACAAGTCGATCACCTATGCCATCCGCCCGGAAAAACTGCTGGTCAGCACCGTCAAGCCGGAGCAACGCTACAACTGGTCCAGCGGCAAGGTGCATGACATTGCCTACCTCGGCGGCCACTCGGTGTTCTACGTCGAACTGCCCGGCGGCAAGATCGTCCAGTCGTTCATGGCCAACGCCGAACGCCGTGGTGCACGTCCGACCTGGGACGACCAGGTCTACGTGTGGTGGGAAGACGACAGTGGCGTGGTACTGCGCGCATGAAAACCTTCAATCAGCAATTCCTCAGGCTGGTCCCCAGCGGGCGCAAGTTCGTCATCGGTATTCCGTTCCTGTGGCTGTGCCTGTTCTTCCTGTTGCCGTTCTTCCTGGTGATGAAGATCAGCTTCTCGGAAGCGGCCCTGGCCATTCCGCCCTACTCGGAGATCTACACCTACGCCGAGCAGAAATTCCAGCTGCTGCTCAACATCGGCAACTACACCTTGCTCGGCGAAGATGAACTGTATCTCTCCGCCTACCTGGGTTCGTTGAAGGTTGCGCTGTTCAGTACGTTGATGTGCCTGGTGCTCGGCTTTCCGATGGCCTACGCCATTACCAAGGCCAGCAAGGAAGCGCAGAACGTGCTGATGCTGCTGATCATGATGCCGACCTGGACCGCGATCCTGATCCGCGTCTACGCGTGGATGGGCATCCTCAGCAACAACGGGCTGCTCAACGGCTTCCTGATGTGGACCGGGCTGACGTCGCACCCGATCGAGATCCTCAACACCAACACCGCCGTCTATATAGGCGTGGTGTATGCCTACCTGCCGTTCATGGTGCTGCCGCTGTACGCCAACCTGGTCAAGCATGACCAAAGCCTGCTGGAGGCTGCGTCGGATCTGGGTTCGAGCACTTTCAACAGCTTCTGGAAAATCACCGTGCCGCTGGCCAAGAACGGCATCATCGCCGGTTGCATGCTGGTGTTCATCCCGGTGGTCGGTGAGTTCGTGATTCCGGAACTGCTGGGCGGCCCGGAAACCCTGATGATCGGCCGCGTGCTGTGGCAAGAGTTCTTCAACAACCGCGACTGGCCGGTGGCGTCCGCCCTTGCAGTGGTGATGCTGTTGATCCTGATTGTGCCGATTCTGCTGTTCAACCGCAGCCAGGCCAAAGAAATGGAGGCACGGGGATGAAACGTTTCGGGTTCTCAAAATTGATGCTGGTGCTCGGCCTGTCGTTTATCTACCTGCCGATGCTGATCCTGGTGATCTACTCGTTCAACGCCTCGAAGCTGGTGACGGTGTGGGGTGGCTGGTCGTTCAAGTGGTACGCCGGCCTGCTCGACAACACACAACTGATGGGCTCGGTGCTGCGCTCGCTGGAAATCGCCTGCTACACCGCGATTGCCGCCGTCGCACTGGGGACGCTGGCCGCGTTCGTCCTGACCCGCGTCACGCGCTTCAAGGGCCGCACGCTGTTCGGTGGCCTGGTCACCGCGCCGCTGGTGATGCCCGAGGTGATCACCGGTCTGTCGCTATTGCTGCTGTTCGTGGCCATGGCGCAGTTGATCGGCTGGCCGATGGAGCGTGGCATCGTCACCATCTGGATCGCCCACACCACGTTTTGTGCCGCCTATGTTGCGGTGGTAGTCTCGGCCCGCCTTCGCGAGCTGGACCTGTCCATCGAAGAAGCGGCCATGGACTTGGGTGCGAAGCCATTCAAGGTGTTTTTCCTGATCACCATTCCGATGATCGCGCCGTCACTGGCGGCCGGCGGCATGATGTCCTTCGCCCTGTCGCTGGATGACCTGGTGCTGGCCAGCTTCGTGTCCGGCCCGGGTTCCACGACCCTGCCGATGGAAGTGTTCTCGGCAGTGCGCCTGGGTGTGAAGCCGGAGATCAATGCCGTGGCCAGCCTGATTCTGTTGGCCGTATCGATCGTGACCTTCATGGTCTGGTACTTCAGCCGCCGCGCCGAAGCCAACCGTAAACGGGCGATCCAGGAAGCCATGGAGCAGACGGCCAGTGAATCCTGGCAACAACCGAAAAAGCAGATGCAGGAAGCGACGGCCTGAGGTAACTGTGGATAAGGGGGGGGCTTGCCTGTGGCGAGGGGGCTTGTCGGACCGCCGCACCGCCCCGTTGGGCTGCGAAGCGGCCCCAAAGCGGTGTTCCATTGACACCGCACTCAGTGGTTTTTACGACTGCTGCGCAGCCGAACGGGGGCAAGCCCCCTCGCCACAAAAGCCCCCTCACCACAGGCAAGCCCCCTCGCCACAAAAGTCCGCGCTCGCCACAAGTGTTGTGTTCACTGTTGTGTTTTTTGAATAAAAAAGAAATGGAGTTGTACCGATGAAAATGTTTGGCAGGACTCTGCTGACACTGTCCTTATTGGGCGCGATTACCACCGGCGCCCAGGCCAATGACAAGGTTCTGCGCGTCTACAACTGGTCGGACTACATCGCCCCGGACACCGTCAAAAAGTTCGAGGACGAGACGGGCATCCAGGTGACCTACGATGTCTTCGACAGCAACGAAACCCTCGAGGCTCGCCTGCTGGCGGGCAAATCCGGCTACGACATCGTCGTGCCGTCCAACAGCTTCCTGGCCAAGCAGATCAAGGCCGGTGTCTATCAGGAACTGGACAAGTCGAAGCTGTCGAACTGGAAAAACCTCAACCCGGTCCTGCTGAAAAACGCATCGGCCAGCGACCCGGACAATGCCCACGCGATCCCGTACATGTGGGGTTCGATCGGCATCGGCTTCAATCCGCAGAAGGTCAAGGAAGTGCTCGGCGCCGACGCCCCGACCAACTCATGGGACCTGTTGTTCAAGCCGCAGAACGCCGAGAAGCTCAAAGCCTGCGGCATCAGTTTCCTCGATTCTCCGACCGAAATGATCCCGACAGCCCTGCACTACCTGGGCTACCCGGTGAACGACCAGGACAAACAGCATATCGCCGAAGCCGAGGCGCTGTTCATGAAGATTCGTCCGAACGTGGCGTACTTCCATTCCTCGAAATACATCTCGGACCTTGCCAACGGCAACATCTGCGTGGCCGTCGGTTACTCCGGCGACGTGCTGCAGGCCAAGGCTCGCGCCCAGGAAGCCGGGGACAAGGTGAAGATCGACTACAGCATCCCCAAAGAAGGTGCCGCCAGCTTCTACGACATGCTCGCCATCCCGCGCGATGCCGCCAACGTCGACAACGCCTACCTGTTCATGAACTTCCTGATGCGCCCCGACGTGATTGCCGACATCACCAACAATATCGGCTACAGCAACGCCAACGCGGCGGCGACCCCTCTGGTTGACGAAGCGATCCGCAACGATCCGGGCTCTTACCCGCCGCAGGCGGTGATGGCCACGCTCTATGCCGTGCCGGACCAGCCGATTGCCATCCAGCGCATCATGACCCGGGGCTGGACCAAGGTGAAGCTGGGCAAGTAATTCGCACAATAATTGCGCGGTACCTGACGCCCCGATCGCGAGCAGGCTCGCTCCACAGTTTGATCTTCAGTGATCACAAAAAATCATGGCAGGCAAACAATCCCTGTGGGGGCTGGCCTGCCGGCGATGGCGGTGTGTCAGTCACCCTTGATGCTGGATGTGCCGGCCTAATCGCCAGCAGGCTAGCTCCCACATCGACCTGCGGTGGAACGCAGAGTGGGGAGCGATGCCGATCCCTTGTGGGAGCGAGCCTGCTCGCGAAGAGGCCATCACATACAACAGATACTCGCCCTACCGTTTTCCGTTCCCGCAGCGCCTTACCACCGCTGCCTCTCCTGCAGAAGAACGGCCTCACCTGGCTCCCTCGGTCAAGGTGAAGTTTGGCGCCCTCGGGCGCCTTTTTTATGGCTATCAGGTACAACCAAGCGGCCATTCGGCCAGCGCCCGATAGCGACCCTTGTGGGATTCGAACAGGCTGAAGCGGTCAGCACGCAGGAAGAACTCCGGCGGCTCCGAGGATTCCGGCAGCGGCGCGCGAAAGTCACGCATCAGGGTCAGATGCGGCCGATACTCTCGCGGTGTTTCTTCCAGTGCAAACGGCAACATCGCCTGTTCCAGGTCATACACCAGCCGCAGCAATGAAGGTGGCGCCTGTCCGGGCGCCAGCACCAATGCCCCTGCCTTGCGCCAGACATCCAGCCGATCAAGCAACACAGTCAGCGACTCCCCCGGCGTGCGAACCTTTGCCGCGGCAGCGCAGATGTCGGCGATCTGCGCCACGCCGACCGAACCCAGAAATTTCAGGGTCAGGTGAAAGTTCTCCACCGGCACCGGTCGTCCATCGCGCAGATGCAACTCGCCGCGCCATTGAGCGATTGCCCGGCGTTGGCCTGGTGCGCAGTTCAACGCAAAAAACAGGCGTTTAAACGGCTCACGGGATTCCTCGGTCATACCGGTCACCTCCTGGAAAGACACTTGAGTGTACAAAATACATCCGCATCGACAAGCGCATTTCTGGCGCCACCGGGCATGGGCGTTATAGTTCAAAGGTGCCGATAAACTGGAGGGGGCAATGCGACAGATCATCAGCAAAGAGCCATGGTGGGCCAAGCCGCCCGAACCCGGCCAGGACGAACTCAAGCTGGACTGGGGCTGGCTGGTGCATTACAGCGAAGGTGAACCGCGCTTCGAATTCATCCGCGAGCGACCGACGGACGACGAAATCCAACAGCGCAAGAGTTGCAGGATCACCCCGGCGCCGGAGTGATCCCAATCAGCCTCAGGCCTGGAGCAGAATGTTGAAACCACCGTACACCATCCGCTGGCCATCGAACGGCATTGGATTGACGTCCGCCTGCATGCGCGGGTCTTCCATCATTTTGTTCATCCCGGCGTCACGGGTGGCCTTGTCCGGCCAGATCAGCCAGCCAAAGGCCACGGTTTCGTCCGCCTTGAGTTTCACCGCCAAGGGAAACGACGTCACCTTGCCATCAGGCACATCGTCACCCCAGCATTCGACGACGCTGAGTGCGCCGTTTTCCTTGAATATCTCGGCGGCAATTGTGGCGTGTTTGAGGTATTGCTCGCGATTGGCGGTAGGTACGGCTGCGATAAAACCATCAACGTAGGACATGAGTGTTCTCCTTGGGTCATGGGGTGTTCTGCTGGTTAGTCGATACGGGTGGACTCCAATCGACAGTACCTGCGTTCAACCCGACCGGCGGTTCGCTACGATCCGCCAGGTTGCCTTCGATCTGCGCCGCCAAATACAACGTGCCGGCCATAACCCCACTGGTCGGGTTTTTCACCAACTTCATCCAGGCCTTGTCGAACGTGTTGCCCAGGCTGCTGCGGATCAGCGCCTCGCTGTCCGGCCGATCGTTGGCCCGGATAATCGCGCGAATGGCCGCGACCCCTACCGTGATCAAGCCTCCGGCCAGTTTGCCGGCCGCCGCCGCCACAGCGCTGGCTGCCCCGCGCGGGGCCATTTCGGCCTCTATGCGCTGGCTGGCGCGCTTGGCCACGGGGGCCATGGCGGTGTCGGTGGAATCGACCCCTCTATCGCCACCGGCCTTATGGACCTTGTCGACCAGCGCCGCATAGGCCGGCAACGTGCTCAACGGTTCGGTGCGCACCACCTGATACAACGACGCATCCCGCGCCGGGGGCGGCCCGAGGGCGATAGCGGGGACTTTCTGCAGGCGACCATTTAGCTGGGCCATCGGCACGCCGTGGCGCCGGGAGATTTTTCCCATTTCCTCTTTGAGAATGTCGACATAGAACTCCATCGACTTATTGAGAATCGCGTCGGGGTCGATCTCCAGCGCCGCGGGTGCCAGCACCTTCTCCTGATACGCCTCCAGCAGGTACGCCGCCAGTCGCTTGGCCGACGCATCCTGTTCGCCCTGGGAGCTGATGGAGTACCAACTGACCTTCATCGACAGCCATTCCTGGGTCCAGTAACTGCTGAACCAGGGAATGAAATTCTCTTCGGTGAGCTCATAGACCCGAGTGCGCCAGTAGTCCATGGAGCCGCGCGCATAGATGGTTGTCTGCTCGGTGGCCAATTGCGACGCCGCGACAATTTCCCGGTCCACCTGCTGCCACGTACTGGGCGAAACCACAACCGGCGGCGGTGCCAGCACCTGCGCACGTTCAGGCGTGGCGCAGCCCGCCAATACCACCAACACGGCGACGATCAGCGAACGCAGGTTCAAGATCGTGGTTTCCTGCAGTCTTCACCGCACGGTATGTTCGGTGATCAGAATCTTCTGTTTCAGTATAGGCGCCGGCTTACCGGGCAACGAGCCAGCCGGGACTCCACCCGCGCCCTGGTTTCATCAGCGGCGCGCATTGAGCCCGGGGTGTGCTCCCGTCTGGGCAGCGGTCCGCCGATTGGCTTATAACGTCCTCTGGCTATTGCCGATACCTTTGGCAATATCGACCCCCCAATCCAGCGCGGCCTCCATGTCCAGCATGTGGGGCTTGGGGTCGTGGTTCTCTTCGATGACCTTGCCGCCCGGCCCGTAGACCCCGATAAACATCCCCAATGACCCGTCGCGCAGGATCTCGGCCTTGACCTCGATCTTGCATCCGTTGGACAACGTCTCCCTGTGGACCAGATGGCGTTCAGTCATCGCTGCATTCCTCCCGTTGCTGGATTCAAAAGCCTATCCGCCATGCTAGCTCAGCCCCCCGAAACGCGCCGATGCGCTGGACCGGAGGGCTTTTCTTGCACAAACGCAATGCCACCTATACTCAGAACCACTTCCCCCATGGGGCCTGCATTTCCAACAATAAAAAGCAGAGGTGGAACATGGTCTGGCAGCAAGTCTACGATCCATTCGGCAACCCGGTGCTTTCAACCCTCATGGCGGCTGTGCCGGTGGTGGTGATGCTGGCAGCCCTGGCTTTCTTTCACGTCAAGGCGCACCTGGCGGCATTGATGGCCCTGGCGTCAGCCCTGCTGATCGCGATCTTCGCTTTCGGCATGCCGGCGGACATGGCCGGCTCTGCGGCGCTGTACGGTGCGGCCAATGGCTTGCTGCCCATCGGCTGGATTGTCTTGAACATCATTTTCCTGCACCGCCTGACCACCGAAAACGGTTCGTTCAAGGTGCTGCAGGATTCCCTGGCACGCATCACCGATGACCGTCGATTGCAGTTGCTGCTGATCGCCTTCTGTTTTGGCGCCTTTTTCGAAGGCGCGGCGGGGTTCGGCACCCCGGTGGCGGTGACCGGAGCCATTCTGATCGGGCTGGGCTTTTCACCGCTGGCCGCGTCGGGCCTGGCATTGATCGCCAATACCGCGCCTGTTGCATTCGGTGCGCTGGGCACGCCGATCATTACCCTGGCCAAGGTCACCGGGCTCGATGAAATGGAATTGTCGATGATGGTGGGTCGACAACTGCCGTTCTTCTCGGTGCTGGTGCCGTTCTGGTTGATCTGGGCCTTCGCCGGCTGGCGCAAGATGCTGGAAATCTGGCCGGCCATCCTGGTCGCCGGGGTCAGCTTCGCCATCCCGCAGTTCCTCGTATCCAACTATCACGGGCCGATGCTGGTGGACGTGATTGCTGCGCTGATTTCCATGGCCTGCCTGACCGGTTTTCTCAGGGTCTGGAAGCCCGCCACGGTGCACACCTCAGCGGCGCTTAGCGGGCGAGTCGACAACTCGAAAATCGACGACGAACACGATGAGAAACCCGTAGCCAGTGCAACCTTCGCCAGCGATGCCAAACCGGCGGTGATGCGCGCGTGGATGCCGTGGATCATCCTCACGATCTTCGTATTCATCTGGGGCACCCAGGGTTTCAAGAATAATTTCGACACTCGCCCGGCGATTGACCCACAGACAAGCGCCGCCAAGCTAGATCCTCAGGGCAAGCCCCTGCGCGAAGCGAACCCGATTTTCGCGCCGTTGGTGACCTTCACCACCATTCACCAGCAAATCGAAAAAGTTCCGCCAGTGGTGCCGGCAGCGAAAACTGAAGAAGCGATTTACAAATTCACCTGGTTCACCGCCACCGGCAGCGGCATCCTGCTGGCGGCGATCGTCGGTGGATTGCTGATGGGCTACTCCATCCCGCAACTGATTCACCAATACTTGCGAACCCTGTGGGTGGTGCGTTTTTCCTTGATCACCATTGTCGCGATGCTTGCCCTGGGCTTTCTCACCCGTTACTCGGGCCTGGACGCCACCATGGGCCTGGCCTTCGCCGCGACGGGGGTCTTCTATCCCATGTTCGGCACCCTGCTCGGCTGGCTCGGCGTGGCCCTGACCGGTTCGGACACGGCCTCCAATGTGCTGTTCGGCGGTTTGCAACGGGTGACGGCCGAACAACTGGGCATCAGCCCTGTCCTGATGGCCGCCGCCAACAGCTCCGGCGGGGTCATGGGCAAGATGGTCGATGCCCAGTCCATCGTGGTCGCCTCCACGGCCACCCGCTGGTACGGCCATGAAGGGGAAATCCTGCGCTACGTGTTCTTCCACTCCATTGTGCTGGCGATCCTGGTCGGTGGCCTGGTGACGTTGCAGGCCTACGTCGCACCGTTCAGCCACATGGTGGTAGGCGGGCATTGAGCCTGATTGCGCCACTTTCCACGCCCGGGCCGAATCGCCCGGGCGTGGCATTTTCAGAACGCAATTATTGAATGTTCCCACGCTCGGGCTGACAAATTAGCCATGGACAGCGAAGCATCCCGGACCAATGATTAACCTCAGTGACATCCTGTGAGTGTCGTGACCAGATGAACATTCTCTACGATGAACGCGTTGACGGCGCACTGCCCGACGTCGACAAAAATGAGCTGTTGCAGGCCCTGCGAACCCGCTTGCCGGACCTGGAAATCCTGCACCAGCAGGAAGAGCTCAAACCGTACGAATGCGACGGACTGTCCGCTTACCGCACCACGCCCTTGCTGGTGGTGCTGCCCCGGCACCTCGATGAGGTACAGGGCATATTGCGCGTCTGCCATGAGCTGCAGGTGCCCGTGGTCGCCCGGGGTGCTGGTACCGGCTTGTCCGGCGGCGCATTGCCATTGGACAAAGGCGTGCTGCTGGTGATGGCGCGCTTCAATAACATCCTGCACATCGACTCCGCCGCCCGCACTGCGCGGGTCCAGCCGGGGGTGCGCAACCTGGCGATTTCCCAGGCCGCCGCGCCGTTCGGCCTGTATTACGCACCGGACCCTTCCTCACAGATCGCCTGTTCCATCGGCGGCAACGTGGCGGAAAATGCCGGCGGCGTGCATTGCCTGAAATACGGCCTGACCGTGCACAACGTGCTGAAGGTCGACATCCTCACCGTCGAGGGCGAGTACCTGAGCCTGGGCTCCAACGCCCTGGATTCCCCCGGTTTCGATCTGCTGGCGCTGTTCACCGGATCCGAAGGCCTGCTCGGGGTGATTACCGAAGTCACGGTCAAGTTGCTGCCCAAACCCCAGACCGCCAAAGTGCTGCTGGCGGCATTCGACTCCGTGGAAAAAGCTGGCCGTGCGGTCGGCGACATCATTGCCGCGGGTATCATTCCCGGCGGCCTGGAAATGATGGACAACCTGGCCATTCGCGCCGCCGAAGACTTCATCCACGCCGGTTATCCGGTCGACGCCCAGGCCATTCTGCTGTGCGAACTCGACGGCGTTGAAGCTGACGTCCACGACGACTGCGATCGGGTGCGCCAGGTGCTGCAACAGGCGGGCGCCATCGAGGTCCGCCAGGCCAGGGATGAGGCCGAGCGGGTGCGGTTCTGGGCCGGGCGCAAGAATGCCTTCCCGGCAGTGGGCCGCCTTTCTCCGGATTACTACTGCATGGACGGCACCATTCCCCGTCGCGAACTGCCCGGCGTGCTGCAGGCCATTGCCCAACTGTCGGAGCAATACGGCCTGCGGGTGGCCAACGTGTTCCATGCCGGGGACGGCAACATGCACCCGCTGATTCTGTTCGACGCCAATCAACCGGGTGAGCTTGATCGCGCCGAAGCCCTGGGCGGCAAGATACTGGAACTGTGCGTGAAGGTCGGCGGCAGCATCACCGGCGAACATGGGGTGGGCCGGGAAAAGATCAATCAGATGTGCGCCCAGTTCAACAGCGATGAGTTGACGGTATTCCATTCGATCAAGGACGCTTTCGATCCCGGCGGCTTGCTCAACCCCGGCAAGAACATCCCGACTTTGCACCGCTGCGCCGAATTTGGCGCCATGCACGTGCATGCCGGGCAACTGCCCTTCCCTGAGCTGGAGCGTTTCTAATGCGCGGCGCGGACGATGTCGACAACAGCCTCGTGCTGCTGGAGCAGGTCAATCAGGCGCTGGAAAACGCCACGCCGCTGCGCATTCAGGGCTCCAACAGCAAGGCCTTTCTCGGACGCACCACGGCCGGCGAGATACTCGACACCCGCTCGCACCGTGGCATCGTCAGTTATGACCCGACCGAGTTGGTGATCACCGCCCGCTGCGGCACACCGCTGACGGAACTGGCCGAAGTGCTGGATGCCGCGCAACAGATGCTGCCCTGCGAACCGCCGTCCTTTGGCGACAATGCCACGGTCGGCGGCATGATTGCCTGCGGGCTGTCAGGGCCACGCAGGCCCTGGTCAGGTTCGGTCAGGGACTTCGTCCTCGGCACCCGGGTTATCAGTGGTCAGGGCAAATTATTGCGCCTGGGCGGCGAGGTCATGAAAAACGTCGCCGGCTATGACCTGTCACGCCTGATGGCGGGCAGTTACGGCTGCCTCGGGGTCATCACCGAAGTCTCGCTGAAAGTCCTGCCAAAACCTCGACAGTGCCTGAGCATCAGCCTGGAGATGAACAGTGAGCGTGCCTTGCTGCAGCTGGCGCAATGGGGCCAGCAGCCGCTGCCGATCAGCGCCGCCTGCCACGACGGAGAGCGCCTGCACTTGCGCCTGGAAGGCGGTGAAGGTTCGGTAAAGGCGGCCCATGAACGCCTCGGGGGTCAATGGCTGGAGGATTCGTACTGGGGCGATCTCAACGAGCATCGCTTGAATTTCTTCGATGAAGACCAGCCCCTCTGGCGCCTGTCCCTGCCGCACAACACCCCGCGTCTGTCACTGCCGGGCCGCCAGTTGGTTGACTGGGGTGGCGCCCAGCGCTGGTTGAAATCCGATGCCGAAGCGGCGTTCATTCGCCAGGTGGTCGACGAGGTCGGCGGCCATGTCACCTGCTTCAGCCATGGCCTGTGCGACACCCCGTTTCAGCCGCTACCCCCAACCCTGCTGCGCTATCACCGCAACCTGAAACAGCAACTCGACCCCCGGGGCATTTTCAACCACGGGCGCCTGTACGCGGAGCTTTGAACCATGCAGACGACCTTGAGTGAACGCGCCAGCCACCTGCCCCGTGCCGCCGAGGCTGAAAGCATCCTGCGCTCCTGCGTGCACTGCGGGTTCTGCAATGCCACTTGCCCGACCTATCAACTGCTGGGTGATGAGCTGGACGGGCCACGGGGGCGAATCTATCTGATCAAGCAGGTGCTCGAAGGCAACGAAGTCACCCATAAGACCCAACAGCACCTGGACCGCTGCCTGTCGTGCCGCAATTGCGAAACCACCTGCCCGTCGGGCGTCGATTACCACAACCTGCTGGATATAGGCCGGGCCGTGGTCGATGCCGCCGTGCCGCGTCCGCTCGGGCAACGCCTGTTGCGTGAGGGATTGCGCCGCACCGTGCCCCATCCGCAGCTGTTCAAGGGGCTGGTCAGCAGTGGCCAGGTGTTCCGGGCATTGCTGCCCGATGCCCTGCAAAGCAAACTGCCGCGTCATACCTATGCAGCCAAGCCACGCCCGGTGACCCACCGTGAACGACAGGTGTTGATGCTCGAGGGTTGCGTGCAACCGGGGCTGTCGCCCAATACCAACGCGGCTGCCGCACGGGTGCTGGATCGCCTTGGGATCGGCGTGACCGCCACTGGCGAAGCCGGTTGCTGCGGCGCCGTGGATTATCACCTCGACGCCCAGGCCACAGGCCTGGATCGTGCTCGCCGCAACATCGACGCCTGGTGGCCGGCCCTTGAAAAAGGTGCCGAGGCGATCGTGCAGACCGCCAGCGGTTGTGGTGCCTTCATCAAGGATTACGGTCATCTGCTGCGTAGCGATCCGGTGTATGCCGACAAGGCCAAAAAAGTCAGTGCACTGACCAAGGACCTGGTGGAAGTGCTGCGCGACGAGCCGCTGGAGCAACTCGGCATCCACGCCAGCCAGCGCCTGGCGTTTCATTGCCCGTGCACCTTGCAGCATGGGCAGAAACTCGGTGGCGTGGTAGAGGCTTTGCTAAGCCAGTTGGGCTTCAACCTTACGGCCGTTCCCGACGGTCATCTGTGCTGCGGTTCGGCCGGCACCTATTCGCTGACCCAGCCCGAGCTGTCCCGGCAGCTGCGCGACAACAAGCTCAACGCCCTGGAAAGCGGACATCCCGAGGTCATTGTCACGGCCAATATCGGCTGTCAGTCGCACCTTGACGGTGCCGGCCGCACTCCTGTGCGGCACTGGATCGAGCTGGTCGAAGCGGCCATGGCGCAAACCAACCCCGGAGAATCCTGATGAACAGCAAAGCGGTGCTCTGCCAGAGCGAAGTCAGGCGGATCCTCGCCGCGGCCCGTGCCGAGGCGCAAAACAATCAATGGCCTGTGACCATTGTGGTGGTCGACGATGGCGGTCACCCACTGGCCCTCGAACGCCTCGACGGCGCCGCGCCCAGCAGCGCCTATATCGCCACTGAAAAGGCCCGCACTGCGGCTCTCGGGCGGCGTGAATCCAAGGGTTATGAAGATATGATCAACGGGGGGCGCTACGCTTTTCTGTCAGCGCCGTTGCTGACTTCGCTGGAAGGTGGCGTGCCGGTTGTCTTCGACGGCCAGGTGATCGGCGCGGTCGGAGTTTCCGGGGTCAAGGCTGAACAGGATGCGCAGGTGGCCAAGGCGGGAGCCCAGTGCCTGAATTGAATAGCCCGCAAATTTGAGCATTCACCACACATCCCTGTGGGAGTCCTGTGGCGATTTTTTTTCGGAATACCGCATCGCCCCGTTGGGCTGCGAAGCAGCCCCGACATCTGCGAAGCGCTAAAGCTCTTGTGAGAACGGGGGCGAGCCCCCTCGCCACAAGGGCTGCTCCAACAGGAGTTGTATTGCTCAGTGGACCCGCTGACAAGCTATCAACCAGCCGAATAAGGAACCGCAAAGATGACCCGTCTCACTGCGAAAGACTTTGCCCCGCAACTGCTGGAACTCTATGACTACTACGCCCACGGCAAGATAAACCGACGCGAGTTTCTCGATCGCGCGGCGTTGTTCACCCTGGGTGGATTGACCGCCAGCGCGCTGCTGGCGGCATTGAGCCCCAACTATGCGCTGGCCGAACAGGTCGAGTTCACCGATCCAGACATCATTGCCGAATACATCACCTACCCCTCGCCCAAGGGCCACGGCCAGGTTCGCGGTTATCTGGTGCGTCCGGCCAAGACCACCGGAAAAGTGCCGGCGGTGGTGGTCGTGCATGAAAACCGAGGGCTCAACCCGTACATCGAAGATGTCGCCCGGCGGGTGGCCAAGGCCGGGTTAATCGCCCTTGCCCCGGACGGCCTGACGTCGGTCGGCGGTTATCCCGGCAACGATGACAAGGGCCGCGAGCTGCAAGCCAAGGTCGATCCGGAAAAGCTCATGAATGACTTTTTCGGCGCCGTCGAGTGGCTGATGAAACACCCGGCCGGCAACAGCAAAGTCGGCATCACCGGCTTCTGCTACGGCGGTGGTGTGGCCAACGCGGCAGCCGTGGCCTACCCGGAACTGGGCGCCGCCGTGTCGTTTTATGGCCGCCAGCCGACGACAGAGGAAGTCGCCCGGATCAAGGCGCCGGTGATGCTGCACTTTGGCGAACTGGATACGCGCATCAACGAAGGTTGGCCGGCGTATGAACAGGCGCTGAAGGCTGGCGGCAAGACTTATGAGGCCTACATCTACCCTGGATGCAACCACGGTTTTCACAATGATTCGACACCCCGGTATGACGAGGCGGCAGCGAAACTGGCGTGGGAGCGGACGTTGGGGTGGTTCAGAAAGTATCTGGCTTGACCGGATGTCAGGTGGTGGGCAGACCTGCAGGAGCCGGCTTGCTGGCGATGGCGCTTGAGTACGCCATCGCCAGCAAGCCGGCTCCTACGGATGTGGGCAATGGTTACTTCGGCTGCGCGACTGTGCGCAGATAGGGCTTGAGGGTCTTGAAGCCATCGGGATATTTCTTTTTCGCATCTTCATCCGACACCGAAGTGGGGATGATCACATCTTCACCCGGCCGCCAGTTCACTGGCGTAGCCACGGTGTGCTTGGCGTTCAGTTGCAGCGAATCGAGCAAACGCAGCACTTCATCGAAGTTGCGCCCGGCGCTCATCGGATAGATCAGCATGGCCTTGATCTTCTTGTCCGGGCCGACGATGAACACCGAACGCACCGTGGCGTTGTCCACCGCCGTGCGCGAGCCACCACTGGCGTTGGGGTGGATCATGTCGTAGAGCTTGGCCACCACCAGGTTTTCGTCGCCGATCAGCGGATAGTTGACCGCACTGCCCTGGGTTTCCTCGATATCACCGACCCATTTGTTGTGGTCGCTGACCGGGTCGATACTGAGCCCGAGTACTTTGGTGTTGCGCTGGTCGAATTGCGGCTTGAGCTTGGCCAGGTAGCCCAGCTCCGTGGTGCACACCGGGGTGAAGTCCTTCGGATGGGAGAACAGGATGACCCACTTGTCGCCGATCCATTCATGAAAGCGAATCGTGCCTTCAGTGGTCTCAGCGGTGAAATCCGGCGCTTCGTCGCCAATGCGGATTGCCATGTTCGATCTCCTTGCAGTGATGGACAGGGAAGCCGCCAGCGCTACCGACGGCATGGACGCGAAACAGTATAGGAGAGGATGCCGGACTCGCCGGCCTGCCTCGGCTACCCCACCAGCGCGATCAATTGCTGGCGCTGGGCATCGGTGAGCATCGGGCCAAAACCGGCCCCGGCGTTTTCTGCCATGTAGCGCGGCTTGCCGGTGCCAGGGATAACGCAGGTCACCGCCGAATGCGACAGCAGGAATTTCAGCGCCAGCTGCGGCCAACTCTTGATCCCGACTTGTGCGGCCCAGCCCGGTAGTGGTTTGTCTTTGAGCCGGCCGAGCAAGCCACCGCCACCGAACGGTCGATTGCAGATCACCGCCACCCCTTTCTCGCGGCACAGCGGCAACAGGCGTTTCTCCACAGCGCGATCATCCAGGGCGTAGTTGATCTGCAAAAAATCCACCGGCTCGGCCTTGAGTACCGCCTCCACCTCTTCGTAGGCCGAAGCGGTGTAATGGGTGATGCCGATGTAGCGAATGCGCCCCTCTTCCTTCCATTGGCGCAGGGTCGGGAGGTGGGTTTGCCAGTCCAGCAGGTTGTGGATCTGCATCAAGTCGATGCGATCGGTCTGCAACAGGGCAAAGGACTGTTCCATCTGCGCAATGCCTTCTTCGCGGCCCCGGGTCCACACCTTGGTGGCCAGGAAAGCTGGCGAACGCGGCTCATGGATCGACAGCAGTTCGCCAGTAGTCTGTTCGGCACGACCGTACATCGGCGAGCTGTCGATCACCTTCCCGCCTTTCTCGAACAACGCGCTGAGGACTGCCGGCAGGTCCTTGTAAGCAGGGTCCGATGGCGCTACATCGAAGCCGCGATAGGTGCCCACACCCACCACGGGCAAGGGCTCGTTGCTGGAAGGAATGACTCGGGTCAGCATGGTCTTGCCTCCTGTTCCCGTCGACGGCGCGGTTTGCGCGCCGGCCGGACCGAACGTGAAGACCGCCGAAACACCGGCAGCCAGCGTGAGAACTTCTCTACGGGTGTACCCCTCAGGATGGCTCATAAATCGTTCCTCACCAGTCGATCGGGTTGCGCTTTTTGCGCCTGTCGTCGTGCCAGCCAGAAACACAGCCAGCCCCAGGCGCCGGCAAACGGCAGGACAAACAGCGACACCAGGGCGAAGCCTGCGCCCATTGCCGCCAATCCTGCCGACAACCAACCGCTGGCGGCATCACCGCCGCGATACACCAGGGTTTCGATCACATTCTTGGCTTTGTACTTTTCCTCGCGGCTGACCACCGTCCACAACACCTCGCGCGCCGGGCGCACAATGGCGAACTCCACCGCCCGGCGCAGGCCTTGGGCCAGGGCCACCGTTGTTGGCACGGGCGCCAGGGCCATGGCGGCAAACGCTGCCATCGCCGCCACTGGCAACGCCGCCAGCGCCCCGCCAACGCCAATCAAACGGATCAGCGGTGCCGTCAGCAGCAGCTGACAGATCAAGGTCAGGGCCGATACCAGCAAATCGACGACGGCGAAGAATTGCGTGCGGCTGCCCACATCAGCGTAGCTGCCGGCGACGATTCGTCCCTGCTCGAAATACAACAGGGTCGCGGCGCTGGTGTGCAGTAGCATGAACGCCACCAGCCCCAGCAGATATGGCGAGCGCAGGATCAAAGTGACGCCGGCGAGGATGCTGCCGCCCATACGCCGCTCGTCCAGCACCAGGCTGCCGGATTGCGAGCGGGTTCGCGACAACAGCGCCCGATAGCAGCGCACCGCGACTTCCAACAGCAGCGCCGCCGCGACGGTCAGCGCCACCGGGCCGAGACGGCCGACCATGCTCGCGGCCAGCAACGGCCCGATAAACGTGCCGAGGGTGCCGCCTGCGGCAATGAAACCGAACAGGCGTCGACCCTGTTCGCTGGAAAAACGGTCGACCAGCACGCTCCAGAAAATCGACACGATGAACAGGTTGTAGATGCTGATCCACACGAAAAACACCCGCCCCACGGCCACCGGGGCGATGTGGTTGGCGATCAACAGGCCAAACAGCAACATCGACAAGGCGATCAACCGGTAAATCAACGGTACGAAGCGCGTTGCCGGCAGACGCGACGCCAGCGTCCCGAACACCGGTACCATCAGCAACATGACAACAAAGGTGGCGGTGAACAACCACTGCAATTGCCCGGCTCCGCCTTCGAGCCCGAGGGCATCGCGCAAGGGCCGCACCAGGTAATAACTGGCGAGCACGCAGAAATGGAAGGCGAAACCCAGCATCAGGGCCGCTCTTTCGGATGGCAGGACGTTTAGCCATTTTTCCACGCCGAGCATCGGTGCCCTCCTCTTGCGCCAGCGTTTGACTACACTCTGGCAGCGATCACCCTATCTCCGTTGCAAGTCCCGAGTCGTCAATGCGGTCCACTGACGTTAGCCGAATGTCACGCGCCCTGGTGTTAATCGTCGTCATCGTAGCCGCGCTGTATCTGGCGCTGTGCGCTGCGTTGTTCGTGTTTCAGCGTGCGCTGATCTACTTTCCGCAATCGCGCGCCATCGAGGCGCCCGTTACCCTGACGTTGCCGGTCGGCGACGCCCGGGTGCTGGTCTCCGTCAGACCGCACCAGGGCCCCAAGGCACTGATTTATTTTGGTGGCAACGCCGAGGATGTCTCACGCAATCTGCCCGGTTTTGCCCAGGCATTTCCTGATTACGCTGTCTATCTAATGCACTACCGAGGTTTCGGGGGAAGCGCCGGTTCCCCTTCTGAAGAGGCCATTCAACGGGATGCCGTGACCTTGTTCGACCTGGTTCACGCCGAGCATTCACACATTGCCGTGGTCGGTCGCAGTCTGGGCTCGGGGGTGGCGGTGCGCCTTGCCAGCCAACGACCGGCGGCACGCCTGGTGCTGATCACACCGTATAACAGCCTTGAGGAACTGGCCACACGGCAGTTTCGCGGATTTCCCGTGCGGTGGTTGTTGCAGGATAAATTCGAGTCCTGGCGCTATGCCGAACGCATCAAGGTGCTTACGCGGCTGATAGCCGCCGAGCGTGACGAAGTGATCCCTCGCGCCAGCACCGATCGCCTTTACCGCCATTTCGCCAGTGGCGTGGCCTCGCTGCAGGTCATTCCGGGCACGGGGCATAACTCGATCGGCGACAGTCCCGACTACCTGAAAGCGCTCGGAGCCGGGTTGTAAGGAGGGTTACAAAGTCGTGTGCGAGCCTGCTTGCGAGTGCGTCAGCCCTGCCAGCACTGATGCCGGATGTACTGGCCTCATCGCCAGCAGGCTAGCTCCCACAGGGAATCCCGGGCAGCCGCAGATTTGCGGACACTGAGGATCAAATTGTGGGAGCGAGCCTGCTCGCGATGGCGTCAGGCCTGCCAGTATTGATGCGGGATTAGTGTCAACGTGGGCCTCTGCGGTCCGTTTCCCCCTCGCCGTGAACCTTGTGTCGATAGTCCAGTCATATCCCGTCATGCTGTTCACTTAAGCTGGGGCACACACATGTGGCGAGGGGGCTTGTCGGACCGCCGCACCGCCCCGTTCGGCTGCGAAGCAGTCGTAAAACCATTGCACACGGTGTATCTGATACGCCTCGGTGGCAGGTTTTGGGGCCGCTTCGCGGCCCAACGGGGCGGTGCGGCGGTCCGACAAGCCCCCTCGCCACAAGGTGTATTGCCCCGCTTAAGTGAACAGCATTACAGTCATATCCCCGCGTTTTCCTGCTCTCTCAAACTTGTCATCTCATCAGAGCTGTCCCCCCATGCGCCAAACTGTCGTTGCCTCGCGCGTTACTTCACTGTGCCTGCTTACCCTGCTTCCCACTCTCGCCAGCCCCGCCCTTGCCGACGCGCAAAGACAGCTGGTGGCAGCCATCAACGACTATAGAGCTCATCCGCAACGCTGCGAACGACGACCGGAACAACGGTTGGCTCCCCTCGCGTTCAATTCCAACCTGGCCTTGCCGATCGGCTACGGTGGTGGCCTGCGCGACAGGTTGAAAGCTTCCGGCTATCAGGCGGTGACAGTGCGCAGCATCCGCGTGGTCGGCGCCCGGGATGCCGAAGATGCCTTCGATTTGCTCCAGGACGAGCATTGCACAGCATTGCTCGATAGCCAGTACGCCGACATTGGCGTCAGTCGCGCCGGCAGCCAATGGCAAGTGGTGCTTGCACGGCCGGTGCTCGACGGTAAGACCGGCGATGCGCGAGATGCTGGCAAGGCCCTGCTGGCTCAGGTCAACGCAGCCCGGGCCAGACCACGGTTGTGCGGACACCAGCGTTTTGCCGCCGCACGCCCGCTGACCTGGAACGCCGCCCTCGGCGCCGCCGCCCAGGGCCACAGCAATGCCATGGCCGTGGGCAACTATTTCGCCCATCAGGACCCCGACGGCGATATGCCCGCAGACCGGGCCAGGGCCGCCGGTTTCCGGGGACGGCAGATTGGTGAAAACATCGCCGCCGGCCAGGGTTCACCGACCAAGGCCATGGCCGGCTGGCTCGCCAGCCCCGGGCATTGCGCCAACCTGATGAGCCCGATGTTCACCCAGGTCGGTGCAGCTTACGCCGCCGACTCCCGCAGCGACCGCGGCGTTTACTGGACGATGCTGTTCGGAGCGCCATGAGCCAGCACACCTATCTGCAGGACATTAAAAAGCCCGCGCGTGGCGGGCTTTGTAGTGGGAGATAAAGTAGGTGGCCGGTGCTGGTCTCCGGCTTACGAGGTTTATCAGGCCTCCCACAAAAGAGTCGTGTAGCTGTAATGGAACTCTTCTGCTTCACACGGCATAAGGGCTGGATCTCAGCGCGGAGATCTTTCTAACCGTGTACCCTTCGGAGCGCGCCCCACGCGTCCTCGCTATCCTTTTGCGCATCAGTCTGCGTCTTCACCTACAGGTTTGAGGATAGCAAAATCGAGCAGATTGCCAACCGCACTTTTAGACCGATTTCGACCAGTAGAAAGTGCGTAAGGAAGGGAAAACACTATGGCCGAAAAGAAGGACGATCAGCAAGAACTGGCTGGCAACCTGGCCATTGCTCAAGTTCAGCGACTCATGACGGCCGGCGCACCGCTCTCACCCTGCCGCTGCCGCCTCCACCGCAAAAGAATCGCTCGCCGCCGTCGGATTCCAGACCCGACACGCCGACACCGGCAGGCATCCTGAGGCTCTCCAGCACTTCGCCGGACTGCGGATCGATACGGCGCAACTCACTCTCATCGCCCTCCCAGGTGCCATGCCACAGATCACCTTCGACCCAGGTCACGCCGGTGACGAAACGGTTGGATTCGATGGTGCGCAGGATCTCGCCGGTACCGGGGTTGATCTGGTGAATCTTGCGCTCGCGATATTGCCCTACCCACAGCGAGCCTTCGGCCCAGGTCAGGCCCGAGTCGTTGCCGCCGCCGGGTGCGGGGATTGTGGCCAGGACGCGGCCGGTCTGCGGGTCGATTTTGTGGATACGGTCTTCGGCAATCTGGTACAGATACTCGCCATCGAAGGCAGTCCCGGCATGGCCGGCGACCTCCAGCGAGCGCAGTGTCTTGCCGCTTTCGGGGTCGAGGGCGTGAAGTCTGTCGGTGGTTGCAAACCAGACCTGTTCGCCGTCCCAGGTGACGCCATGCACGGCGTCAACACCAACAAACGGGCCATATTCACGAAGGATCTCGGCAGCTGCGGTTTTCATCTTGCATTACCTCTTCAGCGGACTGGTGGCGTTGATCCTAACCACTGGGCAGCGGCGCCGGGAGTAACAAGGTCGTCGCGAATCCGGGCATCGGCGGGGTCATCCAGCGCCGGGCGCGGCCGCAACCGAACGACTGCACCTTGCCCTCGTCCGCCAGGGTATCGAGCGCCCGTTGTACCGTGCGCTGACTGATGCTCAGTGCCAACGCCAAGGCCGAACTGGACCACGATTCACCGTCCGCCAGGCAGGCGCACAAGGCGGCAAATTTTTCTTCGAGCGGCGGTACCAGTACCACCACCTCAGGGCAAACCGGGGTGGTCAGGACGAACCCGCGCGGGGTGGCGGTCACACCGGCCAAGGGTTTGAGCGCGACCCGCAGCCGGCCGATTTCCACGCGCAGCCGTGCGCGGTGGGACTCGTCCGAAAGCTTCAGGCGAAATGCCCGGGCGATCAACACCTCCCTTACAACATCGGCTGGCCAGGCTTCGGCCAATGCTTGCGCGAGGCTGAACAGGATCGGTCGTGTGCCCAGGGATACCGACATGCCGCAGCCACGCACGACGTAGCGGCAGGCGTCCACCACCAGCGAGGTCGAAGCAAGCAAGGCTTCAACTTCGTCCAGCAACACTGGCCGCTGTTCGCCCCCGGCAATCAGGCGCGCAACCGGGGTGTCGAGGAGCATCGCTGCGTGTTCAACTTCAGCGCTCAACGCCGCAATGGCGGCTTGATCGGCCGCGCGCCGTGCCCGCGTCAGGGCATCCCTGGCCGCGCGCGATTGCAGGCGGCGCAGGGCAATTCCCAGCAGTACCAGTTCGTGGGCCGTGCGCAACGCTGGGGGCAATGGGTCCGGGTTAAGTCCGGCGATCAGGTGTTGCGCTTGATCGAGCTGACCGATCAGCAACAGTCGACGAATTTGCAGATAGCGGGCGTGATCGGCATTGACCTGATCACCGTGCGCCTCAAGGGTGATTCGCGCCGCTTCCAGCGCCTTGACCGGCCAGCCAAGTTCCCGGGAAGCCAGCGCGATCTCGGCTTCGGCTACCACGCAGCGGGCCCGGGACAATGACTCTTTCGGGCCGAACCCGCGCAGGGCGCTTTTGATCAGCGCCCGGGCCCGCACCAGATCGCCCAACTGAGCCATGGCAATACCGCGCAGCGCCAGCGCCGGTGCATCGTCGCGCAAGGCCACGCGGTCCAGCGCGCCCAAGGGATCACCCGCCGCCAGGGCGCGGGCTGCCGCTGTGATCATCGAGTCCATCGCAATACCGCCACGCTTGTCACTCCCACCGTTGCATACCCCGGTTTAGTCTAATTCACGACAGGCCACCAGGAGCGTACGCCGAGGAACAATGGCTGGAGCAACAGTTACATTGCCTTGGCGCCCTACTCCCGGTCTTTCGTCGAACGGATCAGATTGCTGCGTAATTTGACGATTGCCTTCTGCATCTGCACGAATTCGTCAGGGTCGAGACCGGTTTGCGGGAAACCTTCTTCCCAGAGGCCTTCACGCAGTTTGCGTCCTTCTTTCGTGAGCCTGATCCGTACCTGGCGTTCGTCTTGCGGATCGCGCTGGCGCAGCAGATAACCCATCGCTTCGAGCTTCTTCAGGATCGGCGTGAGGGTGTTGGATTCGAGAAATAGCTTCTCGCCGAGGCTGCCCACGGTCTGGTTGTCTTCCTCCCACAGCGCGACGAGGGTGATGTATTGCGTATAGGTGAGGCCAAGCCGTTCGAGCATCGGCTTATACGCCTTGCTGAACGCGAGGTTGGAGGAATAGACCGCAAAACACAGAAAATCGGCAAGCTTGAGGTCGAGGGCGGCTGTCTTGTCGGTGGGTTTCATGGGCATTCTCGGTGGGCAGGACGGATGAATCGCGGGGTCCGACTATACATCGCATGCGATGGTATCGGAAGTATTCACACCATTGGCAGTCGTCCAGAAAGCAGCGCCATGCAGGCCGACGACCGGCTCACCAGGTTTAACCCTGGCGAGCCGGTCGTGCAGTGGTCAAGCAGTCAGGACCTTGATGGCAACGTCAATATTGCCCCGTGTGGCCTTGGAGTACGGGCAGATGGCATCGGCGTTGTGAGCCAGTTCGGTCGCAACCCCCTCATCCAGGCCGGGCACCCGCAGGGTCAATCGAGCCTGGAGGAAGTACTGCTCACCGGTCTGGCCCAGATCGACTTCGATATCGACAGCCGTATCGGATGGCAACGTCACCTTCAATTGTTGAGCGGCCAGCCCTACCGCAGCGATGTAGCAAGCCGACCACGCCCCGGCGAACAGTTGCTCGGCTTTGGGGTGCGGTTGCACGCCGGTAAGCACGTGTGCCGCAGTGGTGCTGCCGGGGGACGACAACTCGATGTCGAGGTTGCCATTATGGCCGCGCGATGTATTGCCGGCGCTGCTACGGGTGGTATGGGTTCTGCCGCTGGCCAGTACTTTTTCGATCTTGCTCATGATGATTTCCTCAGGTTTACAGGTTGCTTAATTCGTATGCGCTTGCATCGCGTGCGATGCTTATCGCCGCATCCAGGCATCACGCCGTAATCACGTTCAGGGCAACGTCGATATTGCCGCGTGTCGCTTTGGAATAGGGGCAGATGGAATCGGCGATGTGCGCCAGTTCCGTCGCGACATCCTGTGCCAATCCCGGCACGCGCAGGGTCAGTCGAGCCTGAAGGAAATAGGCCGGACCAGTCTGGCCCAGGTCCACTTCGATGTCGACGGCCAGGTCCGCTGGCAACACGATGTTGCGCTCCTGCGCCACCAGACCGACCGCCGCGGTGTAGCAGGCCGACCATGCCCCGGCGAACAATTGCTCGGCGGTCGGGTGCGGCTGGGTGGCGGCGAATGTGTGTGCTGGCTGGGCGGAACCGGGTGACGACAACTCGATATCGAGGTTGCCGTTATGGCCGCGCAGGGAGTCACCGGCAGCGCTGTGGGTGGTGTGGGTTTTGCCGGTAGCCAGTACTTTTTCAATCTTGCTCATGGACGGTTTCCTCAGTGCGTTATTGCATGCGATTATATCGTATGCGAGTTATTAAGTGTAGAAGCAACGCTTATCAAGCGGCTGGTGCAGTCATCCAGTTATTGCCGTTGTGGCCATGGAAATCACGGGTGTGGCGACTTTCGGTGTTCATGGTTGGAATCTCCAAACGGCAAGGTCATGATCTGCTATCGCAAGCGATCTAATCGTACGCGATGTATAAATATTCAACCAAAGCCGCAGTCATGTCAAAGATTATTTTAAGTGTCGTCGACGGGCGGTAGATGCCGCCAGAATCGGGGGCGTAGTCAGGGCCCGGCATCCGGGCCCTGGTGTTCAGGCCTCTCTCAAGGCGCCGTCGAAAGCGGGGGTCAGCCCCGACAGTTGCAGCTTGCGAACAAAGTCACCGAGACGCTGTTGCTTGTAAGCTTCTACATCCAGCTCGCTGTAGTCATAAAACCCCTGGCCGTCACGCAAGCCATTGCGGCCGTTTTGCATATTGTCGGCAATCACCTGTGGCGACTCGAAACGAGGTGCCAACGCGCCACTGAGGTAGCGCGAGGCGTAGTACAGAATGTCGCCGCCGCCCCAATCGATAAACTCCAGCAGCCCCAACACCGAGAAACGCAGGCCAAAGCCGACGCGCACTGCGGTGTCGATATCTTCGGCGCTGGCCACGCCCTCCTCGACCATCCGCGCGGCTTCGTTCATCGCCAGCGCCTGGATGCGCGGGACGATGTAGCCGGCCACCGGGTTGCAGACCACGGGCACCTTGCCGATCTGCTTGAGCAGTTGCAGCAACCGCTCGACCACTTGTGGGCACGTCGCCTGGCTGCGGCTGACCTCCACCAACGGCATCAGGTACGCCGGATTGAGCCAGTGCGCGTTGACGAAACGCTGGGGTTCACTGACCATCTCGGCCAACTCGGTGACCAGAAAGGTCGAGGTGGTCGAGGCGATGATGGTCGACGCCGGGACATGCTCGCTGATCCATCCAAAGGTCTGCTGCTTGACGGCGATGACTTCCGGCACCGCCTCAAACACCAGGTCGCACAGGCGCAAGTTCTCCCCGGCCAGGGTTCGGGATTGCAGGGTCAACCGGGATATCGCGATGTCCGCCTGCTCCTCCACTAGCATGCCCAGGCGTACCAGCATCTGCAGTTCGCTGCGCACGTTGTTTCGCACGCGTTCGAAGTAACCACGCCGCTCGTGCTCGGCGCGATCCTTGATGTCGATCAGGGTTACCGGCAATCCCGCATGGATGAACGCCAGGGCAATGCCCTCGCCCATCCGGCCGGCACCGACCACGCAGACATGAGGCAACGCAGCGTTCATCAGTTGTAACCCCTGGTCAGCAGCTCGGTCATCTGCGCCCGGTCAAGACTGGCTAGACCGAGGTTTTCCAGGGTGCGACCTTCGGCGTAAAGATCCCGTGCAGCGACTGCCGATGCGATGCTCAGCAGTCCCTGCGCCACCGGGGTAGGCACACCGGCCCACCGGCCGACGGATACCAGGAAGGACAGGCCCAGGCGCGTGTCTTCGAGCATGTAGCGATGTTTCTGCAGGTCGATGTCTTCGCGCCAGTCGCCGCTGTCGGTCAACTTGCCGTGGGCACCGCGACCGTACATCCACTCCTCGCCTTCGCTGGTGTTGTAGTGATCGGCCAACGGAAAGTGCGGCGCGCCGTAGGTCAGTGCTTCGCGCACGGCCATGCGCTCGGCATCAAGCTGGTTGGTCACGCGGCGAATCGATGGCTGGGTACCCTCATTGTGAATGTCCCAGGCCTCGAAATGCTCCAGGGGACCTGCGTTCATCATGATCAGCGGCGGGTGAATGATGGGGCCTGCGTTCATCAACGCCCCGCTCAGGGCGTCTTCAATCGGCTCGACGCTCGGGTAGGCCTCGCGCAGCACCGCAAAAGCGTGCTCGGACAGGTTGCTCGGGAACACGCCGGTCGGCAGACGGGTGGCGTAGCAACTGATCACCAGGTCGCTGGCGCCGTGCTTGCGCACCAGGTACGGCAGCGTGCCGGTTTCAGCGAAAGCGACCTTGCTCTGGTTGCCCGCATCGGCCATGGCCTTGGCGAACACGAAACTGCCGAAGGTGCCCGGCGGCAGGAACACCACCTGACCGTCGTGCAGGTGCGGCGCGACTTGCCTGGCCAGGTCTTCATGGGAGGTCGACGGCAAGGGGATGATGACCAGTTGCGCGTCGCTCAGGGATTCGCCCAGGTTGTCGGTCAGGGACAGTTTGTCGCCAGGATTGCCGACGGCCAACTGGCGAGTGCCCCGGTAGTCCTTGATGGTCAGGCTGCCGATGTCCAGCAGCTCTTTGAGCGCTGCGCTGTCGCGACGCCACAGGCGGGTCTGATGCCCCTTTTCCGCCATCTCCACAGCAGCGGCATAACAGCCGTGTCCACCACCCAGCACGGTAATATTCATCGAGTTGCTCCTCTTGTCAGAGACCCGATGCTATCGAGGCGCAGCGCCGCGGACTTATCCGATTACGCAGCCGAATGACCGATTGCGCAGCAGTCTCAATGCTTGCGCCGCCGCAGGGTGTCCGAAGGCAGGCAACCATAGCGTTGTCGATAGGCGCTGGAGAAATGCCCGAAGCTGTTGATGCCATGACGCAACAGGATATCGGTGACGGTTTCGCCGGCCCTGCCCTGCCTGAGCGATTCGTGGATCACTGCCAGGCGACGGTCACGGATGTACTCGACCGGTGCCTGCTGGAGGAACTGATTGAAGCCATTCTGCAGAGTGCGCACCGAGACACCACACAGTTCGCTCAACGTCGCCAGGCTGATCGGTTCGTCGAGGTGCTCCTCGATGTAATCACGGGCCTTTTTCACGTGGTGCGGCAGCGGTGCGCGCGAGTCGCTCAACAGGTCCGCCGAGTAGTTATGCGGTAACTGTGTGAGCAGCAGTTGCATCAGGTATTCGGACAGGCCGCTGGCCAGGCGCGATCCGTCCACGCCGCTGCCGTAGAGCCGGCAAATGTAATCCAGGGTGTGATAGAGGCTGACGACGCCGGTGCCCAAGTGATCGACGCTGACATCAAAGATCACCGACTGGCGCAGGCTGCGGCCGAGCAGGCGTTGCAACTGCGTCTCCAGGGCATCACGGTCGACACGCAGGATCAGGTTGCGACATTGCCCATCGGTGACGATGCGGCTTTGCGCGAATGGCGATGACACGCTCAGGTAGCCCGACTGCATCGCCGCGCTGCGCCGCCCGTGGGCCACCTCGCAATGCCCCTGCAAGGTAATGCGGAACAGGTACTGATCGGCAATGTCGCCGATGGTAATCTCCACCGGCGCGCCATAACTCAGGTCGAGCAGCGCCGAATCGCCGAAAAAAACGCCGTTAAGCCGGGTATGGATGGGCTTGTCGCGCAGTACGTTGAAGCTATGCGGGCACAGGTATTGGCTGACCTTGTCCTTGATCTCGCGGTAATCGGCGGAGCTGAGCAGGCTGTGGCGTTCCAGCAGGTGTACGTCATTCAACATCAGAGGCTCTCCTGACCTGAAGCAGAGCGGCCCCGCTGCGTGGAAACGCAGCGAGGCCCAAGTACTGGCGTATTCATGTCACGCCCGGGTAGGGTATTCCCTGGCATAGCTTTCGCGGAAACGACGGCAACCACGCCATAGCAGAAGCACGGTTAACACCGAGGCGCCAGCAATCACCAGCGACATCGACGAGCCCACCGCTGCCGGCGAGCCGAAGTAACGGTCGGTCAACAGCGCCACCATCGTAGTGCCAAGTCCAAGCCCCAGCAGATTGCTGATCAACAGGAACACGGCCGAAACCTGCGCGCGCACCTGATTGGGCGCGAGGATCTGCATGGCCGCCGTGGACGCCGGCATCGGGAACGAGGCAAAGAACATCGCGGGTACCAACAGGGCTACCGACAGCCACAGTTGATCGACTTGCGGGAACAGTACGGCCGGCACTGCCATGCCGAGGGCACCGATCACCCCGGTGCGCATCGCGGCATCCTGATGCCCTTTTTTGGCCAGATAATCGGTGAGCCAGCCACCGAACAACACCCCGGCGGTGTTGGCCAGCAACAGCACGGTGCCGAGCATGTATCCCGCCTCTACCGGGGTCATCCCGAACTTGCGGATGTACAGCGCCGGGCTCCAGCTCATCATGCAGAAAAGCACCATGGCGTAGAACGAAAAGCCCAGGTAATGGCACGCAAAGGTGGCGCGGTGGCGCCCGAGGAAGCGCAAGCCATCGCTTAGCGCGACCTTCTTCGGGCGGCCCGAAGCATCAATCTGCAAACCCTTGCGCGCCGGGTCGCGCACGGTGAGCCAGATCAACAGGCCGACCACGATGCCAGGCAGGCCGACAATGAAAAACGCCAGCTGCCAGGCCTTCATCGCACCGAGAACCGCGACCTCGATGGTGTTCATATCCTTGAGCATCGCGATCACATAGCCGCCCACCAGGAAGGCCAGGCCGCCACCCACAAACGAGCCGATCGAATAAATGCCGACTGCCCGGCCAAGTTTTTCCTTGGGAAACATGTCGCTGAACATCGAGTAGGCCGAGGGCGACAGCGCCGCTTCGCCGACGCCGACGCCAATGCGCGCGAGGAACATGTGCAGGAAGTTTTTGCTCATGCCGCAGGCGGCAGTCGCCAGGCTCCAGAAAACCACGCCGACGGCAATGATCTTCGGTCGCGAGAAGCGGTCGGCCAGGTAGGCGATGGGCATGCCCATGAATGCGTAGAACAAGGAAAAGGCCAGCCCGTGCAGCAAGCTGAACTGGGTGTCGCTGATTTGCAGGTCGGCTTTGATCGGCTCGATCATCAGCGCCAGGATCTGCCGATCCACAAACGAAAAGATGTAGGCGACCATGCACAGGGCCACCACATACCACTCGTAAAAATAGGTTTTCTTGTGCTGCAGGACCGCGTTATCGACCTGGACATTCATTAGTGTTTGCTCCTCTTGGAATCCGCTCATGTGCGCAGCGCGCCGGGTGACGGTGCACAGAGCACCGACTGGGAAGTTGCAGGGCAGATGTAAAGGACAATGGATTCGAACATGCTCAGGCCTCTTATTGTTATGGGGTCAAACACCGGGTGGACCGGGCTTACCAGAACTTCCAGGTGTACGTCGTGGCGACACGGAATTCGTTGTAGTCGTAGCCGTACTTCTGTTTTACATCGATGTTGCGCAGGTCCAGCCCGAGGCCCTGCAGCGCCCCGCTCTGCACCACGTAGTTGAGCCCCAGAAAGCGTTCGCTTTCCTGGTTGTCGCTCAAGTTTGCGCCACGATCCCAGTGGGTACCCTTGATGTAGCGGGTGTAGAACTTCAGCCCCGGCATACCCATCCCGGCAAAGTCATAGCTGTAGCGTGCACCCCAGGACTTTTCATCCGGGCGGACAAACCCCAGGGACGACCAGTGCACCAGGTAAGGTTGCGGGATATAACCGTTCATGGTCGGGAACACGCTGTCACCAAGCATGCGCTGGTAACTGAGGCCAAACATGTGGGCGCCCTTGAGCAAAGTGAACAAGGCTCCGTAGGAGCGGTTGTCTACTTCACCGTTCAATGCACTGCCATCTTCATTGTTATTGAAGTAACGCAAGTCGGTTTTTAGTTTGTAGCCATTGCCCAGGTCGGCCATATGCATCAGGCCGAAATAGTGTTGCTGATAAATATCGTGCAACACGCCATAGAAATAACTGGCTTGCAGGTTCTTGGTAATGTCGTAAGTAGCGCCACCAAAGTCCAGGCCATCACTGTCGAGGTTATCAGTGGAGCCAAACTTGTAGAGTTTCTCGTGATTGGAAGACTCCCGTGTAGCGGCAGACCAGAAACGGCCACCGGTCAGCATCAATCCGTCAACTTCCCTGGACTCGACCACGGCCCCCTGGTAGATGGTATCCAGTTGTCGACTCGGGTCATCGGAAGCCACCGGCAATTGTGGGCGCAGATCACCGACCTTCAATTCGGTCTTGCTGTAGCGCATCTTGAAGGTGGCACCGGCGCGACTGTAGTCATCCGCCGTCTGCTGATCGCTCACGCTGTACGGTAGCGAACCATCGTTGCCTGACGAATCCAGGCGCACGGCGTATTGCGCATCCACATCAAGGCCGATGGCCAGGGCTGTGTCGGTGTAACCGGAGGTAAACTGCGCATCGAAACCCTGAGACCAGCTATGCACTTCTGAAACCGGCGCATTGGTATTGGTGTAGTTACGGTGCAAGTAGAAGTTACGCGTATCCACTTTTAAGTGACTGTCATCAATAACATCGGCATAGGCTGCCAGTGGCGAACAGATTATTCCGAGCGCACTGGCAATACCGAGCCCACGGCAAGATTGCTTTACCTGATACATCTGACATCTCCACATCTGTATGTGCTTGGGCACTGTATTTATAGGAGCGAAATCAAACTGAAAAACGCCGGGCGACCATGTAACAATCCAGCGACCGGAAAAGTGCACGGCAGACAACTACAGCAAAAGACGGATTGCATCAGGGACATAAAGGACCATGGGTTGGAGCATTGTCAGACCTCTTGTTGTTATGGGGTAAAACGCCAGGCGGGCTCAATGCAACAGTCCGCTACGACGACGCGCTTCCCTTCTACGCAAGGTATGCCAGTCAGCGTCGCGCCGATATCAAGACGAACAGCATTCGTTGGGGGGGTAATCTCCAAGCCGGCTAAAGGTTTCCCTTAGTCGAAATCCACGATGGGCGTTGGCAACGCCTGGGCTGCATAGGCCTTCCTGAAGCCAGTTCATGCTGATCGGTGCGCTCTAAACTAGCCATTGCACCACCTGCCAACCTCCCCGATTGCGCAGCAGGTTCTCCAATTGCGCAGCCCGCTGCCGAGCCCGGACTCACCTGCGCAGAATCAGAGAAATGTCCGCTCCCCAGCAAAACTTTTCGCTTCACTGGGCGTCCGTTAATAAGTCGACATGATCTTTGAACCCCAGACCGCTGATCTCAGCCAGGGACAGATGTTCTCTCTTGTTTTCCTCCTGGCCCGCGACCTTGGGTGGCTTTGTATAGCCGCAGCGCTGAACTTATCCATGGGGTGTAATAACCGCTGATGACGAATTTCGAATCGGGTACTAAAGCGCCATGGTCAGTAGGCGAACGGGAGTTGCTGCAAGTGCGCAACTTCAACAAAAAGCTCGCCTGGATACCGCGCTTTCGAATCCGCAACCGCATCACCCCCCATGTGATCCAGGCGCTGTTGCGCGCCAGTCAAATCGGCGGCGCGGGAAAATTGCTCAAGCACGGGCTCAAGGCTGAAACAAAGGTAGTGGGTGCGGGCGGCGACCAAGTGCCCGTTCGGATCATCCGGCCCAGAGGCAAAGCAAAGGGTGTTGTGCTTGATTTCCATGGGGGCGGCTGGGTAATCGGCAATGCGCAGATGAATGACGACTTTAACCTTGCCATGGTGAACGCCTGCGGCGTTACGGTTGTCTCGGTCGACTACCGGCTTGCCGTATCGACTCCGGTTCAAGGCCTGATGGAGGACTGCCTTTGTGCCGCTCGCTGGCTATTGGGTGACGACTGTCGAGAGTTTGCAGACCTTCCTGTTATCGTCGTGGGTGAATCGGCAGGGGCTCATCTTGCAGCGGCAACGATGCTGGCGTTAAAGCAATCGCCCGGCTTGCTGCAGCGGGTCAGCGGTGCGCTGTTGTATTACGGCGTCTACGATTTGACGGGAACACCAAGCGTCCGTGCGGCGCTCCCGCAAACGCTGGTGCTGGACGGCCCGGGCATGGTCGAAGCTTTTCGCCTGCTGACGCCGGGCCTGACTGACGCGCAACGCCGGCAGCCACCTTTGTCACCGCTATACGGCGACTTCACGGATTTCCCGCCAGCGCTCATGTTTGCCGGTGAACTCGATCCCCTGAGAGATGACACACTCCAATTAGCCGATCGCTGGATGAAATCTGCCCCTGTCGAAGTGCACTTGCTACCCTCCTCTCCCCACGGGTTTATTCATTTTCCGACGGCAATTGCAGATAGCGTGCTTGCTTACGGCAGGGACTGGATAACGGCTCGAATCGACGCCTGGATTGGCTGAAAACAATCTTGCAGGAGCAAGCTTGTTCGCGATGAGGCCCTCACATTCACCATCCTCGGCGTCTGACCTGCCGCCATCGCCGGCAGGCCAGCTCCCACAAGGGATTTGTGCCATGCGCGGATGTTGAATTCCCCAAGGAAACCTGTATGAGCTGGCTTGCCAGCGATGAGGCCCTCACATCCACCATCCTTGGCGCCTGACACGCCGCCATCGCCGGCAAGCCTCGCAGGCGTGGGTCATCCACCACGAATGCCCCACATCGAGCGCAAAAAGCCACCCTGGATGCACGATGACTCTTTACATCTCAACCTGTGTACCCAGCTCAATCACCCGATTCAACGGCAACTTGAAGTACTTCAGGTTGCTGTTGGCGTTCTTGAGCAAAAACGCGAACAGGCTTTCTCGCCAACGGGCCATACCGATGCGCTTGGTCGGGATCACCGTCTCCCGGCTGAGGAAATAGGTGGTGCGCATCGGACTGAAATCCAGCTCGGACAAGTGACACAGACTCAGGGCCAGAGGAACATCCGGCTCCTCCATAAATCCGAAGTGCAGACTGACCCGAAAGAAACCTTCGCCATAGGCTTCAACCTCAAACCGCCGGTCAGCAGCCACGCGCGGGCTGTCTTCGGAAACCACGGTGAGTAACACCACTTGCTCATGCAAAACCTGGTTATGCAGCAGGTTGTGCAGCAGCGCATGAGGAACAGCATCTGCCCTGGCCGTAAGGAACACTGCCGTGCCTTGTACGCGATGGGGAGGCTGCGTACGGATGCTGCCGATGAACAGCGGTAGAGGAAGTGCAGTTTCATCCAGCCGCTCAACGATAATCTTTCTGCCCCGCTTCCAGGTCGTCATCAAAATGAACAGACCAATGCCGGCAATCACCGGAAACGCACCGCCCTGAAAAAACTTTGCGGCGTTGGCCGCGAAATACAGGCTGTCTACCAGCAAAAATCCGAGCAACATTGGAATGGCCACCCAGCGCGGTGTTTTCCATAGGAGCAGGACGACAGCCGAGGACAGGATTGTTGTGATCAGCATGGTCCCCGTCACCGCGACGCCATAAGCCGCAGCCAAAGCACTGGATGACTCGAAACCAAGCACCAGCAGCACGACACCCACCATCAACGCCCAGTTAACCGTACCGATGTAGATCTGCCCCTGCTCATGGCTGGAGGTGTGCTGGATGAACATGCGAGGGATATACCCAAGCTGGATGGCCTGGCTAGTCAGGGAGAAAGCGCCCGAAATCACGGCTTGGGAAGCGATGATGGTCGCCAGTGTGGAGAGTGCAACCATCGGCAAGAGCGCCCAGTCGGGTGCCAGCAAATAGAACGGGTTACGCACAGTCTCCGGGTTGCCCAGGATCAACGCGCCCTGGCCAAAGTAATTGAGCACCAGGCCCGGCAACACGAGGATGAACCAGGCACGCGCAATCGGTTTGCGACCAAAGTGGCCCATGTCGGCATACAGCGCTTCTGCACCGGTCAATGCCAACACCACAGCACCCAAAATGGCCACACCCATTCCCGGATGAACCACGAAGAATTTCACAGCCCATACAGGGTTCAGTGCTTGCAGCACTTCCGGACGCAGCGAAATACCGTAGATACCAAGTGCACCCAACACCACAAACCACAGCACCATGATGGGGCCAAACAGGATACCGATTCGAGCCGTGCCATGTTTCTGTATCAAGAACAGCGCCACCAGCACAATCACCGACAAGGGCACGACCCAGTGTTCTATTCCGTCAAACGCCAGTTGTAGTCCTTCAACCGCAGAGAGCACAGAAATAGCCGGGGTGATCATGCTGTCCCCATAAAAAAGTGCTGCACCGAACAGGCCAAGCAGTACCAGAACCTTGCTCATGCGCGGATATGGTGCGGCCGCGCGGCGCGCTAGCGCCGTCAACGCCATGATGCCGCCTTCGCCCTGGTTGTTGGCACGCAGGATGAACAGCACGTATTTGATCGAGACCACCCAGATCAGTGACCAAAAGATCAAAGATAGAATGCCCAGCACTCCGTCGTGATTTACCTGAACGCCGTAGTGGCCGGAAAATACTTCCTTGAGCGTGTAGAGGGGGCTGGTGCCAATGTCCCCGTAAACCACTCCGACGGCGGCGACGAGCAAGCCCACTCCTGACGCCTTGGATTGGGATTGGGATTGGGATTGGGAATCTGAATGTGCACGGGTCGCTGTTTCACTCAAGGGTCGCTTCTCTCAAATTGCGGGAAAGAGGTGCATGCCATCCTTGGGCAATACATTGCCAGCGTCATCAGGAATGCAAACGCGTGGCCGATTAATAAAATCGCGGCCAGTATCGTTGCGGACCAAACCGCTTATCGTAAAAAAAGCGTAAAAAATTAACGGCTCGCCTCAAGCCTGGTTCCGACAAGTCATGCCGATGCGCACTGGATGGTGATTGCATGGATGGCGGTCGGCGGTGAAACGCCTCGTTGCACTCAACACCAGGCTCAGTGGCAACATCCTGGATACGCGCTTTCCAGCGGCATGCGCGCAGATCGTGGGTATAATGCGCGCCCTCTTCATAAGCCAATGTTTTCCAATGAAAAAACTGCTGTCCGTAGTAGCGCTGGTGCTCTCGGTAATCACCCCCGCCTTCTCAAGCCCTCCGTCGAACTTTTCCGAAGCCAAGGTCATAGCAAAACAGAAAATCTACCTCGACCAGGCGAACAGTGCCCTTGGCGAGTTGTACTGCGGTTGCAAGTGGACATGGGTAGGCAAGTCGGGTGGCCGTATTGACCCTGATTCTTGCGGCTATCAAACCAGAAAACAGCAAAACCGCGCCGAGCGGACTGAGTGGGAACATATAGTTCCTGCCTGGACATTCGGTAACCAACGCCAGTGCTGGAAGAACGGCGGTCGAGAGCACTGCGTGGACGACGATCCGGTCTTCCGAGCCATGGAAGCGGACCTGTTCAATCTCTACCCGTCTGTTGGGGAAGTGAACGGCGACCGTAGTAATTTCAACTACGCAATGACCCCCGGCGTAGCGCCGCAGTATGGGCAATGCAAGACCCGGGTTGATTTTGATCAACGAGCCGCCGAACCCCGTGACGAGGTCAAAGGGCTGGTCGCGAGGACGACCTTTTACATGTTCGATCGATACAATCTGAACATGTCACGTCAGCAGCAACAACTACTGATGGCCTGGGACAAGCAGTACCCGGTCTCGGCCTGGGAGAAAGTGCGCGATAGTCGCATTGCCTCAATCATGGGGCACTCCAACCCTTTCGTGACGGGTGACCGTCAATGGACGCAAGGATACAAGGCGGCAGGTGATGGAACCGTCAGCGCCATTGCCGGGAAACCCGTGCCAGTAACGGCCCAGCCAACCCTGGCGAAAGCGACCGGGGCAGGCTTGATCATTGGCAACCGCAAGAGCCAGGTGTATCACCTCTCAATCGGTTGCCCTGGTTATGCTCAAGTGTCGGAAAAAAACCAGATAACTTTTGACTCTGAAGCTGCCGCCCAGGCCGCCGGATTTCGTAAGGCCGGCAACTGCAAGTAACAGCAGGTGGAGTTGATGGAGCCGATTTGACGATTAGCGTCGCTGAAGCTTCCTCGGCATGCTCACGCCCTCACCAGGCGTGAGCATGGGCCGATCATTCAGGCAAAGACGAAGTCCCCCGCGGTAACGGAGTCTGGCAGGCCCCCGGTCAAGGTGAACCTGTGCGCATTAGGTTGCGTTCGGGCGACTCGATCAGCACCCAATCGCTCGCATTCGCCGGCGCCCTCTTCACCCCGGAGGAATGGTCGCCAGTGCCCCGATCAAAATGGTCAACAGCAGAAAACCACCGAGAAAAAGCGTCATTCTGGCCATATGGCCTCCCAGCTCATGAAGTTGCTGTACAGGGTCGTACTGCGCTGTTGTGCGCCGGGCGGATGACCCTGCCGATGACTTATTGTGGGCCGGTGACTGTTTTCGTTACAGATGCAGATTGCGCAGGAAAATACGGATCAGACAGGTTTCGTCCAGGCTCGGTCAAGTTCGATTGCGGGCGTCTGGGGGGAAAAAACTTGCGGGCAACGTCGACAAAGGGCGTGATGATCAGGCCGTGAAGCGTCAGGTAACGCTCGTGATCCTGCTCACCAGTGCCGAAGCGGATTGCTTCCGGGGTCGACCGGGTGACATAGAGCGTGCCGAACATCCAGTCCCACAGTGACAGGTTGATACCGAAGTTCTTGTTGAAATGCCGCGGCGCATCGCTGTGGTGAATCTGATGCTGCGCGGGACTGCTCAGCACCCGCTCGATCAACGGCCCGAATGAAAACCACACATGGCTATGCCGCAGGTTGGCCGCCAGACCGTTGAAGATGAACACAATCCACGTCACGCCAAACAGGGTATAGCGGCTGACCTCGCCGCCACAGGCGTACCAGAAGACTCCGGCATAGAGGCCCAGGCAGATGATATCCACCAGCTTTTCGACGAGTTCTTCAAGAAAATGCACCCGGCTTGCCGTAGCCGGCACCAGCACGGGCGCCGAATGATGGACTTTGTGAAATGCCCACAAGTAGCGCGAATGAAAGGCCCGGTGGTTCCAGTAATGAGCGAAATCCTTGACCAGGAACACGCCCAGGCCGTAGAGCAGGGAAAGCCCGAGATTCTCCCCCACTTGTGCGCGCGCGCCCCACAGGTTAGAGAAAAATCTGATGTAGTCCGCTGAACGCAGCACATAGGGATCAACCAGCCCGACAATCGGCAGCACCAGCGTCACTTTCAGGATGGCGAGCACGAAGTAGTAGCGGTAATCGAGCAGCGCCGAGCGGTGCAGGTAAACCCGCCGCCCGCCGAGGAACTGCCCGAAGGAGTGCGCCCCGGTCAATCCGCGAGACGTTCTGAATCGAAACAGGCCATAGGCGACGCCGTAGGAAACGCAGAGAAAGACCACTCCCAGGCGCCCATTGACATCGAAGATGCCAAGAAACTGGTGGGTGACCGGCTCGATCACCCACCTGATCAGGGAACGATGTAGATCGGCGAGCACATCCATACCCGACTGCCCTGCGTAAGTGGAAGGGCATTGTAAATGAGAATGAATACTCGATGTGCTGCCGGGTGAAAATCTCTAGCCACCGAGCGCGATGATGGCGACGATCAGCACGCTACCTGTGAGCGCCAGGGCCACCCCGCCCTGCCAAGGTTTGGCGTTAGCGTATTTGGCCAGCATCCAGCCGGCGATGACAGATACATGACAGCGTCCGCCAGCCCCAGGCAAGGTTACAGCCGAGCGCGGCAATCATCATCGAGCGCTCTTGCGCTGCCTGGTCTGCCGTCGCCACACTGATGGTTCCGGTGAACGTCATGGCCATTAACAGGCCGAATACAACTTCTGTAATGTGCTCGACTGGATCAGGCACCGGGGCCCGCTTCTGTTTTTAATTATTTTGCATTGCCCACCCTCTCCATGTCCTGCTCGTTGAGTACCGTCCGGCTCATCCGCCGATACCGGCTCTTCAAGTGTAGATTGAGCGGCTACACTGGAGCGAGTACGCCAACTGATTCACAGAGAGACAATTGATGCTTGATTACTTCGCGTTGGGGCTGTTGTTCTTTGTCGGACTTGTCCTGTTCTACGGGATTATCCTGCTCCACGACATTCCTTATGAAATTGCGGTCCACCGCAATCATCCGCACCAGGATGCGATTCACGCCACGGGCTGGGTCAGCCTGTTTACCCTGCATGCGCTGTGGCCGTTCCTATGGATCTGGGCGATGGCATACCGGGAAGACCGGGGCTGGGGGTTCAGTGATGGAAAATCAGGGCACGCCCATGTTGTGCATCTGGAACAACAAGTCGCAGAACTGCAAAGCCGCGTCGCGCACCTGGAGACAGCGACAGGAACGGCGCAGCACAGGTTGCCGACCGACAACAGTGGCGAGGGAATCTGACCCATGGATCTTTTACTGGTACTGACTTACACCGCCATCTGCGTTGCAATCTTCAAGATCTTCCGCATCCCCTTGAACAAATGGACGGTCCCCACCGCTGTATTGGGCGGGATCCTGATCGTTGGCGCGATGATTTTCGTGATGAACTACAACCATCCCTACTCGGAGGTTGCACGTTCGTATTTCGTCTCCGTCCCGGTGATTCCCGTGGTCACAGGCCAGGTGATCGACGTGCCGGTCCAGGGCAACGAACGCCTGGAAAAGGGCGATGTGCTGTTTCGGATCGACCCGGCCCCCTTCGAGTATCGAGTGAAGTCGCTCAAGGCCCAACTGTTGGTGGCCAAAGCTGACCGCGCCCGAATCAGCGAACTGATCAAGCGTAACTTCGCCACCCAACGGGAACTGGATGTCGTCGTTTCCCGTACTGATGACCTGCAGGCGCAACTCGACGGCGCGCAGTACGAACTCGATAACACGACGGTGCGCGCACCGAGCAAAGGCTTTGTCACCCATGTGTCTTTGCGTCCGGGCATGATGGCGACGAAGTTCCCGCTACGCCCCTCGATGGTGTTCATCCCCGATGAAGGCCAATATTTCGCGGCGTGGATGCGCCAGAACAGCCTGCTGCGCCTGACGGTCGGCGATGAGGCCGAAGTCGCTTTCGACGGCATTCCGGGTAAGGTTTTCGAGGGCAAGGTCAAAAGCGTCCTTGAAGTCATCGCCGAAGGTCAGGTCCAACCTTCCGGCTCGCTCATCAGCTTTACCGGCTCACCACCGGCCGGTCGGGTTCCGGTGATCATTGAAATCACCGACCCCGATTTCGCCCCGTATGCCAAGCTGATGCCCGGCGGTGCCTACGGCCAGGCGGCGCTCTACAGCCAGCATTTCACCCACATTGCCATGATGCGCAAAATCCTCCTGCGCATGGCGGCCTGGATGAACTACATCTTCCCATTCCATTAATCGCTGGATGATGGCGGCGTGACGTTCAAAGGATTGAGACAAAGGCCGGTTCAAAGGAGCCGGCCCGATCACGCCGTTGAACGGGTCGTTGCAGGTTAACTCAGCGATTGGCACAGACATGAAGTGCAACGCGGGGAATGGTTCCCCGCGTGCCTTGGAGTTGAATGCATTCGAAAGGTGCGGATATCTTTTTATATTCAGCGCTGCGCTAAAGAATCCAGGGCAGCAGAAGGTGCGAGGCAATCCAGGGAGACGCCTGGCCCACGACCCATTGCAGGAGGACACATGCGGCCAGGTAAGCCGCAAAGAACTTGATCATCGTCAATCTCGCCATGACCATCACCAACCTCCCGCCTTTGAATCCTGGGGTTCCAATTCGACCCCGTGACCATCACCACGCCGAACCGCCCGTAAAGCTTTGACGCCTGCAATTTTTATCAGTTCCATGTGTGCCGGGACTCGATTGCGGGCTACCGTCCAACCCGCTTGCGCCCCGCTGCACGCCGTTTGGCGGCTTATCCACCGAGCCCTCTTCTGGGCAGAACCATACATCCGACAAACGGCCTCGCCGACTTGCACCCTCGTTCCGGAGCAAAAAGCGACGAGCCTACCGGCTGGCTGCACAAGGTTGCGGGTGACCCGATCCCGGCCTATGGTCCAAACGAACCCTTGCCTGTGACGAGTACTCGATGCTTATCGCAGGTCGCTGTTCATTCGCAGCACAGCTACATCAGGAGCTACGCAAGGAGGAGATGACATGCCAGGCAATTCACGCCCCGCCGTGCTCGAACTGATCGGCAACACGCCACTGGTGCGCGTCAGCCGTTTCGATACCGGCCCCTGCACACTGTTTCTCAAGCTCGAATCCCAGAACCCCGGTGGTTCGATCAAGGACCGCATCGGTCTGGCGATGATCGACGCCGCCGAGCGCGATGGCCGGCTGCGCCCCGGTGGCACCATTGTCGAGGCCACCGCTGGCAACACGGGCCTGGGCCTGGCGCTGGTCGGCCGGGCCAAAGGCTACCGGGTGGTGCTGGTGGTGCCGGACAAGATGTCCACGGAAAAAGTCCTGCACCTCAAGGCAATGGGCGCCGAGGTGCACATCACCCGTTCCGATGTCGGCAAAGGCCATCCGGAGTATTACCAGGACGTCGCCGCACGGTTGGCGCAGGACATTCCCGATGCCTTCTTCGCCGACCAGTTCAACAACCCCGCCAACCCGCTGGCCCATGAGTGCAGCACCGCGCCGGAAATCTGGGCACAGACCCAGCATGACCTGGATGCCATCGTCGTCGGCGTCGGGTCAGCCGGCACCCTCACCGGCCTGACCCGCTTCTTCAAACGGGTACAACCGGACCTGGAAATGATCCTGGCCGACCCGATCGGTTCGGTGATGGCCGAATACAGCCGCAGCGGCACCCTCCCCACCCCCGGTTCCTGGGCGGTGGAAGGCATTGGCGAAGACTTCATTCCATCGATTGCCGACCTCTCCAGCGTGCGTCACGCCTATTCGATCAGCGATGAAGAAAGCTTCGATCACGCCCGCCAGTTGCTGCGCGCCGAAGGCATTCTCGGTGGTTCTTCGACCGGGACATTGCTGGCGGCGGCCTTGCGTTACTGCCGCGAGCAAACCGAGCCGAAACGGGTGGTCAGCTTCGTCTGCGACACCGGTACCCGTTACCTGTCCAAGGTCTACAACGACCAGTGGATGAACGACCAGGGCTTGTTGCAACGCAAGCATTACGGCGACCTGCGCGACCTGGTGGCGCGGCGTTTCGAGGATGGCCGGGTGATCAGCGTCGGCCCCGACGACACCCTGCTCACCGCGTTCCAGCGCATGCGCCTGGCGGACGTCTCGCAACTGCCGGTGCTGGTGGGCGGGCAGCAACTGGTCGGGGTCATCGACGAATCCGACATTCTGCTCGGGGTGCACGAAGACGCGGCGCACTTTCGCAAGACCGTGGCCAGCGCCATGACCGACAAACTGCAGACCTTGGCCCCCGACGCCACGCTGGCGGAACTGGAGGCTGAACTGGGCCGAGGCCTGGTGGCGATCATCAAGGATGCCTCGGGTTTTCACGGACTGATTACCCGAACCGACATGCTTAATCACTTGCGGAGATCCCTGCCATGAGTCAACAGGACAAAAACTCCCCGCCACAGGGCTTCGCCACCCGGGTGATCCATGCCGGGCAAGCACCGGACCCGTCCACCGGGGCCTTGATGCCGCCGATCTACGCCAACTCCACCTACCTGCAACAGAGCCCCGGCGTGCACAAGGGCCTTGACTACGGACGCTCGCACAACCCGACGCGCTGGGCCCTGGAGCGTTGCGTCGCGGACCTCGAAGGCGGTACCCAGGCCTTTGCCTTTGCGTCGGGGCTGGCGACTATTTCCACCGTGCTCGAACTGCTCGACGCCGGCTCGCACGTCGTCTCCGGCAATGACTTGTACGGTGGCACATTCCGCCTGTTCGACAAGGTGCGCCAGCGCAGCGCCGGGCACCGTTTCAGCTTCGTCGACCTGACGGATCTGTCCGCCTTCGAGGCAGCGCTGGAAGACGACACGCGAATGGTCATGGTCGAGACGCCGAGCAATCCCCTGCTGCGCCTTTGCGATCTGGCCGCCCTCGCTCGCATCTGCCGTTCACGCGGGATCATTTGCGTAGCCGACAATACCTTCGCCAGTCCGTACATCCAGCGCCCGCTGGAGCTGGGTTTTGACATCGTGTTGCACTCGACCACCAAGTACCTCAATGGCCACTCCGACGTAATCGGCGGCATCGCCGTGGTCGGGCAAAACGCCGAGCTGGCCGAGCGCCTGGGTTTCCTGCAAAACGCCGTGGGGGCGATCGCCGGGCCGTTCGACGCCTTCCTCACCCTGCGCGGCGTGAAGACTCTGGCCCTGCGTATGGAACGCCACTGCAGCAACGCCCTGGAGCTGGCGCAATGGCTGGAGCGTCAGCCACAAGTCTCCAGGGTCTACTACCCCGGTCTGCCCTCGCACCCGCAGCACGAATTGGCTTGCCGGCAAATGCGCGGGTTCGGCGGAATGATCGCCCTCGACCTTAACAGCGATCTGGCAGGCGCCAAACGCTTCCTTGAGAGTGTGCAGATCTTCGCTTTGGCCGAGAGCCTGGGCGGCGTGGAAAGCCTGATCGAACACCCGGCGATCATGACCCATGCCACCATCCCTGTTGCCACCCGTGCGCAGTTAGGGATCGGCGATGGGCTGGTACGTTTATCAGTTGGAGTCGAAGACGTGGAAGACTTGCGGGCCGATTTGGCGCAGGCGCTGGCGAAGATGTAAGCCCCCCCCGACTAACGGGACACCCTGTAGGAGCGAGCACGCTCGCGAAAAACCGGAGAGCGCCACGGGCATTCAGGATGCCCGCGTCATCGTTGACGTCCATCGCGAGCATGCTCGCTCCTACTGGATCGCGCGCAATGCCTCTATAATCCCGACGTTTTCGTCTACCCTCACGAAGCGTCGTGCAGCAATCAGCTTGTGCGGGGCGCATCGACATTTTTCCGCTATTGAACCGGAGAACCTCCATGCTCAAACGCACCCTGGCATTGGCCGTCGGCCTGACCTTGTCCCTTTCCACCCTGCTGGCTCAGGCTGCCGAGACCCTCAAGGTCAGCGCCATTCCCGACGAAGCCCCCACCGAACTGTTGCGCAAGTTCAAGCCATTGGGCGAATACCTGGAGAAGCAGTTGGGCATGAAGGTCGAGTTCGTACCGGTGTCCGACTACCCGGCCGTGGTTGAAGCGCTGGCCACCGACCGCATCGACATGGCCTGGCTGGGCGGCTTCACCTTCGTCCAGGCGCGCCTGAAAACCGGCAATGCCATACCGCTGGTACAGCGCGAACAGGATGCCCAGTTCACCAGCAAATTCATCACGGCCGACCCGAACGTCAAATCGCTGGCCGACCTCAAGGGCAAGTCCTTCGCCTTCGGTTCGGTGTCCTCCACCTCCGGCAGCCTGATGCCGCGCTACTTCATGCTGAAGGACGGCATCAAGCCGGAAACCTATTTCAGCCGCGTCGGCTACTCCGGTGCCCATGACGCCACCGTTGCCTGGGTTCAGGCCGGCAAGGTGGATGCAGGCGTGCTCAACGCCAGCGTCTGGGAAAAACTGGTAGCCGCCGGCAAGGTCGATACCAACAAGGTCAAGGTCTTCGCCACCACACCGGCCTACTTCGACTACAACTGGACCGTGCGCGGCACCCTCGACCCGGCCCTGGCCGCGAAAATCAAGGCCGCTTTCCTCGCGCTCGACCCGGCCAACCCTGAGCAAAAGGCGATCCTCGACCTGCAAGCCGCCAGCCGCTTCATCGAGACCAGTCCCGAGAACTACAAGGGCATCGAGGAAGCCGCACGCGCTGCCGACCTGCTGAAATGACCTTGCATCTGAACCGGGTCAGCCTCACCCATGGCAATGGCGTGCGAGCGCTGCATGAGGTCGACCTGCACATCGGCGCCGGTGAGCAGGTGGCGATCATCGGCCCCTCCGGTGCCGGCAAGTCGAGCCTGCTGAACCTGCTGGCCACCGCCCTGCGCCCCGGCAGCGGCACGGTCGAAGTGCTCGGCGAGCAAGCCTGGCAGCTCGGCGCCCGCCAGCGCCAACGCTTGCGGGCGCGCATCGGCCTGGTGCACCAGGCACCGCCACTGCCACCGCGGCAACGGGTGGTCACGGCGGTGCTGGCCGGAAAACTCGGCCAATGGGGTTTTGCCAAAAGCCTGCTGAACCTGCTGCATCCGGTGGACGTTCCTGGGGCTCGGGCGGCACTGCTCAAGCTGGACCTGGGCGACAAGCTGTTCGCCCAATGCCAGCAATTGTCCGGTGGCCAGCTGCAACGCGTGGGCATTGCCCGCGTGCTGTACCAGGCGCCCGAGGTGTTGCTGGCCGATGAACCGGTGTCGGCGATGGACCCGGTATTGGCCGGGCACACCCTGTCGACCCTCTGCCGCCACGCGCGCGAGCACAAGGTGACGCTGGTCGCCAGCCTGCATGCGGTGGACCTGGCGCTGAGCAACTTCTCGCGCATCATCGGCTTGCGTGAAGGGCAGGTCCTGTTCGATCTGCCCGCAAGCGACGTCGACCACGATTTGCTCGACAGGCTCTATGCCAATGAGCAACTGCAATCCCCGCCCCCTCCGGTGGCACCCTTGAGCCTGCAGATTCCCCGATGCTGACCCGCGATACACGAGACCCCGCCACCCTGCCTCGCCTGCTGCTCAGCCTGTTGGCACTTGCCCTGCTGTGGCCCGGCGTCCATTTCAGCGAACTGGACCTGGGTGTCCTGCTCATGGCCGACAGCCAGAGTGAGATGGGCCGGTTTGTCTCAGCCTTCTGGCCACCGGCTCATGGCGAAGAATTCCTTGAACTGCTGTGGCAAGCCACGCTGCAGACACTGGCGATCGCCACCGCCGGCATGGCCCTGGCGTTGCTGCTGGCCGTACCCGCGAGCCTGCTGGCCAGTCGCGCACTGTCACTCTCGGCGGCCTCGCGCAGCGGTCGCCCGAGCGCCTTGGGCCGGCTGTTGCGCTGGCCGGTGCGCGGGCTGCTGATCTTCCTGCGCAGCGTGCCGGAAATCGTCTGGGCCCTGCTGTTCGTGCGCGCCGTCGGCCTTGGCCCGACGGCGGGGGTGCTGGCCATCGCCATCACCTACAGCGGCATGCTCGGCAAGGTCTACGCGGAAATTTTCGAGTCCGTCGACCAGCGTCCCGCCCACGCACTGCTGCAAGCCGGCAGTGGCCGGCTGGCGGCGTTCTGCTACGGCATCCTGCCCAATGTCGCGGCGGAGTTGCTGTCGTACACCGTGTATCGCTGGGAATGCGCGATCCGCGCGTCCGTGGTGATGGGTTTCGTTGGCGCCGGTGGCCTGGGCCAGCAAATCGACCTGTCGCTGCGCATGTTCGCCGGCGGTGAAGTGGCGAGCATGTTGCTGACCTTTTTCGTGTTGGTGCTGCTGGCCGATCAGATCAGCCGCCTGCTGCGCTGGAGGTTCGCATGAATCGCCTGATCAACCTGCTGCTGATCCTGTGCATCGGCGCGGCGGTCGTCGCGTCGTTCCGTTATCTGGGTATCGATCTGGGTGAGCTGGCGGGCAGCGATAACCTGAAGCAGATGGGCGCCTACGTCCTGCGTTTTCTCAGCCCCGACCTCAGTGCCAGCCACCTGCAAGCCATCGGCCGTGGTGCCGTGGAAACCCTGGCCATGTCGGCCTTGGGCACCCTGCTCGCGGCGGTATTGGGCCTGGTGCTGGCACTGCCGGCGGCCGGGCGTTTCGGTTTGCCGCTGCAGAGTGCGTCGCGCCTGGTGCTGAACGCCCTGCGCGCCATTCCGGAACTGGTGTGGGCTGCGCTGATGGTGCTGGCCGCCGGACTCGGCCCCAACGCCGGGACCCTGGCCCTGGCCATGCACACCACCGGCGTACTTGGCCGCCTGTTCGCCGAAGCGCTGGAAAACACCCCGCCGCAACCAGCCGAAGCAATCCGCCTGCAAGGCGGGAATGTGGTGTGGGCCTTCTGTTACGGCACCCTGCCCAACCTGTTTCCGCAACTGTTGGCGTACATCCTGTACCGCTGGGAAAACAACATCCGCATGGCCAGCGTGCTCGGCTTTGTCGGGGCCGGTGGCCTGGGGCAAATGCTCTATGTCAGCCTCAGCCTGTTCCAGGAAGCCCAGGCCAGCACGGTCATTCTGGCCATGTTGCTGTTGGTGTTTGCAGTCGATGGTCTGAGCAGCTGGAGTCGTCAGCGCTGGGTCAAGGCGTGATGGGCAATTCAGGGGTATTGAACGCAATGTTCCATTTAAAACTATTCTGACTCCGGCGCACGAAAGGCCTTACTGTAGTAACCAGACTGGTCGAAACAGCAAACCCGCTGCTTGCCGGATGCAAGCATATCGCAGGCATCTCCCATTCGTTTTGCACGCGTCTTGAGTTGCTTGGCTGAAGTAATCCAGTGGATCCAGTCTACTCGTGCGATGGTCGTCGTATTGTTCCAGACTTTACGCGCCTCGGGAGCGGCTGCCAGCGCCTCCTGAAAATCCGGCGGGATGTCAGGCTCGGGTTCCTTCTTCACTGGCGTCAGCTCCAGCGTAACGATATCCCCAACCGCCGCGCCTGCGGCTTCGTACAACTCTCTACTTACCTGCAACCAATGGCTCAGTTGACCATCCGGCTCAAGGGTTGCCTGAAACGGGTGCCCATTGATTGTGCCTTCAACTGTCGTCCTTCCTCGCCTCGGAAGCTTTTCACTCGCATTTCTTGGCAGTACTACGAACGCCCACGACGTATCATCATCAGGCTTTGCCGGACGAAGAAGCTTTGCTTCAAATCGGGATGTCACATCGATTGTTGTCATTGCAATTTCTCCAACTGATACGCCTGACTACTATCCGTATAACGTTCCTTGTTGTCCTGCAAGCCTGGCCTAGCCTGGATGAGTTGCAGTAAACACGAGACAGCCAGAAAGACATCGTGTTCGAGGCTGGTGACCGTGTACATCAGCTGACTGACAGCGGCGTGAGACATGAACGGTAAACGTATGGCGCGGCCCCCCAAAAAAGTGCTGAGTACTTACACCTGCGCATCATGCGGTACCGCGCGCCATCGCAAGCAGGCTCCTAAAGGTTCAAGTGTCTAAACCACCCGGCATTTGTTTCCCGCTTACTCCTTGAGAATCAACAACGGCTCGCCCTTCTTCACGATGTAAGACGCCAACTCCGAACCATTGCCCTGCCCGACATTCTTCGCCACATGGGCAACACCGGCGGGTATGTACAACGAATCACCGGCCTTGAGCGTGACCGGCGCCCGCCCCTCCAGTTGATACTCGAATATGCCGCTGACGACGTAGGCCACTTCCACACCCGGATGAGCATGCCTGGGCGATGTCACGCCCGGGTCGAAATCGACACGCACCTGAATCACTTCGCGGTCGGCGGCGCCGAGGTCTTCGCGTACCAGGTCGGTACGATGGATGCCCTGCTGCCAGCTTTTCGCCGCGCCGGCCTCTTGCGCCTGGGCGAGGCTCGCGACGGCAGACAGGCCGGCGATGACCAGGGCAGCACCCAGGCCGCCAGCCATGTTACGGGGATTGAATCGGGACATTGCCTTTCCTCCAGTTGAACCTCGGTACGCCACGCCAGCTTTGGCGCGGTGTCTGAGGTTGCATTTAGAGGCCGCCATGTATCGCCCGGGTGTCGGGGAACGCTGAATTTGTATTCGAAAGTAGCTGTGGCCGCTGCAGATACCTGCAGATACAAGCGCAGCACCCGCTTGCGTCAGGAACCTTGCTCGCCCACCCTTGCCAACTCCACCCCGCGACTGGCCTTGAACGCTTGGTGCTCTACGATGAAAGCAGGGCACTGATCAAGTCCTGCCAGCGCTCCGCCTCGGCTTCAGGAACGAAAAAGCCCAGCGGACAGGCTGGGCTTTTTTTACTGACACAAGAGTTGTCTAGGCAGAAGCCTTATCGATTTTTCGCGCCATCCTGATGGCTTCCGCCTTATCCAGCACGTCACGCTGAGAGGCGATCGCTTTGGACATCGCCAATGTAAATACATCCCGCTTTGTTTCGGGGGAAGCCTTGCAAAAAAACTCAGCCAATGGACTGGATTTTCCGGTCTTAGCTGCACTCATTTTTTTCTGCCTCGGTTAAGAGTTCTATAAGCCCTGCATGATCATAGGTCTCAGGTAACAGGTCGTCAATCTGGTCAACTGTGACGTCGCCTTCGTACTCGCCATCAGTCCCATCAGTATTCTTTACAAGTAAATTCACGATCAGATTCTCACTGTAGGATCGTCTGATCTCGATAATGTTCCTCCTGGCGGCCAGATACTGCCTGACGAACTCATCCGTAGGAATGTTCCGCCCTTCGGTTATCTCTCTGGCTCTGACGAATTGCCAAGCCAACTCCGGTCGCTGATAAACGTACATTATCTGGGCGGCCCGTCGATTCCCCAAAACCCGGTCAATGTTGCGCCTTGCCACATTTATGTTGGCCATTGTTCCGTCAAGAATGAACGAAATGCGCTTCTCGAACGCTCGATCCAGGACCTTCTCGAGAATTTTGGTAACCGCTCGCTGGAATAAAAAAGAGTTACTGCCCGTATAACCCGGAATCAGGCTCCTGAACTCATCAGGATCTATGCGCAGAACCCTTTGCGCTTTTAGGCCATCGCCGCCCCCTTCGATAATCTCGACAAGGGCTTTAGAAATCTCGGTTTTACCAGCCCCAGGCGATCCCGCCATGAAAACCGTAACGGGGTAGTCTTCCGGCGTAAAGATGCTTGTATCAGCAATGTCCCTGGCAAGTGCAGCCCGGTTCACCCGAGCAAATTCGAAGGCAGCCTCTTCTATCGCTATTTCTATTGGTGTCATTTCGAAGCTCGCCCAGCGTTTGCCTCAAGCTAACACCTGACCCGGATTTCCACCACCGCTCCACCTGTATGAATCCACAGCAACATCCAGCAAGAAGTGACCGCGACCGGGTGTCCAGACCGGGTCGCGGCTATTTTCAGGCTGACGTGACGATCACTTGAGATCGAAGCGATCCAGATTCATCACCTTCGTCCACGCAGCCACGAAGTCATTGACGAACTTCTGCTGCGCATCGGCACTGGCATAGACTTCGGCCAGGGCGCGCAACTGCGCGTTGGAGCCGAAGACCAGGTCAACCCGGGTGGCCGTCCACTTCACCGCGCCGGTTTTGCGATCGCGCCCTTCGAACTCCTGCCGGGCGTCCGAGGTCGGCTTCCACTCCACGCCCATGTCGAGCAGGTTGGTGAAGAAGTCGTTGGTCAAGGATTCCGGACGCGAGGTAAACACGCCATGTTTGCTTTGGCCGGCATTGGCGTTCAACACGCGCAGGCCGCCGAGCAACACGGTCATCTCCGGTGCGGTGAGCGTCAGCAGTTGTGCCTTGTCGATCAGCAGATTCTCGGCCGGTACGCGATATTGCTGTTTGAGGTAGTTGCGGAAACCGTCGGCAATCGGCTCGAGGAAGCCGAAGGAATCGACATCCGTCTGTTCCTGGCTGGCATCGGCGCGGCCCGCAGTGAACGGCACCGTCACACTCTGGCCGGCGTTTTTCGCGGCCTGTTCGACACCCGCACAACCAGCCAGCACGATCAGGTCAGCCAGGGAGATTTTCTTGCCGCCGCTTTGCGCTCCGTTGAACTCGTTCTGGATGCCTTCGAGTTTGGCCAGCACATTCGCCAATTGATCCGGCTGGTTGGCCGCCCAGGACTTCTGCGGCGCCAGGCGCAGGCGACCACCGTTGGCACCACCGCGCTTGTCCGAACCACGGAACGTCGAAGCCGCCGCCCATGCGGTCGACACCAGTTGCCCGACCGACAGGCCAGAGGCCAACAGCTTGCTCTTGAGCGCTGTGACGTCACTGTCATTGACCAGTGCATGATCGACACGTGGGATCGGGTCTTGCCACAGCAGCTCTTCGGCCGGCATTTCCGGACCCAGGTAACGCGACAACGGCCCCATGTCACGGTGGATCAGCTTGTACCAGGCGCGGGCGAAGGCGTCGGCCAACTGGTCCGGGTTCTCCAGGAAGCGCCGCGAAATCGGCTCATAGATCGGGTCGAAACGCAGGGCCAGGTCGGAGGTGAGCATGGTTGGGTTACGACGTTTGGCAGGATCAAAGGCATCGGGAATGATGCCGGCGCCGGCGCCGTTTTTCGGGGTCCACTGATGCGCACCGGCCGGGCTTTTGGTCAGCTCCCACTCGAAGCCGAACAGGTTCTCCAGGTAGTTGTTGCTCCATTTGGTCGGTGTGGTAGTCCAGGTCACTTCCAGGCCGCTGGTGATGGTGTCGGGGCCTTTACCGCTGCCAAAGGTACTCTTCCAGCCCAGGCCCTGCTGTTCCAGGCCGGCGGCTTCGGGCTCAGCCCCGACGTTGTCGGCAGGCCCGGCACCGTGGGTCTTGCCAAAGGCGTGGCCGCCGGCGATCAGCGCCACGGTTTCCTCGTCGTTCATGGCCATGCGGCCGAAGGTTTCGCGGATATCCAGGGCTGAGGCGCGCGGGTCCGGCTGACCTTCCGGGCCTTCCGGGTTTACGTAGATCAGGCCCATCTGCACCGCGGCGAGGGGGTTTTCCAGATTGCGGCCATCTTCGGTACGGCTGTCTTCGTTCCTGCCAGGCTCTGCCACGAGCGGGACATCGCCCGGTGGCTGCACGGGTTTGCTGTCATCTTTGCCGTAACGGCTGTCGCCACCCAGCCACTTGTTTTCCGAACCCCAGTAAACGTCCTCGTCCGGTTCCCAGACATCCGGACGGCCACCGGAAAAACCAAAGGTCTTGAAGCCCATGGACTCAAGCGCGACGTTACCGGTCAGGACGAGCAGGTCAGCCCAGGAAATCTTGTTGCCGTATTTTTGCTTGATCGGCCAAAGCAGCCGGCGTGCCTTATCGAGGCTGACGTTATCGGGCCAGCTGTTGAGGGGTGCAAAGCGTTGCTGCCCGGAACCGGCGCCGCCACGGCCGTCGCCCGTGCGATAGGTGCCTGCGCTGTGCCAGGCCATGCGAACAAAGAGAGGCCCATAGTGGCCGAAGTCGGCTGGCCACCAGTCCTGGGAGTCGGTCATCAGCGCCGTCAGGTCTTGTTTCAGCGCTTGGAAGTCGAGGCTTTTAAACGCCTGGGCATAGTTGAATTCGCCGCCAAGCGGGTCGGACTTGGGCGAGTGCTGGCTCAGGATTTTCAGGTTCAGTTGATTCGGCCACCAGTCGCGGTTCGTCGTGCCACCACCAGCGGCGTGATTGAACGGGCATTTCGATTCGGTTGACATGGCATCTCCTCATTATTGTGTGATCAGCTAACCACCCTTGAGCGTGGATCCGGAGTACCGATTAATGAAATAGCTTTTCGACATGGGATCCATATCTTAAGCCTATGACAGCTGCGGGATCATTCGCTCCAGACCATCCATTAAAGTACCGGTCGGGGAAACTGTCGCTTCGCCATGGAAGATTGCTGATAAAAGCCCTGTTGCGCCCACTCGGCGAATGAAAGCCCTCCAACGAGAAAATGCTGGCAAACAAAGGGGAAGTTTGCGCAAAAAGTGCCACACTCAAGGCAATCATTGCTGCAGGGATGTTGGCGAAAACCAAAGCAGGACGCGCGCGAGGCCGCCATGGTGCTAAAAGCCGTTGTCCTCTGGATACTGCTGTCGATTGTCGTCGTCGCCGTGCTTTGTCGGCTGGTTCACAATGCCAAGGTCGCGGACCGGGCGCTGAAGAGACAGGCACTGGAGCGAAAACCCGTAGACCCGGGCTTGACCGACAGGCTTGGCCACCCGATGTCGCGCAGCGCTCACGACGATCAGGAAGGTTTGCGCGACAAGAAGGAAGCGGATTAAACCCGCCATAAAAAAACCCGGCTTTTCAGCCTAACGCTGTTCACTTAAGCGGGTAGCACACTTTGTGGCGAGGGGGCTTGTCGGACCGCCGCACCGCCCCGCTGGGCCGCGAAGCGGCCCCAAAATCTGTCACCGAGGTGTATCAGGTATACCGCGTGTAGTGGTTTTACGACTGCTCCGCAGCCGAACGGGGGCAAGCCCCCTCGCCACAAGGTATGTAGCCCGCTTAAGTGAACAGCGTTACGGCTTTTCAGCCGGGTTTTTTATTCATTTCAACAGCACTTCGGTCCGGCTTTGCTGCCGTAACGGGCTTCCTGGCGCTCGCGAAAGAACGCCTCGTAGTCCATCACCGGCTGGTCCGGGTGTTTGCCCTGCATGTGCTCGACGTAGTTGTCATAGTCAGGCATGCCGACCATCAGGCGCGCGGCCTGACCGAGGTATTTACCGAGGCGACTCAGGTCATTGAACATGCTTAAACCCTCGGATCACGCTTGCGGCACAGTCTGGTAAGGCGCTTCTTTATCCGTACGCTCTTTAGTACCCCAGGCGGCAATGCCAACCTTGAGCGCAAAGAACAGGATGCTGAACACCACGAACAGGAACAATGCGGTCAGCGTTGCGTTGGTATAGGCGTTGAAGATCACGTGTTGCATCTGATCAATGCTCTTGGCTGGCGCGAGGACCTGACCGTTGGCCAGGGCATCGCTGTATTTGCGGGCCAGCGCCAGAAAGCCGATTGCCGGGTTGGCGTCGAACAGCTTGATGAAGCCCGCCGTCGTGGTGCAGATCAGCAGCCATACCGCCGGCAGCAAGGTCACCCACACATACCGCTGGCGCTTCATCTTGATCAGCACAACAGTGCCGAGCATCAGCGCGATCCCGGCCAGCATCTGGTTGGAGATGCCGAACAGCGGCCACAAGGTGTTGATCCCGCCCAGCGGATCGATCACGCCCTGGTACAGCAGATAGCCCCACATCGCCACACAACCGGCGGTGGCGATCAGGTTGGCGGTCCAGGATTCGGTACGTTTCAGGGAAGGCACGAAGGAACCGAGCAGGTCCTGGAGCATGAAACGCCCGGCGCGGGTACCGGCGTCGACGGCGGTGAGGATGAACAGCGCCTCGAACAGGATTGCGAAGTGGTACCAGAACGCCATGGTGTTTTCACCCGGCAGGAGTTGGTGCAGGATCTGCGCGATGCCTACGGCCAGGGTCGGCGCGCCGCCGGCACGGGCCAGGATGGTGGTTTCACCGATGTCGTGGGCTACGGCTTGCAGCGCCTCCGGGGTGATGGCAAAGCCCCAACTGCTGACGGTTTGCGCAACAGTCACGGCGTCAGCGCCGACTACCGCAGCCGGGCTGTTCATGGCGAAATACACGCCCGGATCGATCACCGAGGCCGCGACCATGGCCATGATCGCCACGAACGATTCCATCAGCATGCCGCCATAACCGATGTAACGGGCATGCCCTTCATTGGCGAGCAATTTCGGCGTGGTGCCGGAAGCGATCAGCGCATGGAAACCCGAGACCGCGCCACAGGCAATGGTGATGAACAGGAACGGGAACAGGCCGCCCTTCCACACCGGACCGGTGCCGTCGATGAACTGGGTCAACGCTGGCATTTTCAGCTCGGGCATGGTCACCAGGATGCCGATGGCCAGGGCCACGATGGTGCCGATCTTGAGGAAGGTCGACAGATAGTCACGGGGCGCGAGGATCAGCCACACCGGCAATACCGCCGCCACAAAACCGTAACCGATCAGCATCCAGGTGATCTGGATGCCGGTAAAGGTAAAGGCCTTGGCCCACACCGGATCGGCAGCAATCTGCCCGCCCAGCCAGATCGAACCGAGCAGCAACAGCACGCCGATCACCGAGATCTCACCAATGCGGCCCGGGCGGATGTAGCGCATGTAGATGCCCATGAACATCGCGATCGGGATGGTCGCCATTACGGTGAAAATACCCCACGGGCTTTCGGCCAGGGCCTTGACCACGATCAGCGCCAGCACCGCAAGGATGATGATCATGATCAGGAAGCAGCCGAACAGCGCGATGGTGCCGGGGATGCGGCCCATTTCTTCACGGACCATGTCACCCAGGGAGCGACCGTTGCGGCGGGTCGACAGGAACAGGACCATGAAATCCTGCACCGCACCGGCCAGCACTACCCCGGCGATCAGCCACAGGGTACCGGGCAGATAGCCCATTTGCGCGGCCAGCACCGGACCGACCAGCGGGCCCGCGCCGGCAATGGCGGCGAAGTGGTGCCCGAACAGCACGTGCTTGTTGGTCGGAACGAAGTCCAGGCCATCGTTGTTGAGCACGGCGGGAGTGGCGCGATTGGGGTCCAGCTGCATCACTTTGTTGGCGATGAACAGGCTGTAGTAGCGGTAGGCAACGAGGTAGATAGCGACGGCTGCAACGACGATCCACAAGGCGTTGATCGCTTCGCCGCGGCGCAGGGCCACGACACTCAGCGCAATCGCTCCCAGGACAGCCACGGCAAACCAGGCAAGGTGTTTAGCCAGACGGGGCATAGCGGGTCTCCTGCCACAGCCTGTGAACTGTGGCGGTAATTTTTATAATTGTGTCCGCGGAGCGGAGCTGGCCCAATATCCGCGCATGCCGTCTACAAATAAATCCGCGTTACTACGTACGTGGCATCTACGTAGTTCTACGTAGATGCCATCCCCTGTGGGCCCATCCCCGATCAAATTGTGGGAGCGGGCTTGCTCGCGAAGGCGGTGGATCAGTCACTATTGATGTCAACTGACACACCGCTTTCGCGAGCCAGCCCGCTCCCACATTTGTTTTGCATTTCAACAGACCAATATTCAGGCCGCCGGTCATTCCGTCCAGCAACGCTACTGGCCGAACGCCTCTTTGGCATATGATCCCGAGCCTTCGCGCGGGCAGGAATGAACATGCAGCTCAAACACAAAATCGTCGCCCTCGGGATTCTGCCGCTGGTGCTGGCCATTGCCGTCATCTGCGCCCTGGTGATTTCCCTCAACCGCCAATTGGGTGATCAACAGGCGCAACTGATCGAAGACAGCATTCTGGCGAGCAAGCGCGCCGAACTAAAAAACTACGTGGAAATGGCGCAAAGCCTGATCGCCCCCCTGTACGACGACGGCCACGGCGACGCCCGCGCCCAGCAACAAGTGCTGGAAGAACTGCGCAAGCTCAGCTTCGGCATCAACGGCTACTTCTTCGTCTACGACCACGAAGGCCGCAGCCTGATGCACGCGCGGCAATCGGAGCTGGTGGGCCAATACCTCTGGGACATGAAAGACCCCCACGGCCTGCCGGTGATTCAGGCGCTGCTGCAAAGCGCGAAATCGGGCGAAGGCTTCCAGCGCTACGCCTGGAACAAGCCCTCCTCCGGCCAGGTGACCGACAAGCTCGCCTACGTGGTGATGCTCGATCGCTGGGGCTGGATGCTCGGCACCGGCATCTACCTCGAAGACGTCGAGCGCGCCACCCAACAGGCCCGCGCCGAAGTGGCCATGGGCATCCGCAAGACCATGATGGCGATTGCCGTGGTCGCCCTGGTGGCGGTGCTGTTCGTCTTCGCCAGCGGCATGACCCTCAACGTCAGCGAACATCGCCTGGCCGACAAAAAACTGCAGCGCCTGACCCAGCGCATCGTCAGCCTGCAGGAAGAAGAACGCTCGCGCGTCTCCCGTGAACTGCACGACGGCATCAGTCAGGTGCTGGTGTCGATCAAATTCCAGTTCGAACTGGCCAGCCATCTGCTGGAGCGCGGCCAACCCCACGACAAGGGCTTGAGCACGCTAAAGGACGCCACCGAGCGTCTGGGCGATGCCATCGGCGAAGTCCGCAGTCTCTCCCACGACCTGCGCTCCTCCCTGCTCGACACCCTCGGCCTGTCCGCGGCCATCGGCCAACTGGCCGCGGAATTCGAGCAGCGCAGCGGGCTGACCGTGACCTATGACGAAAATGAATTCGACTGCCAACTGGTCGACGGCGCGGCGGTTTCGCTGTTCCGCATCGTCCAGGAAGGCCTGACCAACATCGAACGCCATGCCCGAGCAAAGAACGTTTCCATTACCCTGCGCGGCTGCGATAAAAACGTACGGCTGACCGTGGTCGACGACGGCATCGGTTTCAATGTCGCCCAAGTCGAGCGTTTGCACGCCGGTATCGGCCTGCGCAACATCCGCGAGCGAGTCGCGCATTTTGGCGGGCGCTTCGAGCTGATCTCGATGCCCGGAAGAAGTGAGCTGGACGTGCTGTTGCCGATGACACCGCCCGCCACGAAACGCTGACCGGCCCACAACAAGAGTGAATACCTGCATGAACCTGCCCTCCCCGATCCGCGTCGCCCTGGTCGACGATCACTCCCTGGTCCGCGACGGGATCAAGGCGCTGCTGGCCGTCATGGACTTTCTGCAAGTGGTGGGCGAAGCCGAAAACGGCGCCGAGGCAATCGAAATGGTCGGGCGCTGCCAGCCGGACCTGCTGCTGGTCGACATCAGCCTGCCAGACATGAACGGCCTGGAGCTGACCCGGGTGCTGCGCAGCCAATACCCCGCCCTCAAGGTGCTGGTGCTGAGCATGTACGACAATTACGAGTACGTCAGTGAGTCGCTGCGCTCGGGTGCCAGCGGCTACGTGTTGAAGAACGCCCCCTCACGGGAAATCATCGCCGCCATCGAAGCCATCACCAGCGGTGGAACCTTCTACAGCGCCGAAATCGCCCAACGGCTGATCGCCGACAGGCATACCGACAACGAACTGACCCCGAGGGAAAGCCAGGTGCTGTCGAAGATGGCCCAAGGGCTGAACAACAAGGAAATGGCCCGGGAACTGGACATCAGCGTGCGCACGGTAGAGACGCACCGCTTGAGCATCCGGCGCAAGCTCAACATCGACAAGCCTGCGGCGCTGGTCAAATACGCCATCGATCACGGCCTCATCTCCCGTTAACAGCCCGAATCCTGTATCCACTACAAAACCTGTGGGAGCGGGCTTGCTCGCGAAGGCGATGTGTCAGTCGACAACATTGCTGGCTAAGCCGACGCCTTCGCGAGCAAGCCCGCTCCCACAAGGGGGTGACCAATCACCCATTGACCGCATCGATAGTCACCATCATCTCAATGAAGTTCTCTTAAAAAATCCCCGGCGTAACATCTGCTCCATACCAACCCATAAATACCCCGGAGCACACGATCATGAAACACCAGACCCTCCTCAGCATCGCTTTCTCGGTTTTCGCAGTTAACGCTTTCGCCGCAAACTCCGTTCAACCTGTGGTCGCTGAAGGCGGCTCGGATCGTCTGATTGAAAGCCGTGTGGCAGAGGGTGGTTCCGATCGCCTGATCGAGAATCGTGTGGCTGAAGGTGGCTCTGACAAACTGCTGCAGAACCGCGTGGCTGAGGGTGGCTCCGACAGGCTGCTGCAAAACCGCGTTGCTGAAGGCGGCTCTGACAAACTGCTGCAAAACCGCGTCGCTGAAGGCGGTTCCGACAAGCTCCTGCAGAACCGCGTCGCTGAAGGTGGTTCCGACAAGCTCCTGCAGAACCGCGTCGCTGAAGGTGGTTCCGACAAGCTCCTGCAGAACCGCGTCGCTGAAGGTGGTTCCGACAAGCTCCTGCAAAACCGCGTTGCTGAAGGCGGTTCCGACAAACTGCTGCAGAACCGTGTGGCCGAAGGTGGTTCGGATCGTCTGATCCAGAATCGCACTGCCTGAACAAGCTGCTCTACCACCGCCTCACAAAAAAACCGGCCTGATCAGCCGGTTTTTTTTGTAATGGTCAACCTGACGGAGCCCGGAAATCCTCAGGCCAGGCTCGGGGCAGTCTCAGCGCTGCTGGCACGCTCAGTATCCAGCAGTACATCCAGCGTCGTAAGAAACAGGTCATGACTCAAAATACCGGTGCACACCGTAGATAGAATCTGTCTCCCAGTCGCATCCTTAATAGTGACCATTTCACTCCACTTATTTAGATCAACTGTGGAGAGTGTCGATAGCGGAATTTTACTACCCTCAACGTCCAGGCACTCACCTGTGAAAATGATTGGCTGGGTAGTGATACTCAAGAAGTCGCCCCCGACTCGTTTGCGCCAGACCATCCACCAAAATCAAATAACGACTATTTTATTTTTAAAGAAACCAACAGGCCAATGACCGGAATAATATGATCTAACTATTGTCAACCATCGATCACCAAGCCCGCGGCGAAGCTTGAGCTTTTCCACCTTGTTCGATCAGGTGAAAGAAGCACGGCGAGCAGACCCCGATTACCTGACCCAGGGTGACTGGCAAACCGATCTGAAGTCATCCGACTGGGATCTGACCCTCGCCCTGGCTGCCCAGGGCCTGGCTCGACAGAGCAAGGACCTGATGCTCGTCGCCTGGCTCAGCGAAGCCCTGGCGCACAAGCACCATTTCACCGGTATCACCTTTGGCCTGACCTTGGCCGAACGCATACTGGACAATTTCTGGGCCGGCCTCTTCCCTTCCCTCGAGGATGGGGTCGATGAACGCGCTGCCCGCCTGGCGTGGATGAAAACGACCCTGGCGGAGGTGGTGGGTGGATTGCCCATCACCCAGGGCCAGCAGTACGGCCTGCTGCGTTATGACGAATCCCGGTACGTCGAAAACCTGGCGTTGCAAAACCCCCAGGCCATGCGTGCCGCCCTCGACGAAGGCAAGATCAACGCCGAGGTGTTTCAGCGTTCGGTGGTGCTGACCGACTCTGATCACCTGCGCCTCAAGGCCGGCGAAATAGCCGCCAGCCTCAATGCGTGCCAGCGGTTGCAGAACACCGCTGACAGGCTGTTCGGCCCTGACGCGCCCAGCTTTGCCGGACTCAATGACATGTTGTCCCGCGCAGGACAACTGGCCGAAAAACTGCTCAAGGACCGGGGTATCGAACTGCACCCCGCCCCTGTCGCTGCCTCCCTGGCTGAACCTGAAAGCGCTGGCGCACAACCCACAGGTGCTGCAATGAACCAGATCCCCCAAGACCTTTCAGCCGCGCCGCTGCGCACCACGCCGCAGTCGCGCGATGAAGCGTTCACCCTGCTGGCGGGTATTGCGCAGTTCTTCAAACAGACCGAGCCCCAAAGCCCCGTGCCCTACCTGATCGAACGCGCCATCAAGTGGGGCAACATGCCGCTCGAGGGTTGGCTGAACGATGTGATCAAAGACAGCAATGTAGTGGACAATATCCGCGACGTACTGGGGACCAGGGACGCGAAGTCCTGAGCTGCCGCCGGCGCGCATTGATCGCCATGGCCCGCGACGGTGGGCACCTGCTAATGTGTCATCCGAGGCCATCACAACGTCGGGTTGTGGTGGCCTTTTTTCTGCTGCGTGTAAGATAACTTTTACAACAGCTTCCTCAAATTCCGGTTTAATGCTAAATAGTGCTCAGTATTTTTAACACCCGACACTGTCATGTCACACAGTGCAACGAGAATAACGATATGAAAGTCCTTTTCGAGAAACGTGAAGCGCCAGCACCCCTCCACCTGCACCCGGCGGTGACAGCATGATCGAAGTTACCGAAGTTTCCATTGCCCAACTGCGTGCCGCTCTCGAGTCCGGGCAGACCACCTCGGTTGAACTGGTCCAGGCCTATCTGGCCCGGATCGATGCCTATGACGGCGCCGATACGTCCACCGCTCTCAACGCCGTGGTAGTGCGCAATCCCCAGGCGCTGAAGGAAGCGCAGGCCTCTGACGCCCGTCGGGCCAAGGGCGAGACGCTCGGGCCCCTCGATGGCATTCCGTACACGGCCAAGGACAGCTACCTGGTCAAGGGCCTGACCGCCGCTTCGGGCAGCCCGGCTTTCAAGGACCTGATCGCCTATCGCGACGCCTTCACCATCGAGCGCCTGCGCGGTGCCGGGGCGATCTGCCTGGGCAAGACCAATATGCCACCGATGGCCAATGGCGGTATGCAGCGCGGAGTCTACGGCCGCGCCGAGAGCCCGTACAACGCTGATTATCTCACCGCGCCTTTCGCCTCGGGTTCGTCGAACGGTGCGGGAACGGCCACCGCTGCCAGCTTCGCCGCCTTCGGCCTGGCCGAAGAAACCTGGTCCAGTGGTCGTGGCCCTGCCTCCAACAATGGCCTGTGCGCTTATACCCCTTCGCGCGGGGTGATCTCGGTGCGCGGCAACTGGCCGTTGACGCCGACCATGGACGTGGTCGTGCCCTTTGCCCGGACCATGGCGGACCTGCTCGAAGTGCTCGACGTGGTGGTGGCGGACGATCCGGACACCCGCGGCGATCTGTGGCGCCTGCAACCCTGGGTGCCGATCCCGAGTTCTTCCTCGGTGCGCCCCGCTTCTTACACCGCGCTGGCAGCGAACAGCGAGGCACTGGCCGGCAAGCGCTTTGGTGTCCCGCGCATGTACATCAATGCCGACCCTGAGGCCGGCACCTGCGAAGCACCGGGCATCGGCGGCCCCACCGGCCAGCGCATCCATACCCGGCCTTCGGTGATCGGGCTCTGGGAGCAGGCGCGCAAGGCACTCGAAGCCGCGGGCGCCGAGGTGCTGGAAGTCGATTTCCCGCTGGTGTCCAATTGCGAGGGTGACCGTCCGGGCGCACCGACCGTGTTCAATCGCGGCCTGGTGTCCAAGGAGTTCCTGCACCATGAGCTATGGGACCTGACGGCCTGGGCGTTCGATGATTTCCTGCAGGCCAACGGCGATCCAAAACTCAACCGTCTGGTCGACGTCGACGGCCCGCAGATTTTCCCTCACGACCCGGGCACCCTGCCCAACCGTGAAGGCGACCTGGCCGCCGGCATGGACGAATACGTGCGCATGGCCGAGCGCGGCATTACGCCCTGGGACCAGATCAGCACGGTGCCGGACGGACTGCGCGGGCTCGAACAGACCCGTCGCATCGATCTGGAAGAATGGATGGACCGGCTGGGGCTCGATGCAGTGATCTTCCCGACCGTGGCCGATGTTGGCCCGGCGAATGCCGATGTCGATCCCAAGTCGGCGGACATCGCCTGGAGCAACGGTGTGTGGGTCGCCAACGGCAACCTGGCCATCCGTCATCTGGGTGTTCCCACGGTGACCGTGCCAATGGGCGTCATGCCGGATATCGGCATGCCTGTGGGGTTGACCTTTGCGGGTCGCGCTTATGACGATTCGTCGTTGCTGCACCTGGCTTCGGCGTTCGAGTCGACCGGGAGCAAACGGCTGATCCCGCCGCGTACCCCGCCCCTTCAAGTCTAACCATACAAGCGAGCCTGTTCGCGAAAACCCGAAGACGCCGCGGGCATTCAGGATGCCCGCGTTATCGTTCACGTCCATCGCGAGCAGGCTCGCTCCTACAAGGATTTGTGGCCTTGCGCAGATGTTGTGTCCGCAGCAAATCCATGTGGGAGCGGAGTTTCAGGGATCGACCTGGGCCATCAGTTCCGGGATCGATTCGGGCCGTTTTGCGTAGCGTTGCGCCAGCACCGCGCAGACCATCAGTTGGATCTGGTGGAACAGCATCAGCGGCAGGATCAGCACACCAATGGTGCTGCCGGCAAACAATACCTGCGCCATGGGCACACCGGTCGCCAGGCTCTTCTTCGAACCGCAGAAGAGAATGGTGATGCGGTCTTCCTGATTGAAGCCAAAGGCTTTGCCCAATCCGGCCGACGCCAGCAGCACCAGCCCCAGGACCAGGCAACAAACCACCACCAGCCCCACCAGGTCCAGCAGCGGAATCTGCTGCCAAAGTCCCTCGATCACCGCCTCGCTGAAGGCGCCGTAGACCACCAGCAGAATCGAACCCTGATCGACGAACTTCAGCCAGTTCTTGTTGCGCGCAACCCAGTTGCCGATCCAACGCCGCGCGATCTGCCCGGCAATGAATGGCAGCAGCAGTTGCACGCTGATCTTGAGGATCGCATCCAGGGTCGATCCGCCCTCACCGTGCACATCCAGCAGCAAGGTCACCAGTAACGGCGTGAGAAAGATCCCGAACAAACTGGACGCCGCAGCGCTGCAAATCGCCGCGGGGATGTTGCCACGCGCCAACGAGGTAAAGGCAATCGCCGACTGCACCGTGGCCGGCAGCGCGCAGAGGTACAGCATGCCCATGTACAAATCGTCGCCGATCAGTGGCGACAGCAACGGCTTGAGCGCCAGGCCAAGCAGCGGGAACAGCACAAAGGTCAGGCTGAACACCAGCAAATGCAGGCGCCAGTGCCCGGCACCGGCGATGATCGACTCGCGGGAAAGTTTGGCGCCGTGCAGGAAAAACAGCAGGGCGATGGCGCTGTTGGTCAGCCAGCCAAAGCCGACCGCGACCTGGCCGCTGGCGGGCAGCAGGCTGGCGAGCAGCACCACGCCGAGCAGGGTCAGGGTGAAGTTGTCGGGTAACAAGCGAGGGCGGGTCATGGGTTTGATCATCCGGGGTTGCCAGTACGTGAAAGCGACTCTAACGTGACAGGGAATTACCGACTAACGCCGAAGAGCCAGCAGATGCCGCCTAAAGGACATGACAAGAGTATCCGGCGCAGTATTCCCGGGCTGGCAAGCCTGCCACGACCCTTGTACGGTCGCACTGAATCGCTGCCCAATCGCGCCCTGACCCGGCGTCACAGCCATCCATGGGTGCAGTTGTCCTATGCGATCCAGGGTGTGCTGGAAATCCAGACCGGCGTCGGGCGCTTTGTCGCACCACCGGCTCGGGCGGTGTGGATTCCGGCGGGCATGCCGCACCGGGTATTCAGCTCGCCGCGCACGGAGATGCGCAGCCTGTACATCGATTGCAGTGTCACGGCGTGGGCGGCGCCGCGCTGTCATGTGCTGGGGGTCAGCGATCTGCTGCGCGAGTTGATCCGGGCGTTCAGCCAGATCCCGGTGGAGTACGATCAAAGCGGCCCCCACGGGCGCCTGGCGCAGGTGATCCTGGATCAGTTGGCCGAGGCGCCGCAATTCGATTTGATGCTGCCCCTGCCCCAGGACAGTCGATTGAAACAGATCTATCAGAGCCTGGACCTGCATCCGGAACAGTCGACCACGCTCGGCCACTGGAGCGAGCAATTGGGCGTGACTGAAAAAACTCTCAGCCGACTGTTCCTGCGGGATACCGGACTGACATTCCGAGCGTGGCGCCAGCGCTTGCGCCTGTTGGGCGCGTTGACTCCGCTGGAGCAAGGACAACGGGTCACGGATGTGGCGTTGGCCTGTGGCTATGATTCAACTTCGGCGTTTATCGCGGCGTTCCGCCAGCAATTCGGCGAAACGCCGGGTGAGTTTTTTCGCTGAGCGCCCTGCACCCTACCTGTTTGTTGCCTGTCAGTACGCCATCGCAGGCAAGCTCGCTCCCACAAAGCGCGGCGTCGTCCACAGCATTCGTGCACAACGACATTCAACTGTGGGAGCGGGCTTGCTCGCGAAGAGGCCGCTACAGCCAGCATTGATGTTGACTGACACACCGTCATTCGCGAGCAAGCCCGCTCCCACAGTTTGATCTGTATCAGACGCGAAATCTGTGTACACCCTTGCACCCGGACAAAATGGGCAATGCTTTTTTCTGTCCCGACCGACCGACTAAATTCCAGGCAAAAAAAAATCCCGGGCAGCTGATGGACGCCCGGGATCTAAAAATGCATAAACCGTGGTGGTGAACGCGGCGCGAATATTACGGAACATTTCACACTGTAACAAGATATTTTTATTCACTATCTAGTTACTAATTCTTCCAACACCTTAAATATGCACAACTTTTCAAGAATGACCCTACATGAACCAGCGATACTCCCGCGCACTGATGTCGTTCATGAAGGCCAGATGATCCTGGCGCTTGTTTTCGCAATAGACGTCCACGAACTCCGCGCCCAAGCCTTCGCGCAGCTGCGCATGGCCTTGCATGGCCTGCACGGCCTCCAACATCTCCAGAGGGAAGTCGATACCACTGCCCCGGTCTTCATTGAGGGGGACAATCGGTTCACGGCCGCTCTCCAGACCTTGCTCCAGCCCCACCAGAATGGCTGCCAGCACTAAATACGGGTTGGCATCGGCACCGGCCAGGCGATGCTCGACGCGCAGGTTTTTCAGGTCCGACTCCGGCACCCGCAAGCACGCATCGCGGTCTTCAAAGCCCCAACTGGCGCGGGACGCGGTGTTCACCGTACCGCTCAAGCGACGCAGTGCGTTATGGTTCGGCGCAAAAATCGGCATGCAATGCGGCAACACATCCAGGCAGCCGGCCACGGCGTGACGCAACGCTTGCTGGTCATTTGCCGCCAGCAGGTTGTTGCCCGCCCCGTCGTACAGGCTCACATGCACATGCATGCCGCTGCCGGGATGTCGCAGGTACGGCTTGGCCATGAAACTGGCGCGGTAGTGGTGCTTGAGGGCAACGCCGCGGGTACTGCGGCAAAACAGGGCCGCCCAGTCTGCGGCGCGCAGGCCGTCATCGAGATGGCCGAAATTGATTTCGAACTGGCCCGGACCGAGTTCGGCGGTGATCACCGTGGCATCGACGCCCTGGGCCCGCGCGGTCTCGACCATTTCATCGAGCACCGGGGCAAATCGCGTCAGGCGTTCGATGTGCATGTTCGGCTGATCATCGGCATCCCCGGTCAGCTCATCCCGGGGGAACTGCGGCAAGCCATCCTTCAACCGGCTATCGAACAGATAAAACTCCAGTTCGAACGCCACCACCGGAAAAATGCCTTTGCCACGCAGACGCGCCAGCACCTGGGCGAGGACTTCACGGGGTTCGAATTCAATCGGTTTTTCGGTGCCGTCGGAGGTGATCAGCATTTGCCCCAGGGGTTGTTTTTCCCAGCCCACGAGCTTGAGCGTGCCGGGCACCAGGCGCCGGCGTGCATCCGGATCGCCGTCGTTGAAACAGTAATCACCGATCTTGAACAGGCCGCCCTGGGTGCCCAGCAATACGCAGTTCTGCGGCAACTTGAGGGCGCTGCCGGCAGCGACTTTTTCGAGCATTTCGATCGGGTAGCGCTTGCCGTAGAAATGCCCCGGAATGTCCAGGGCAATCAGATCGACATAACGCACGTCCGGGTGGCGGTGACGGAAGTTACGAACCTCGGCCAGCAGATCAGAGCACACAGCATCCATCTTTTTTATTCCTGGTTGTTTTCAGGTGTAAACCCAAAGCACGCGGGTCAGTTGGTCGCAAAGATTGCCGTAGCGACAGTGCGCATGACTGGCCAGCTGGAAGCTGTCGCCTGCGTGCAAGGTCACCGGTTCGTTGCCGTCGAGCCACAGGGTCAATTGCCCTTCCAGCACATAGCCACCCTGCTCGGAGCTGTCCTTCATGTGCCTGTCACCGCTGCTGGCTCCAGGCTCCAGCTGGCTTTCGAGCATGGAAAAAGACGCGCGCATCTTCGGCGAAACCATGATGTCGGTGATGCCGTCGGCGTAGTACAGCGTGCGACGCTCGTCGGGGCGCGTAACCCAGGACAGGGCCATGGGTTTGGGCAGGCTGTAGAAATAAGTGGTCGGTACACCCAGGGTTTCGCTGATGGCGGTCAAGTCCGCCACCGTGGGGCGCGACAGTCCGCGCTCGACCTGGGAGAGAAAACCGACGGAGCGACCGATTTTGTCCGCCAGCTCCTTCAAGGTGTACTTCTTGTGCTTGCGCAGGTCCTGGATCAGGATCGCCAGCGCGGAGATTTCTTCTTGCATGTCCATCAACTGTCCCTCAAATGCTGTCACGCAGCCGGTACCAGGCCTTGCCGATGGCTTCCAGCGGAGCGGCCAGGTATTTGCCGCCGGGAAAACGGCCGTTGCTCAATCCCTGATACAGGCCAAGCTCATCCGGCTGGCCCAGTATCGCGTCGGACACCGCCCGCGCGGCGGCCAATGTCGGTAATACGCCATGCCCGGAATAACCCTGCATCCAGTAAAGCTCGCCGCGTCGACCGATATCCGGTGTGCGCTTGAGGGTCAGGTCGATGTGCCCGCCCCAGGCGAATTCCAGTTTCACGCCGGCGAGCTGTGGGAACACCCTTTGCAGGAATGGCCGGGTCGCCGCCGCGATGTTTTTGGGCATCCCGCCCAGGTAGGTGCAACCACCGCCGAAGAGCAAGCGGTTGTCCGGTGTGCGACGGAAATAATCGAGGACAAACTGGTTGTCCGTGACGCACACGTTATTCGGTAGCAGCGCCATGGCCTGGTCTTTTGTCAGCGGCGCGGTGGCGACCTGGTAGGTGCCGACCGGCAGCACACAGCTGGCCAGTTGCGGATCGAGCCGGTCGAGGTAGGCGTTGCAGGCCAGCACCAAGACATCGGCGCGGACCAGACCGCGCGGCGTCGACACGACAAACCGGTCGCCCTCCTCGCGGTAGTCCAGCGCCTTGCTTTGCTCGTGGATACGGCCACCGGCGCGCTCAATCGCATTCGCCAGGCCGAGGGCCAGTTTCAACGGGTTCAGGTGCCCGCCTTCGGGGTCGAACAGGCCCGCCTGATAGCGCTCACTGGCAACCCAATGGGGCAATTGGTGGCGTGGAATGAATTGCAGGCCATCGTGGCCCCACTTGTGGCTCGCCTCGTGTTGCCAGTCCGTCAGCAGGCCCACCCGGCGCGGCATGACCGACGTCCAGAGGTGACCGGGGCGATAGTCGCAATCGAAATCTTCGCGTCCGGGCAGGTCCCGCAATTCCCGCGCCGCCCAACGCATGCCGTCCCACAAGCGCCGCGCCCGCTCATGACCCAGCGCGGCTTCCAGCGGTGGCATGTCGCACGACCAACCGAGAATTGCTTGTCCGCCATTGCGGCCCGACGCGGCCCACGCCACCCGGCTGGCTTCCAGCACAGTCACGCGCTTGCCGGCCAGCGCCAGGCGCAAGGCCGTATGCAAGCCGCTGAAACCGGCGCCGATGATCAGCACTTCGGTGTCGTGCTCGCCCTCCAGCGCTGCTCGATGCACCAGGCGATCGGCACAGGTGTGAGCGTAATAGCTGGCGACATGCTGGGTGGATTGCTGAAACATAAGGGGTCGTGAATTTTTCTACTTATAATTTCATGAAAAAATACACGGTAAATTTCACACAAGCAATGTTTCCAGGCGCAAAAAAAATCCCGCCCAAGTTGGCTTGGGCGGGATTTCTTTATTTGAACCGCGTTAGCGGATCACTGCCACTGGCGGCTCAGGCCACAGGAATCATTGGATCGGCCGATGCCAGCGCAGTGGCACGGTCGGCAGCAGGCGGGTAGATCCACAGGGTGTTGATCTGGGTTTTCAGCGCCTTGGCCTCCTCCTTGATGAGCTTGACCTGACGGTCCCAGCCTTCGGTGTACACCGCGCCCCAGGCACCCAGGTCCAGACAGGTCACGTACTTGGGCTGGCTGTACGGCGTCGGGGCCACGCCGAGGATGTGTGCGGCCACGTTGTTACCGGCATGCCGACCCAGCGAAATGGCGTGCTGGCAGGTCATCAGGGCGAAGTTGCCGATATCATCGCTGGCCGCGTAGGCCACGTCGCCGGTGGCGTAGATGTCTTCCTGGCCGATGACCTTCAAGTTCGCGTCGACGTGCAGGCGGCCCTGCTGGTCGCGTTCGGCCGGAATCTGCTCGGTCAGCGAGCTGGCGCGCACACCGGTGGTCCAGACCACGGTATTGGCGTCGATGCGTGAACCATCGGACAGGTTTACACCGTTTTCATCCACCGAAACCACCGACGCTTTGAGGTGCCATTTCACCCCGGTCGCCTGGCTGGCTTCGACGATCGATTCGGCGATCTCGGCGCCCATGGAACCACCGATTTTATCCCCGCGATCAACGATGATCACTTCGATGTCCGCACTGTCACCGAGGATGCCACGTAAACGGCTCGGCATTTCCGTCGCCGTTTCGATCCCGGTGAAACCGCCGCCGGCTACCACGACGGTGTTGCGCGCCTTGCTTTGCGGCTGGCTGGCCAGGGACTTGAGATGGTTTTCCAGGCGCACGGCATGCTCGATCTGGTCGACGTCAAACGCATGCTCGGCCACACCCGCGGTGTCCGGCACGGCCAGGCGGCTGCCAGTGGCCAGCACCAGCTTGTCATAGCTGCAGGTTTGTCGGGAGCCGGAGGCATCGGTGTAGCCGACCGTTTTCTGCTCGACGTTGATGGTCTGTGCCGCGCCCTTCATGAAATTGACGCCCACGGCATCGAACAGCTCGCCAATCGGTGCGGCCAGTTGATGGGCATTGGGCTCATAGAAGCGCGGACGCACACGCAGTTCGGCCTGAGGCGCCAGCACGGTCACCTCAACGTCGTCATGGCCGTGAAGGTCGAACAGACGCGTTGCACTCAAAGCGGTCCACATACCACCAAAACCTGCGCCGATTACCAGAATGTGCTGTTTCATTTTTTGCTCCAGGGATACCCAGGTAGAGAAAGTCGATTGGGCTCGCGCTCATCGGGAGCGGGCACGTCGTCGGCGTCTGACTGTTCCAGACGCTGGTACCTGCCGACCGAACAACTACGACTGTATTGATCCTAGTTAATTTCTGCAACAGGTTTTTAACCCGGGCCATCATCGACCCTCTGGATTCCTCGGAGGCAAATGCCCTATTCCGCGTATGACAGGGGGATACTTGTAAGAAAAAGAAATTTTACGATCACCCGCCGCATTGCTCAGATTGCTGTCGACTGCTAAAATCTACGACTAATTCAGTCGGTGATATTTATGTCTCTGTATAGCGCAGGTGTCGAGTACGGCATCCATTGCCTGGTTTTTCTGGTGGGTAGCGGCGGCGATTCGCGCGAAGCGAGCGTGCGCGACTTGGCCGAGTTGCAAGGCGTGCCCCTGGACTACCTGGCAAAAATCTTCACCAAACTGGCCAAGGGTCAACTGGTGGTCGCTACCGAAGGGGTACGCGGAGGCTTCAGGCTGGCCCGACCCGCAGACGAAATAACCCTGCTGGATATCGTCAAAGCCATCGACGGCCGCAAGTCCATTTTTGAATGCCGGGAGGTTCGCGGCCGTTGCGCGCTATTTGACGGTTCGCCACCGGAATGGGCGTTGGACGGCCCTTGTGCGATCAATGGCGCAATGATGGTGGCGCAGAAGCGCATGGAAGAAGCTCTCGCCCAGCAAACCATCCTCGACATTGCCAGAAAGGTCGGGCGCAAGGCCCCGCCGGAGTTCGGCGAGCGAGTGGAAAACTGGATGAATGATCGTCGAGACAGGAAAAGCGCCAGCCAAGGCGCCCCGCTGATCCCGTTGACCGATATTGGCGAGTGATACTCAGAGGCAGTCGCGTACCGCTTTGCGCAGGTCTCCTGATTTTGCCCAAGGCGGCCCTTGGTACAGTGATACCCGGCTGCCATTTTTCGATTTCACGATATCGACAATTTCGTCAGCCGTGATCACGCTTGGCGCAGTGATCCGGTAGCCGTTGGAAATAGACGACTGGGTCGAGCCCGATACCTCATGCTGCCAGACAGGCAACACGCACGCTGCGTATTCCTTTGGCGGCTTCTCACTGAATTTATTCAGATTGGGCTCACCCGGCACCACCGACGCCGGCAACGAACACCCTGCCAGCAACGCCAGCACAACTCCCCCGATCAACACCCGCATGATGCTTCCCTTAAGTTCTGAAAAAATGTCCTGGAAAAATTGTAGCCCGTCGTTTACCGCGCGGCCATTGGCCAGAGCGAAATCAGAGGCCGACACTGTGACCGTTTCCCCCCGGATAGTTCCGTTCGTTCAGGTAGGCCATCCACCGCTCATACGCTTCATGCTGCCATTGAGTGACCCGCTCCCATTCCGGCCCGCTCAGTTGGTGGGCGCTGACCAGTTGCATCATTTGGGTCGTGGCAGCGTCAAGATCAACGATCGGCTCGTGGGCCCGGGCCCTGAAATCATCGGTAGTGCTCATTGGAAGTCGCCCCGCTCTGCTGATAAGCCGATACATGAGTAGGACAACGCAGTTTCCCCTTCGCCTTGATTTTCCCGACCAAAGGTGGCGCAAACCCACCTGCTGAACACAACGCCCCATGGCGTAAAGCGGTCTAAAATTTCGGAACGTGAAATCAGGAGATCATCATGTGGCTTAACGAAGCGGAACAGGAACTACGACGCGACCTGCAGGGACTGGCGTCAGATTTGCGCTGGTCGGCGGTTGAGCTTTTGCGCATAGAGCAGCATTTGCGCCTGAGCGGGAACGAGGCCGATGCCCAAGCCATGCAGCGGTTGTGTTCGTTATTTCAGGGCGATGAAGAAAAGTTGTCCGGCTATGCCGAAGAAGTGAAAGCCAGAGTGATCAGCCGCAATAAAACCCCATAGCGGGCTGTTTGTCGTGAACACCCTGTCCCGCAACCCGGTGGTCGCGGTGACACTGTAGGAGCGAGCAAGCTCGCGATGGTTTTGAGAACATCGCGTTAAACGAGTAAGCACGCGTTATCGTTTAACACCATCGCGAGCAAGCTCGCTCCTGCAGCCAGCAAGTTTCAATCATCTTTGCTGGTGGTCACCGACAGGCTTGCCGGTTCGGGCCCGGTAGCCAGGAAGCGCCGCGGCAAATGCCAGTGCTTCCTCTCTACTGCCGAATGAACCAAGCCGGTCACCCCGGGTGCATACCCGCCACGGACCATTGTTCACGCTCAGTACGTCATAACCGTTCATATGCATTTTGTTCAGCATCGGTACGCTCATCGTCTCCTCCTTTCGGCAGGGATGTCAGATTGACAGACCCACCTTACACCTACCGTTCTCGAAAATACCGACCAGACGTCGCAACATAAATTCCAAAATTAATGGCACTTTGCGGCGTATTCATCCCTCAAAATATTCCGTTGCCAGCCGAAACAGTCACTGGCCCCGATTTTGCGTTTGGATCTCCAATCCACGACAACCGGTAATCCATGAAAATACGAGCAACGGTTATTTGCGAGCAGGACCGCCATGTTCTCCTGGTGCGCAAGGCGGGAAGCCGCTGGACGCTGCCGGGGGGTAAGGTCGAGCCTGGCGAAACCGTCGCCGATGCCGCCATTCGCGAACTGCAGGAAGAAACCGGATTGCGGGTCGATGAGCTGGTGTACCTGATGGCGCTGGAATCAGGCACTACTTGCCATCATGTCTACGAAGTGTCGGTACTGAACCTGCATCAGGTCCGCCCGCACAACGAAATCATCGATTGCATCTGGCATCCCCTGGAAACCGTGCACAACCTGAACACCAGCGACGCTACGCTCAGTATTGTCAGGGCGTTTTTGCGTCGCTTGTAGTGAGCCTCTTGCCTCAGCCCTGATCGCCACCGCCCACGGGCATGACCATGCCGGTGATGTAGGACGCTTCGTCGCTGGCCAGAAACAAAATGGCGCCTGCCTGTTCATCCAGCGTGCCGTAGCGTTTCATCAGGCTGCTGTCGAGGGTCTGGTCGACGATTTGCTGATACCAGACTTTCTCCTGGTCACTTTGCCCGGCACTGTTGCGCGGGATAATCCGCGGTGGCGCTTCGGTACCACCCGGTGCTGTGGCATTGACCCGCACGCCGCGACCAGCGGTCTCGAAGGCCAGGCAAGCAGTGAGCGCATTCACCCCGCCCTTCGCCGCACCGTAGGGCACACGGTTGACGCTGCGGGTGGCGATGGAAGAAACGTTGACGATTGCACCACTGCCCTGCTCCAGCATGAACGGTAGCGCGGCATGACAGCACCACAAGGTCGGGAATAACGAGCGACGGACTTCGGCCTCGATCTGCGCTGCTTCATAGTGCTCGAAGGGCTTGGCCCAGATCGTGCCGCCGACGTTGTTGATCAACACATCGAGACGACCAAAACGCTCGACAGCCGTATGCATGACCCGGCTGCATTCCTCGTATTGCTCAAGGTCAGCGGTCAGTGCCAGCACCTGGCAGGTTGGTGCCAGCTGCTGCTGTACTTCGAACACCAGTTCGGAGCGATCGATCAGGATCAGCTTCGCCCCTTCGGCCGCCATACGTTCGGCCACACGCCGCCCGATGCCTTGGGCAGCGCCGGTGATCAGCGCGACTTTTTCGTGAAATCTGTTCATGTGTACCTCATCGGTTAATGACGAATCCTGCGGGAGCAAGCTTGCTACGGGCGGCGTTCCGACGATGGCGGCCCCATCCACAACATTTCTGTGGAATGTTCCGGCCTCTTCGCGGGCAAGCCCGCTCCCACATTGGAGCTGCGGCGTGCGCAGAAAACGCGGTCACCGCCCATCAACTGT
>NZ_JBWKOF010000017.1:0-19021 GCF_059415945.1 Pseudomonas sp. GW821-FHT09H03 | reverse complement strand
GGTCACCGCCCATCAACTGTGGGAGCGGGCTTGCTCGCGAAAGCGCACTTACAAACGACATCAACGCTGAATGTTCCAGGATCTTCGCGAGTACCCCCGCCCCACACTGGCTCGTTTCAAGCCGCGCTGGCGGCGAATTTCTCGTAGTAAAAGTTCGCCGGCGCAATGCCTTGCTCACGGATGAACTGGCTGACCGCCTCGACCATCGGCGGCGGGCCACACAGGTAGACGTCGACGTCGCCATCGTGCAAATGCCCGGGCTCGATGTGCTGGGTTACATAGCCCTTGAGTGGATGCCGGCTCTCGGGGCTGGCCACGCAGGCGCTGAAACTGAAGTTGGGGATGCGCGCGGCGAAGGCTTCGAGGCGGTCGAGTTGCACCAGGTCGAAGTCGTGGGTCACGCCATAGATCAGGTGCAGCGGATGCTCACTGCCCTGTTCGGCGATCTTTTCCAGCATCGCCGTGAAAGGCGCCAGCCCCGTACCACCGGCCAGCAACAACAGCGGCCGGCGGATGTCGCGCAGATAGAAACTCCCCAGGGGGCCAGCAAGGTTAATGCTGTCGCCGACCTTGGCCATGCCGGTGAGGAAGCTGCTCATCAGCCCGCCGGGCACGTTGCGAATCAGGAAACTGACCTCGCCGTCGCGCTGCAACGAGCTGAACGAGTAGGCGCGGGTCTGCTCGCTGCCGGGAATGCCCAGGTTCACGTATTGCCCCGGCAGGAACGCCAGCTTGCCCAACGCATCGCCCTTGATCGACAGCGCGATGGTGCTGTCGGACAACTGGCGCACCGCACTGATGGTGGCGTCGTAGCTGGCCTGACGGGTGCGGCAGACATCCGAGGACGCCGGCACTCGCACCACACAATCACTGCGCGCGCGCATCTGGCAGGTCAGGACGAAACCCTGTTCAGCTTCTTCAGGGCTGAGGGCGTCTTCGATGTAGTCCTCGCCCAGATCGTAGCGCCCGGCCTCGGCGAAACACTTGCAGGTGCCGCAGGCGCCGTCGCGGCAGTCCAGGGGAATATTGATGCCCTGGCGATAGGCGGCATCGGCCACGGTTTCGCCGGCATGGGCGTCGATGAAACGCGTGACGCCGTCTTCAAAACTGAATGCGATGGAATGAGTCATGACGGGCGCCTCACAGGTGGTAGACATCAATGACCTGGCGAACGTAGTCGTTCTTCAGGATCACTTTCTTGGCCTTGATCAACGGGTTTTCACCGCGCACATCAAGGGTGTAGAAACTGCTGCCGAAATAGCTGTCGACGGTCTTGTAGCGAAAGCTCAGGGTGTGCCAGTTGAAGCGCACCTTGCACAGCCCGTCTGCCTGTTCGAGCAGCTCGATGTTGCTGATGTTGTGGGAGGTGCGGGTGTCCGGCACGCTGGCGCTGGAGCGCTCGGTCTTGATACGGAATACGCGGTCTTCGAGGCCGGTGCGGTTGCCGTACCAGATCAGCGAGATCTCCCGCTGCGGGTCCTCGGTCAACTCGTCGTTGTCGTCCCAGGATGGCATCCAGAAGGTCGCGTCCGGGGCGTACAGTTCAAGCCATTGGTCCCACTGGCGATCGTCGAGGTAGCGCGCCTCGCGATAGAGGAAGTCGCGCACACTGTCGTAGGTGATGGTCATTGCACGGCCTCCACGGCAATCAGTGCGCACTGCTCTGCGGCCAGGGCCTTGAGCATGGTCTGCTGCCAATACTTGTGTTGCAGCACGAACAGGCCTTCGTCTTCGGTACGCACACCGCTGAGCAGCGGGTGCAGGTCGATCTCTTTGGCGGCTTCGTCTGCACCTTCGATCCAGTGTTCTGCACCACGGGACATGTCGTTCCAGGTGGTGACGCTGCCCTGGTAGCTGGTCTGGCAGGAGCGAAACTCCTCCAGGTCGTCCGGCGTGGCCATGCCGCTGACGTTGAAAAAATCCTCGTACTGGCGAATGCGGCTGGAGCGGGCATGGTCGCTCTCACCTTTCGGGGCGATGCAATAGATGGTGATTTCGGTGCGGTTGACCGAGATTGGCCGGGCGATACGGATCTGCGAGCTGAACTGGTCCATCAGGTACACGTTGGGATACAGGCACAGATTGCGCGAGTTCTCGATCATCCAGTCGGCGCGGGCCTTGCCGAAGTCCTGGGCCAGCTCGTCGCGACGTTCGTACAGCGGGCGGTCTTCGGGGTTGGCCCAACGGGTCCAGAGCAGCATGTGGCCCTTGTCGAAGGAGTAGAATCCACCACCCTGCTTGGCCCAGCTACCGGCGCTCATGGTCGGGTTGCTGTCACCAGCCTCGCGTTGCTTGCGCTGGTTTTGCGTGGCCGCATAGTTCCAGTGCACAGAGCTGACGTGATAGCCGTCGGCGCCGTTCTCGGCGGTGAGCTTCCAGTTGCCTTCGTAGATGTAGCTGGAGGATCCGCGCAGCACTTCCAGACCGTCGGCGGACTGGTCGACGATCATGTCGATGATCTTCGCCGACTCGCCCAAGTGCTCGACCAGCGGCAAGACGTCGGCCTTCAGGCTGCCAAACAGGAAACCGCGATAGGACTCGAAACGCGCGACCCGAGTCAGGTCGTGGGAGCCTTCGCAGTTGAAACTCGCCGGGTAACCCGCCTGGGCCGGGTCCTTGACCTTGAGCAGTTTGCCGGAGTTGTTGAAGGTCCAGCCGTGGAACGGGCAGGTGTACGAGCTCTTGTTGCCGGACTTGTGCCGGCACAGGGTTGCGCCGCGATGGCTGCAGGCGTTGATGAAAGCGTTGAGCACACCCTCCTTGTTGCGCGCGATGAAGATCGACTGGCGCCCCATGGTGGTGGTGTAGAAATCGTTGATGTTGGGGATCTGGCTTTCGTGGGCCAGATAGAGCCAGTTGCCTTCGAAGATGTGTTGCATCTCCAGATCGAACAGGCGCGGGTCGGTGAACATCTCGCGCTTGCAGCGATAGATGCCTTGTTCGGGATCGTCTTCAAGCAGGGAATGAAGATATTCGGGTCGCAGGGTCATGGCCGCCGCCTCCATTGTTATTGTTCAGGCAGGGGTCATGCTAGGACGGGGCAATGAGGGGGACTATCCGCGGGGTGCAGACCTTTATCCGTTTTGTGCAGGGGGTAGGCGTTGAGTCAGGGCAACATCAATGTTGAATGTGCCGGCCTCTTCGCGAGCAGGCCCGCTCCCACATTGGTTTTTCTGTGGGCCACGGATCTTTAATACACCAACGCGAGTAGGTGGGAGCGGGCTTGCTCGCGAAGGCGTCGATTCAGACAACATCAAAAGTAATGCATGACAACGGTTGTCAGTGCCGACGCTTGAGGGTATCGGACGGCAACTCGCCGAACTGTTTGCGGTAGCTGTCGGAGAACCGGCCCAGGTGCAGGAAGCCGTAGTCCATCGCCACTTCAGTGACGTTGCGCACGTTGCAGGTCGGGTCGCTGAGGCAGGCGTGGATGCGTTCCAGGCGTTTGTGGCGCAGGTAGTTTTTCGGCGTCAGGCCGGCATTGCGCTCGAACAGGCCATACAACGAGCGCAGGCTCATGCTGGCCTGGCGCGCCAATTCTTCGCTGTCGATGTCCTGCTTGAGATTACACGCGATGTAGTCGGCAATCGCTTGGAAAGTCGAGGCCTGTGAACCGGGACTGAAACGGCTGACATTGGTTTTCATCAGGCTGAGCATCTTGCTGACGATGATTTGCGTGTAGTGCTCCTGCACCCTGGGGATCTGTTCGGCAGCCTCGGCTTCCTGGCAGATCATCGCCAGCAGGTTGACGAAGCCTTCCAGTTCATTGAGCTGGTAGCGGTTCTCGAGGAACCTCACGCCCTGCCCCGGATAATGCCAGCGCTGCTCGTCGCAGACGGCTTCGAACAAGTGTGTGGGGACTTTGAGGATGAATTTTTCGCAATCGTCGGAGTACGTCAGGTCCACCGGATCGTCGGGGTTGATCAACAGCAGCTCACCGGGGGCGAAGTAATGCTCCTGGCCGTGCCCGCGCCACAGGCAGTTGCCACGCAGCAGCACCTGCAGGTGATAGATGTTCTCCAGCGCGCCCGAAGTCACCCGCACACTGGCGCCGTAGCTGATGCGGCACAGATCGAGGCTGGCGAACTTGCGATGGTCGAGACTGGCCAGCGGCCGTCCCGTACGGGGCATGAGAATGCAGTGATTGCCGACGTGCTGATTGACATAGCCGGACACCGCGTAGGGGTCGGCATGGTCGAATACTCTGCTGCGCTGACTCAATAGTTGCGCTTGCATCATCGGGTCACTCTCATTGTTGTTATAGGTTGCGTCGGTCCATTCTAGAGCCGAAACACTTGTAGGAGCGAGCTTGCTCACGATGGACTTGAGAACGCCGCGGGGCATCAGGCTCCCGGCGTCATCGTTGACGTCCATCGCGAGCAGACTCGCTCCTACAGGAGTCGAGGGTGATCAGTCCTCGAGTGCGCGGACCCGTTCGTGGCGTTGCTGTTCTTCAGGCTGGCCGGTGGACTGCAAGGTGAAGTCGAACTCGATTTCGGCAAACCGACCGCTCACGCCGTGGGCTGCTGCACGCTGTTGATCATCGCTGAAGGTGATTTTGGCGATCAGCTCGTCACGGGTAGCGTAGGCAAAGTCGTCGTGTAGGTACTGATCGCCGTCGAGGTTGATCTGGGTGGTCAGATGGCGATGGTCCGCTGCCGAAATGAAGAAGTGCACGTGCGCCGGACGCTGGCCGTGACGGCCCAGTTGATCGAGCAGTTGCTGGGTCGGACCGTCCGGTGGGCAGCCGTAGCCCGACGGCACGATGCTGCGAAAACGATAACGGCCTTCGGCGTCGGTGACGATACGGCGACGCAGGTTGAATTCCGATTGGGTGGGATCGAAGTACGAGTAGGTACCACCGGTGTTGGCGTGCCACACGTCTACCACGGCGCCAGCCAGCGGTTCGCCAGCGGTGTTGAACACGCGGCCTTGCATGAACAGGGTCACACCCGGATCGACGCCGTCATCCAGACGTGCTTCGCCTTGGGACAGCGGTGCACCGGCCACGTACAGCGGGCCTTCGATAGTACGCGGGGTGCCGCCGGATTTGCCGGCCTGCTCGTCTTCAGCGTCCATCAGCAGGTCGAGGTAATGTTCCAGGCCCAGCCCGGCCACCACCAGGCCCGCCTCCTGACGTGCACCCAGCACGTTGAGGTAGTTCACGGCTTTCCAGAATTCTTCCGGGGTCACCGCCAGGTCTTCGATGATATTCACCGAATCACGCAGGATGCGGTAGACCAAGGCCTTGGTGCGTGGGCTGCCGGCGTCGTTGTGCAGGCCGCTGGCCTCTTCGAGAAATTTCTGGACTTCGGCAGTGTGGGAAATCTTTACGTTCATCAGGGGTTCCTCATCTTGTAATTATTGGCGTATCGAGCTGAACAGGCCAGGTTCAGCGGTCATCGTCACGGATGGAAGAAGGATGCCGGCACAGGGCGTCGATCTCGATGGCCATGTACGGAAACAGTGGTAACTGCATCAGCAGGTCGTGCAACTCCTGAACGCTGTCGACATCGAACACGCTGTAGTTGGCATAGTGCCCGGCGATGCGCCACAGGTGGCGCCACTTGCCCTGCTCTTGCAGGCGCTGCGCCAGGGCTTTTTCGTCAGCCTTCAGTTTGGCCGCCGCTTCGGGATTCATATCGACCGGCAGGTTCACGGTCATTTTTACGTGGAACAGCATAATGCTCTCCTCAGGCTTGATGAATGGCAGTGGATGTTTTGTCGCGGCGGAAAAACGTCAGGCGCTCTTCATCCAGGTTCAGGCCCAGACCCGGTGTTGTCGGCACGTGCAGTTCAAAGTCGCGATACACCAGCGGTTCACTGAGAATGTCTTCGGTCAGCAGCAGCGGGCCGAACAGTTCGGTGTCCCAGGCCAGTTTGTTCAGGGTGACAAAGGCATGGGCCGAGGCCATGGTGCCGATCCCGCCTTCGAGCATGGTGCCGCCGTACAGGCCGATACCGGCCGCCTCGGCGATGGCGGCGGTGCGCAGTACCGCGCGCGGGCCACCGTTCTTGGCGATCTTCAGGGCGAACACCGACGCTGCACCTTCACGGGCCAGGTTGAACGCATCTTCCACGCACTCGATGGACTCGTCGGCCATGATCGGTGCCGGGCTCATGGCATTCAGGCGCGCCATGCCGCTGCGGTTGTTGCGCGAGATCGGCTGTTCGATCAGGTCGATGCCGTTGGTGCCGAGGATCCGGCAGGCCCGCAGTGCAACCGCTTCGTCCCAGGCCTGATTGACGTCGACGCGCACGCTGGCACGATCGCCCAGGGCTTTCTTGATCGCAATGACGTGGGCCAGGTCGCGGTTGACTTCACCGGCACCGATTTTCAGTTTGAAGATACGGTGGCGGCGCAGCTCGAGCATTTTTTCCGCTTCGGCGATGTCCTTCGCGGTATCACCGCTGGCCAGGGTCCAGGCCACGGGCAGCGCATCACGCACGCGGCCACCCAGCAATTCGCTGACCGGCAGGCCAAGGCGCTTGCCCTGGGCGTCGAGCAACGCGGTTTCAATGCCGGATTTGGCGAAGGTATTGCCACGGATACTGCGCTCCAGACGCAACATGGCGGCGTTGACGTTGCCGCTGTCCTGGCCGAGCAGTAATGGCGTGAAGTGCGTGTCGATGTTGGTCTTGATGCTGTCCGGGCTCTCGTTGCCATAGGCCAGGCCACCGATGGTGGTGGATTCACCGATGCCTTCGATGCCGTCGGCGCAACGCACGCGAATGATCACCAGGGTCTGGTTCTGCATGGTGTGCATCGCCAACTTGTGCGGGCGGATGGTCGGCAGATCGACGATGATCGTCTCGATCGATTCAATGGCAGTTGCAAGCATTTCGATACCCGTCAGGTTCTTGAAGTTCTGGAATCGATTCTCGTACGGCTTTTTTCGCGAAGCCAATATAGAATTGGTCTGACTCAATACCTTAAAGGTATGCAACTGATCGAGCAGCGGAGGCACCATGGAACTGCGTCACCTGCGGTATTTTCAGGTATTGGCCCAAACCCTCAACTTCACCCGCGCCGCCGAACTGCTGCACATCGCCCAGCCGCCGCTGAGCCGGCAGATCCAGCAACTTGAAGATGAACTCGGGGTTGTACTGCTTGAACGGGGGCGGCCGTTGAAGCTGACCGACGCCGGACGGTTTTTCCATGAACACTCCACTGCCCTGCTCGAACAACTGAGCAAGGTCTGCGACAACACGCGGCGCATCGGCCAGGGAGAAAAAACCTGGCTGGGCATCGGTTTTGCGCCGTCGACACTGTATGGCGTCCTGCCGGAACTGATTCGTCGCCTGCGCAGTGGCGAGCCTTTGGAGCTGGAGCTGGGGCTCTCGGAAATGACCACGCTGCAGCAGGTGCAGGCGCTCAAGGCTGGACGCATCGACATCGGCTTCGGGCGAATCCGCATCGACGATCCGGCGATCGTCCAGACCGTCCTGACCGAAGACCGCCTGGTGGCCGCCCTGCCTGCCGGTCATCCCTTGCTCGGTGGACCCATCAGCTTGCGCGACCTGGCCAAAGAGCCCTTTGTGCTCTACCCCGGCAACCCGCGACCCAGCTACGCCGACCACGTGATCGCGCTGTTCGAGTCCTATGGAGTGAGCATCCATGTGGCGCAGTGGACCAACGAGTTGCAAACGGCGATCGGGCTGGTGGGAGCAGGCATTGGCGTCACCCTGGTACCGGCTTCAGTGCAATTGCTGCACCGCGACGACATTGGTTTCACGCCGCTGCTGGAAGACAACGCGACCTCGCCGATCATCCTCAGCCAACGGGTGGGTGATGTGTCACCAGGTTTGAATCATTGCTTGCGGATGATCGATGAGCTGCTGCCCCGCGACTGATGGCACCTGCCCGAGGTAAAGCGCTGACCTATCCGGCAAACGCCCGGCGCCCGGCGCTCATCTCGGTGCGCAACTCACCCACGAAGTCGGAGATGGCGCGCACACTGGTCAGTTGCTCTATCGAAACGCCGTCGAGCAACAACTCCACACGCCCGGAAACAGCGTCAAATACCTCGATTCGCAGGAGTCCGTGGCTTTCCGTGCACTCACAGGACAGCGGCTGAAAACCTGACTCGACGATACTGCAAAGGACTGAAATCGGGATCATGGCCGGTGCCTCGAGCGGTGACAGGTCAATCTTGATCCGTTTCAGAATAGATACACTTTGGGATTTTTGCGCCAGTGATCATTGGCAATTAGTGTTAGCTGCCTCGCATTTCCAAGGTTTTTCAATGGGCGTTGCGGCCCCAGATCCAGTTCCACAGCCCTGGCAACTGCACCGGTTGTGAAGCATCGCGCACGGTGCGTGCCAATGCCGCCCGCAACAAGGCGTCCCGATCGTCGTAAAAAGGCTTGTCTGCGGTTTTCACGCCGCTGGCCCGGGCACTGTCGAGGAGTATCTGCAGGTACTCGCGGGTATGCCGGGCGGTATAGCGGTTGAGGTCGTGAAAGGTCACCACTACCGGAATCACCCCGTCGACCACCGGCAGTTCGCCTCGGGCAATGCGCTCGCGTACTTCAGACATCGAGCGCAGCATGTGCGAGCGCCTGCGGGGGCTGGCGTTGAAGCCCCAGATCTTGCCGTCATTGGCACTCAAGTCGGTCAGCAACACGTGCAGGCCATGCTGCTGATAGGCGGCGAAGGTGCGTTTGTCGTAGTTCCAGAATGGCGGGCGCAGCAGGACCGCAGGCGTACCGCTGATCGCCGCGATGTCGGCGCAGCCTTCGGTGAGGGCCTGCTCCAGTTCCTGCGGGTCGAGGGAGCGATGATTGGTATGACCGGGTGTGGCAGTGTGGAAACCCAGAATGTGCCCTTCGGCCTGTTCGCGACGCATGATGCCCTGCCCGATTTCACTGCCCCCGGCCCGGGACGCGCGGGTCTGCACGAAGAACACGGCCTTGATGTCCGGTTGCAGCGGATTGCGCGCCAGGCTGTCGAGCACGGTCTCGGTCGGATTCCACCAACTCGAGGCGCTGGGACCGTCATCGAAGGTCAGCAAAAAGCGGATCGGTGGTTGTGCGCGCAAACGCTGTTCGGTCTGCGGCGTCATTTCAATGGGGGCCGCGATACAACCCAGCAGTCCGGCTGCCATCACGCTCGCGATTAAAAACTTGTACAACTTATTCATGTTTTGCCTTGGGCCAGACCTGATGCTCGACAGCAAAAAAAATCTTTGCCGGTTCATCCGTTGTAGACCCGCATTGCCTGCGGGCGCAGGTTGGATAAGGTACACGGGGTTTTGTTCCGGTGCTTGCCCTGTAAGTGGGAGGGGTGCCGATTTTAGCCGATGCAACTAAGCTCAAAACTCCGGTCGGTGTTTCATAACAAGGGTGTCAGGCAATGTGCGGACGACTCTCGCAATATCGGGGCATCCACGATTTCGTCGCGGCGCTGAGCATCCCCGATGCAATGATCAACCACATCGGTCATGAGCCGTTGGCGCGCTACAACGCCGCGCCCACCATGCAACTTGCCCTGCTGCACGTGGAGAACGAGCGCCTGCACGCCGACTCAGTGCGCTGGGGCTGGCGACCGCATTGGGCGAAAGATCGTGCAGCGCCGATCAATGCCCGGGTCGAGAAAGTGGCCCACGGGCCCTACTTCAAGGCGATCTGGCCACACCGCGCGATCTGCCCGGTCGATAACTGGTTTGAGTGGGTCGATGCCGGCGATGCCACAAAGCAGCCCTGGCTGATCCGGCGGCGAGACAAGGGGCCCGTGTTCTGTGCCGCGATCGGTCAGTTCCCGCTCGATGGTTTACCGCCACGGGAACACGATGGCTTCGTCATCATCACCGCTGACAGCGCCGGTGGCCTGCTTGATGTGCATGACCGGCGGCCAGTGGTGCTGTCGGCTGAACTGGCGCGCGAATGGCTCGATCCTGCGACGTCAAGTGAGCGCGCCGAGCAAATGCTGCTGTTCCAGGGCGAGGCGAGCGAGGTGTTCGAGTGGTATCAGGTCGACAAGGCGATTGGCAACGTCCGGAACCAGGGCCCGGCGCTGATCGAGCGAACAGTCGCTTGAACAATCAACCAGAACGCGAAAGCAGTCATAAATAACAACTTGTATTAAAGGTTTCGTACATACCAGCTACAACTAGTGTTTCGCCCGGTTAACACTCATTTTTGCGGCATTAACCGCTTGTCAGACTCTGTCGTGGCAATAGATACATTTACAAAAACTACAGCTAGCATTCGCGCCGCATTTCCGACAACCAGGTGACCGAAGAGTCAGCGACCAAGGAAATCCTATAACAATAAGCCTTGCAGAGAAAAACTCAATTGCGCGACGATTTTACAAATAATCAAGCCGCGAGTCTGGCCTATGCCTATCTCACAAAGACAGAACATTACCAACTCGACTGCTTTATCGGGCAATACATCAAAACCCGCAATCTTCGATCCATTCCCGGGATCAATGAAGTCCTCGCTTCAACCCTTGAAACCTACCCTGGTAAACCGCCGGTAATGGTCAATGAGTTGAATGCCTGGATCGACAAGACCCTGGGGTATCGTGCAACCCACCCCGAATTTCCAGAGTGCCTGGAGCAAGGGTGATCAATATCGACACGCCTTGTGGCAAGGGGGCAAGCCCCCTCGCCACAAGTGTGTGACCCTGCTTAAGTGAACAGCGATTACGCTCGATGCGGGGCGTTGTCGTTTTTCAGGCGCTCAAAACTTACGGTCCGGTTCTGACAACTCAGTCCCGTCGTCTGGATGTTTCCAGTCCGGTACCGAACGCTTCTGCCGTTCGATCTCTTCTTGCGTAGGTTCGTCCGCGTCCTCTTCCGGGTCGGAATGTTTGGGCTCGTTGGCCATGTTCACCTCTCTTGCTAAAAGGGATCTGTCTTGCCTTCAAGCGTAGAACAGTTTCCCGCCCCCGGTTCAAAGCCACCAGCGCAGCAAAAAGAAAAACCCCATGCTTAACAACATGCTGAGCAAAGTGTTGCGGGTATAAAGCACCAACCCCACAGCCACCAGCGAGCTGATCAGGTAAGGGTTGTCCCATTGCAGGTTAAGTTGTTTTTCCGGCATGAACACGATCGGCCCGCAGATCGCGGTGAGCATGCCCGGCACGGCAAAACCGAGAAACTGTCGGGCATTGCTGCTCAGGCGCAGTGGCAGCCTGGGTTCGAGGAACACATAGCGGTTGAGAAACACCAACACGCCCATGCCGATAATCACTGCCCAAACCATCATGCGCGTCCACCCTGGAATTTGTTGCAGATAAAACCCGCGGTCATGCCCGCCAACCCTGAGAGCACCAGGGCCGACCCCCATTGCCAATAGCTGAACAGCACCGAGCAGAACAGCGAAACCGCCACACAGATCACCGTCGGTACGTTGCGTACCACCGGGGTAATCAGGGCGATGAAAGTTGCCGCGATGGAGAAGTCCAGGCCCAGGTGTTCAAGGCCTGGAATGCTGCTGCCGAGCACGATGCCGGCCAGGGTAAAAAGATTCCAGGCGACGTAGAACGTCAGGCCGACGCCCAGGGCGTACCAGCGGTTGAACTGTTGCTTGTCATGTTGGCTGGTCAAGGCGAACAGTTCATCGGTGAGCAAGAACCCCAGCCCTGCGCGCCAGCGGCCCGGCAGTGGCGAAATGACCGAGCGCAGGCTCATCCCGTAGAGCAAGTGCTGGGAGGTCAGCAGCAAGGTGGTCAGCAGAATCGAAAAGATCCCGGCCCCGCCCTTGAGCATGCCGATGGCCACCAGTTGCGCGGCCCCGGCAAACACGATACTGGACAAGCCCTGACCTTGCAGGGGCGTGAGATTGGCCTCGATGGCCATGGAACCGGCCAGCAGCCCCCAGGGCGCGGTGGCCAGGGACAGCGGCATGATCGCCACGGCACCGCGAAGAAACGCAGTGCGCGGCAGATGTAATTCGGACATAGCATTCTACATACAGGGAAAAAAGCCAGACTGTGCCAGCAGTCGCGGCCAAACGCATGCACATTCTTGCGAAATTTGCCTCGACGATCCGGTCCTCAAGCCTGTGCCATTCATCGGCTGCCCGCTTGAAACACTGCGGTGGTAGCAACATGATGGCGCTGCACTTTTCTTCGAGGCCAGGTATTTCATGAGCTCAATCGAAACGGATAGCGACGTCTACAAAACCCTGCTCGAATCAACCCAGGCGATTCCTTGGCGCATCGACTGGAAAACCATGACATTCAGCTACATCGGGCCGCAGATCGAGCAATTGCTGGGCTGGAAGCAGGACAGCTGGGCCTCGGTCAACGACTGGGTCGAACGCATGCACCCTGATGATCGCAATTATGTCGTCGACTTCTGCGTTTCCCAATCCCGGGCGGGAGTCGATCACGAAGCCGACTACCGGGCGCTGACGGACAAAGGCGAATACGTGTGGATTCGCGACGTAGTGCACGTGCTGCGCAAGGATGGTGAGGTTGAGGCACTCGTGGGCTTCATGTTCGACATCAGTGAGCGCAAGAAAACCGAAGAGCATTTGCTGCGCCTGCAAAAGCAACTTGAAGAGTATTCCTTCCAGGATGGCCTGACCGGTATCGCCAACCGGCGCATGTTCGACACCGTGCTGGAACGCGAGTGGAACGCCGCGCAGCGCACCGGCTCGGCCCTCTCGTTGTTGATGCTGGACATCGACTACTTCAAGCAATACAACGACCATTACGGCCACATCAAGGGGGACGAATGCCTGCGCCAGGTGGCGCAAACCCTGTCGCTGGCAGCCAATCGGCCACGGGATTTCATCGCCCGTATCGGCGGCGAAGAATTCGTCTGGCTGCTCCCGGAAACCGATGCCGAATCCGCCAGGCTGGTGGCCCACAAATGCCTGCACCTGATTCGCCAGCAGCAGATCCCGCACGAGCTTTCTGCGGTGTCGAACCTGCTGAGCGTCAGCCTGGGAGTCGGCACCACCACGGCCTCGATGCATGCCACACCGCTAGAGTTCATCGAGCAGGTCGACCAGTTGCTCTACAAGGCCAAACACAACGGGCGGATGCGCGCCGAGTTTACTGATTTTCGTGAATGAGCCGCCCGCGCACCATGGACTGACTGGCAGGTTACCTCAGGTACCGACATGCTCTACCGACTCGCCGCCGATGGGCTGGTGCTGTTCCATTTGTTGTTCATTGTGTTCGTGCTGTTTGGCGGGCTGCTGGCACTGAAATGGCGGTCAGTGCCGTACTGGCATGTGCCTGCGGCGGCCTGGGGCATGGTGGTGGAGTTCTTTCACCTGCCCTGCCCGCTGACGGACTGGGAAAACAACATGCGCCATGGGGCAGAACAGACCGGTTACGCAGGTGGGTTCATCGAGCATTACATCTGGCCGGTGATCTACCCGACGGGGCTGACGCCGAGCATGCAGCTTGGCCTGGGGGCTGTGGTGCTGATGATAAACGGGGTGGTTTATCTTTGGTTGTTCCAGCGGATGAAGCTGCGCCGAATGCGCTGACTCGGCAGGCCCATCCTTTGTAGGTCTGGCTCGTCAGGGATTAGCCTGGACCTTGCATCGAACACTCGGGCGCCATCGCCGGCAGGCCAGTTCCCACAAAGGTTGGCGTGAGCCGGCCCGGTTGGTGCAGGGCGGGGTCTGCAGACCCTGTCGTCAGTTGGCAATCACACTCATATTGCGCCCGCTGGCCTTGGCCACATACAGCGCCTTGTCCGCCGCACCGATCAGGTCCTCGGGCCGCAGCTCCGAGTTCGGTTCACAGGCGCACACACCCAGGCTGACGGTGACAATACCTTCGGGGCTTTCGCCGTGGGCAATGGCCACCTGCATCACTGCGCGACGGATTTTTTCCGCCACCAGAAACGCCCCGACGTAATCGGTGCCGGGCAGCACCACGGCAAATTCTTCGCCACCGTAGCGCGCCGCCAGATCTGTGGGACGCTTGATGTTGTCGGTGATGATCGCACTGATGTTGCGCAGACACTCGTCACCCGCCAGGTGACCCTGGTGGTCGTTAAAAGCCTTGAAATGATCGACATCGATCATCAGCAGCGCGAGGCCTGCCTGGTTGCGATGGGCGCGACCCAGTTCCGCCTCGATAAACACATCGAACTGGCGCCGGTTGGCCAAGCCCGTGAGGGCATCATTGAGCGCCAGCCGCTCGAGATTGCGATTGACTTCCAGTAGTTGCTCCTGGGTGTCGAGCAACTCGACTTGAACCAGATTCTGCTGCCTCATCAGGTTGATCAGTCGATAACCCAGCATGCCCACAAAGGTCAGCAACAACGCGACGATGCCTGCGCTGAGCAGGGCCTGCTTGCGCCAGCCATCCAGAGATTCCTCCTTGTTGATCGCGACGAATACGATCAGCGGATAGTTCTCGACCCGGCGATACCCCACCACCCGTTCGACCCCGTCGAGGATCGACTTTATCGTCGCCGTCCCGGCGTCAGCCTTGGGCAGCAATTGGAGAAACAAAGGGCTCTTGGCAAGGCTGGTGCCGATCTCCGCCTCGTTGAACGGTCGACGTATGACGACGGAGGCGTCGTCGGCGATCAGGTTAATCACGCCGTTACGGCCGATATCGATGCTGTCGTAGAGCTGCAGGAAATGGCTGAGGTAAATGGTGGCCAGCGCCACCCCGGCAAAACTGCCATCGGGATGATTGACCCGGCGCGACACCGTCATGACCCACTCGCCGCTGGAACGACTCTTGATCGTTGGCCCGATGTGCGGCCCACGCCCGGGATTATCGCGGTGGTAGATAAAGTACTCGCGGTCGGAGTTGTTCAGACCGGTCTGTTCGGCGCCGTTGGAGTTGGCGACCCATTGCCCTTTTTCGTCCAGCACGAACAGGCCATGGAGCTGGCTGAGTTCACCGCGCTCGGCGGCGAGCAAACGTGGCAGGCGGACCGGATCGACACCGTCATGCTCCAGGCGGTCGACCAGGGCAAACAGCAACGTATCCGCCTGCTTGATCGTCGCCTGAGCCTGTGAGGCCAGGGTCTGCGCAAGGTTGGACATCGCCACTTCCTTGTCATGCAGATGGTACTGGCGCGCGGTCCAGGCTTCCCAGATCAGGATAGCCGTCATCGAAAGGCAAACCGCGACCAACAGGCTCACCGCAGAACGGATCTTGAGCCGGTTCACGCCAGAGCGGAGTGTGTCAATTTGATCGATGATCGCCGGCTGCCCCATGGTTGGTCCCTGAAGTTCTGTTACCGCGATGTTCGCTTGAGCGCTTCCAGCCAGGCCGGATCCAGGCGCGTCTGCTGCGTGTCGATGCCCAGCGCTTGCATCCGCGCCTTGTGCTGGTCCATTTCACGGATCAACTGGCTGTGGTCGCTGGAGTTGCCGTCCAGTTCATGCATCTGATTCAAGCCCAGATGATAGAACCGTAGCACCTTAACGGCGATCGGATCGCCGGCCTCCACAGCGCTGGTCACATGATGCATCACATTGGTAACACTCATCAGGCTGCGCTTGAGCTGCCAGTTGTACACCGCCGGCGCCATCCATGCCTGCGTCCAGAACACTTTGCGCATCAATGCCGCCATCACCAGCACCGCCACAAACACGCCACCGACGTTGAATCGCAGGTTGTCACCCCCGGGTTCGCCGAACAAGGCCACGGCGGCGGTCGACAGGAACATGGCCAGGGCCAGAAAGATCAGGGCAATAATCACTGTGCTGCGCCGTGTCTGTTGCCGATAGGTGTCGGCGTTCATCGGCTGGATTTCGAACATTACGTCGGGATTCCTTGGGTCGTAGACAAAAAGACTGCGGGGGCATTATCGCCTCTGCGGGGGATTTAGCTATGCTGGGGCTCCTTTTCATCTTTTCATCGTCAAAGGGAGGACGTGGCGAGACCCCGCAGTTCGTGCCATCTTCTTTCATGGATACATACTATTCGGGTGTCATTCGCTGGTTTGCGCGAATGCCATCGTTTTAAGGATCATTGAATGACCCAACGACAAGTAATCAACGCCTCGGTCAGCCCTAAAGGCAGCCTGGAAACACTGTCCCAACGCGAAGTCCAGCAACTGAGCGAAGCCGGTTCCGGCAGCACCTACGACATCTTCCGCCAATGCGCCCTGGCCATCCTCAACACTGGCGCCCACGTCGACAACGCCAAAACCATCCTTGAAGCCTACAAAGACTTTGAAATCCGCATCCACCAGCAAGACCGCGGCGTACGCCTGGAACTGCTGAACGCCCCGGCCGACGCCTTCGTCGACGGCGAAATGATCGCCAGCACCCGGGAAATGCTGTTCAGCGCCTTGCGTGACATCGTCTACACCGAAAACGAACTCGACAGCCAGCGCATCGACCTGAGCACCTCCCAGGGCATCAGTGACTACGTTTTCCACCTGCTGCGCAACGCCCGCACCCTGCGCCCCGGTGTCGAGCCGAAGATCGTGGTGTGCTGGGGCGGCCACTCGATCAACACCGAAGAATACAAATACACCAAGAAAGTCGGCCACGAACTGGGCCTGCGCAGCCTGGACATCTGCACCGGTTGCGGCCCCGGCGTGATGAAAGGCCCGATGAAAGGCGCCACCATCGCCCATGCCAAGCAGCGCATCCACGGTGGTCGCTACCTGGGCCTGACGGAACCTGGGATCATCGCCGCCGAAGCGCCAAACCCGATCGTCAACGAACTGGTGATCCTGCCGGACATCGAAAAGCGCCTGGAAGCCTTCGTGCGCGTCGGCCACGGCATCATCATTTTCCCGGGCGGCGCCGGCACGGCCGAAGAGTTCCTGTACCTGCTCGGCATCCTGATGCACCCGGACAATCAGGGCCTGCCCTTCCCGGTCATTCTCACCGGGCCTAAACATGCCGCACCGTACCTGGAACAGCTTGACGCGTTCGTCGGTGCCACCTTGGGCGATGGCGCCAAGCAGCACTACCAGATCATCATCGACAACCCGACCGAAGTCGCCCGCCAGATGACCCAGGGCCTCAAGGAGGTCAAGCAATTCCGCCGCGAGCGCGCCGACGCCTTCCACTTCAACTGGCTGTTGAAAATCGACGAAGGCTTCCAGCGCCCGTTCGATCCGACCCACGAGAACATGGCCAACCTGAAACTGAGCCGTGACCTGCCCGCCCACGAACTGGCCGCCAACCTGCGCCGCGCGTTCTCCGGCATCGTCGCCGGCAACGTCAAGGACAAGGGCATCCGCCTGATCGAGGAACACGGGCCGTATCAGATCCGTGGGGATGCCGCGATCATGCAGCCGCTGGATCAGCTGCTTAAGGCATTTGTGGCCCAGCATCGGATGAAATTGCCGGGTGGCGCGGCGTATGTGCCTTGTTATCGGGTGGTTGCGTAGTAGCGCCGAGTTGCCAGGAATGTAACCGCTCCCTGTAAGAGCGAGCAGGCTGGCGATGGAGGTTAACGATGACGCGGGCATTCTGGATGCCCGCGGCGCTCTCGGGTTTTTCGCGAGCGTGCTCGCTCCTACAGGGGGTCGGGGCTGTTCGCGGATTTTGTGGATGGCACAGATCAACTGTAGGAGCGAGCAGGCTCGCGATGATGGTTAACGATGACGCGGACATTCTGACTACGCGCGGCGTCCTTGAACGCCTCGCTGACTAGCTCGCTCCTACAGCGAATCAATGCACCTGACCGCTGGCCGATTTTCCTTGGCGAACCAGAATTTCATTGTCCTTGCTGATGGTTTGCTCGATGTTGTAACCGATAAGGCCAATCACTTGACCCTCTTTTGAATACGTCACCTCGACATAACCCCCGCCAACATAATTCACGCGATAAATACGCATGCCATTCACAGTGCGCATCGCAAACGACTCAATTTCGGATAAGTCCTCGATCCCTACTGATTTGGGGATCAAATTCTCGATCCTGATATTTCCCCCTTCTTGCCGGTACACTATTGACCCATCGGGGCGAGTGACTTTTATGCCACCCTCTACCTTCTCCACCACGCTGCCACAGACTTGGGCACTGAGGACGTTACCTTCCTGGTCCACTTGAACATAGCAATCGTCTGTTGTCGTTTCCGCTCCTTGTGGGTCGGCCTCAAACTCTTCGTTTATTTTGCCTGTTTTAAGTTTGGTCATTGTGCTGCTCCTTGCAGATGCCGGAATTGGCATTGATTTGTCAGGCTCTTGCTACCGACCAACCGCCGAGCGCCTCGACTGATCATCGGATCAGAAATGCTCAGGCTTCACCGAACAATATCCATTCGATGTTTTCCTCTGCGACGGTAATACGATCGGCGAGCAGGAAGCGGCTATGGCTACGCCGGACGTTCAATGTCGGCATGATTTCGCCTTTCTCGAAACGTCGGATCTCGTCGACGATGCCTTCCGCTTTCCAATAGCCGGATTGCGGGCAGGCTTGACCGCTGTTGCAGGTCAGCTTGCGGTAAGGCTCCCGGATGAAATCGGGAGATGCTGGTAGCGGTCGACCGGAAGTGGGGTCGAGGAGTTTGGCCTTGGCCAGTTGCTGGATCAGCGCTTCGCTGGGCTTTTCTGGCGGGACGTTTGCCAGGCGTTCTTCGAGCCATTGGAGCTTGCCGTCCCAGGCTGGGAGTTTGGCCGGTGGCAGCGGGAGGATTTCGTTGATTTCGGGGACTTTGGGGTTGGCATAGGAGTAGCCAGAGAGCACTTTCCAGATTTTTTCGTAGCGTTCGGCGCGTTCCAGATCTTCCTTTTGACCGAGGTAGTGCAATTCATTTGTAGGTTCTGGACCGCGAAATCCCTCCTCCATAAAACCGGCTGAAGTCTCATCTCCAGCCGCCACTCCGAGCTGGAATGCTTCGAGCGCTTCTTGATACTGCCCCTTGGTTTGAAGATGGACGCCTAATTCTGTAGCCGCTTCGCCGTGGCCCTGTTCGGCAGCGCATCTGCGCATCTGCCGGGCAATAGAGGGGGCAATGCTCTTTGGCGCTAACTTGTTACCGACATCATACTGGGCCTGGGCATTGCCTTGATCGGCAGCTTTACGAAAGTAACGTAATGCCATCTCCGGATCCTGCTTAAGCCCGGCCGAACCCTGCTGAAGAAAGATCCCCACAAAGTAGTAACCTGTCGCCAC
>NZ_JBWKOF010000016.1:0-123348 GCF_059415945.1 Pseudomonas sp. GW821-FHT09H03 | reverse complement strand
GCGCCTTTTCCCCGAATCCATTGCTCCCTCCTGAAAATAGGTCAGAAGGTGTAAACCTTATTCAGGACGGGACACCGACCAAAGAAAAGCCCGCTGAAGATCAACGCTTCAGCGGGCTTTTTCATACCACTCACAAATCAAGGCGCAAACGGCATTACCCGCTTGTGATGAGTCTTGTTGTACGTATCACAAATGATCTTGAACGCTTCCTCGCGCACCGGCTCACCATGCAGAAACGCGTCGATCTCGGCATAGGTCACGCCATGGGACGCTTCGTCAGGTTTGCCTGGGGACAGGTCTTCAAGGTCGGCCGTCGGGATTTTTTCCACCAGCGACTCCGGTGCGCCGAAGCTGCGAGCAATGGCACGCACCTGGTTTTTCACCAGGCCGCTGAGGGGGGCCAGGTCACAGGCGCCGTCACCGAATTTGGTGAAGAAGCCCATCACCGCTTCAGCCGCGTGGTCAGTTCCGATCACCAGGCCGTGAGCCGCACCGGCGATGGTGTATTGGGCGACCATGCGCATCCGCGCCTTGGTGTTGCCGAGCACGAAGTCCACCGATACCGCATGCTTGCCTTCAAACGCCGCCACTTCATTGGCCAGGGATTTGACCGCCGGGCCGATGTTCACGGTGTGGCGCTCGTCCGGTTTGATGAAGTCCACGGACGCCTGCGCGTCGTGTTCATCGAACTGGGTTTCGTACGGCAGGCGTACGGCGATGAATTTGTAGGCGGCGTCACCGCTGCGCTGGCGCAGTTCGCGGATGGCGCGCTGTGCCAGCAGGCCGGCGGTGAGCGAGTCGACGCCACCACTGATGCCCAGCACCAGGGTTTTCAGTCCGGAATTGAGCAGGCAATCCTGAATGAAAGTAACGCGCCGGGCCACTTCGGCTTCAAGCGCGGCCTCGTCGGCGAACGGCGGCTGGACATTGAGCTGTTCAGCAATCTCACGCTGTACGGCTTGCATGAATTCACTCCTTGCTAGATAGACTGGATGGGGCAGGAACCTGGAACACGTGTCGCAGATAGGCGACGAAATTCGGGTCTTTACAGTGAGTCTTGCCTGGCTCGTCGGAGATCTTCGCCACCGGCTGGCCGTTGCAGGCAGTCATTTTAAGCACGATGCTCGTCGGTTCGACACCGGGAATGTCGCACGTCAGGTTGGTACCGATGCCGAAACTGACATTGATCCGCCCGCGCAGCGCCCGGAATATCTCCAGGCACCGGGGCAGGGTCAGGCTGTCGGAGAAGGTCAGCGTCTTGCTCATCGGGTCGATGCCGAGCTGGTGATAGTGGGTAATGGCTTTCTCCGCCCACAGGATCGGGTCACCGGAGTCATGACGCAGGCCGTCGAACAGCTTGGCAAAAAACAGATCGAAATCGCCAAGGAACGCATCCATGGTGATGCAGTCAGTCAGGGCGATGCCGAGCAGGCCACGGTACTCGCGGACCCAACAGTCGAGAGCGGCAATCTGGCTGTCGATCAGCCGTGGGCCGAGTTGCTGATGGGCCATGATCCACTCGTGGGCCATGGTGCCCAACGGTTTCATGCCCAGCTCCCGGGACAGGTGCACATTGCTGGTGCCGACGAAGCGTCCGGGGAAATCATGCTTGAGCACGTTCACCACTTCTTCCTGCACGCGGTACGAAAAACGCCGACGGGTGCCGAAATCGGCTACCTGCAATTCGGACAATTCGTCGCTGCCGGCGTTGGCACTCAGCCAGTCGAATTTGCTGTAGAGCTGCTCGCGCGCCTGTTCCAGAACGACTTCCCGGTAGCGATAGCGGTTGCGCACTTCGCTGATCAGCGCCAGAAGCGGCACTTCGAACAGAATCACGTGCAACCAGGGACCGCGCAGGCGGATGAACAGCTCGCCGTTTTCAATTCCCGTGTGGATGTAGCGCAGATTGAAACGGAACAGCCCGAGAAAGCGCAGGAAATCCGGTTTCAGGAAGCTGATGCGCTCCAGGAAACTCAACTGGTCGGCACTCAGGCTCAACTCGGCCAAGCGCTCGATCTGGAAACGGATTTCCGCCAGGTACGGGCGCAGATCCTCGCCATTACGACAACGAAACTCCCATTCGACTTCCACGTTCGGGTAGTTGTGCAGCACCGCCTGCATCATCGTCAGTTTGTAGAAGTCGGTGTCGAGCAGGTTCTGCACGATGCGATCGGCAAACACACTCTCGCTCATAACGGGGGTCTCCAGGCGGGTCGCGGCCTGTGGTCGCGACGGTTCAGCTGTTTCAACGAATGGGCGTAGTGGCGCATATCAATGGCCAGAATTGCCAGCAATTTCCAGACCGCAGCAGATCCCCTGTGGGAGCGGGCTTGCTCGCGAAGGCGGAGTGTCATTCAACATGGATGTATGACACACCGCCTTCGCGAGCAAGCCCGCCCCCACAGGGGTTGGGTACACCTTTAAATTTGTGAAATGTCCGGGCTATCAATCTGCTCCAGCATCCACTTCACAAATACCCGCACCTTGGGCACTTCCGCCGAATGTTCCGGATAGGCCAGGTAGTAAGCGTCGCTGCTGGGCATTGCATGCTGCCAGGCAATGACCAGCTTGCCGTCAGCCAGTTCCTCTTCCACCAGAAAACGCGGCAACAGCGCCACGCCACAACCGACCTGGGCGGCGCGAATGCACATGTAAAAGGTTTCGAAGCGCGGGCCGTGGTAGCTGTGTTCGGTGTGGTAGCCCTGACTGTCGAACCAGTCATGCCAGGCTTGGGGCCGTGAGGCGTTTTGCAACAGGACCAGATCGGCAAGTTGCGTCGGGTCGGTGAACGGCTTGGCGGGCAGGCTGTCGGGGGCGCAGACAGGCACAAGCTCTTCACCGAACAGTTTCAGGCACTCAGTGCCGGGCCGTGCGCCTTGGCCGAAGTAGAACGCCAGGTCACTGCGACCTTGCAGCAGGTCGTCGGCTTCCTGCTCATTGCACAGGTCCAGATGGATTGACGGGTGGCGCAGGCGCCAGCCCTTGAGGCGCGGCACCAGCCAGCGCGCGCCGAAGGTCGAGGGCGTCGAGACACGCAGGACTTCGGTTTCACCGCCGTAGGAACGCAAGTAGTGGGTCGACATCTCTACCTGAGTCAGGATTTTTCGTACTTCCACCAGGTACAGATCGCCGGCGGGCGTCATTTGCAGGCGTCGGCGAACCCGGCGAAACAGCAGGTGCTGCAACAACTCTTCGAGTTGCGCGACCTGTTTGCTCACGGCGCTTTGGGTCAAATTCAGCTCTTCGGCGGCCCGGGTGAAGCTCAAATGCCGGGTCACGGCTTCGAAACACTGCAGCGCAGTGATCGATGGCAAATAGCGTTTGTTCAGCATGGGTGGTCCTTTGTGCTTATTTCTTATTGCCAACAATGCGCAGCATGAATAAACGGAATGATATCTCTCTTAAAGGTCGTTTGTTGAGTAACCTGCGGGAGGCTAAAACTACAGGTCTGATCAGCCGTGAGACATCGGCTGCACGCATTCTGTCTTTTGCTTGAGGAGTGACCCATGGTTGCCGCATTGCTTGATCGTCTAGGTGTGAACCCGGCCCTTTACCAGAACGGCAAAGTGCCGGTTCATTCCCCCATCGACGGCAGTCGCATCGCCGCCGTGAACTGGGAAGGCGCTGCCGAAGTCGAGCAGCACATCAGTCGCGCAGATCATGCGTTCGAGTTGTGGCGCAAGGTGCCGGCACCACGCCGTGGCGAACTGGTGCGGCAACTGGGCGATATCCTGCGTGAATACAAGGCTGACCTCGGCGAGTTGGTGTCCTGGGAAGCCGGCAAGATCACCCAGGAAGGCCTGGGTGAAGTTCAGGAAATGATCGACATCTGCGACTTCGCCGTCGGTCTGTCCCGCCAGCTGTACGGTCTGACCATCGCCTCCGAGCGTCCTGGCCACCACATGCGTGAAACCTGGCATCCGCTGGGCGTCGTCGGCGTGATCAGCGCTTTCAACTTCCCGGTCGCGGTCTGGGCCTGGAACGCCACGCTGGCACTGGTCTGCGGCAACCCGGTGATCTGGAAGCCGTCAGAGAAAACCCCACTGACCGCGCTGGCTTGCCAGGCTCTGTTCGATCGCGTGCTGAAGAACTTCAGCGACGCACCTGCGCACCTGAGCCAGGTAATTATTGGCGGTCGCGATGCCGGTGAAGCTCTGGTCGATGATCCGCGTGTTGCGCTGGTCAGCGCCACCGGCAGCACTCGCATGGGCCGCGAAGTGGCACCGAAAATCGCCGCGCGCTTCGCCCGCAGCATTCTGGAGCTGGGCGGCAACAACGCGATGATTCTCGGCCCAAGCGCCGACCTGGACATGGCCGTTCGCGCCATTCTGTTCAGCGCCGTCGGCACAGCCGGTCAGCGTTGCACCACGTTGCGTCGTTTGATTGCCCACGAATCGGTCAAGGAAGAAATCGTCACCCGTCTGAAAGCCGCCTATTCCAAAGTGCGCATCGGTCACCCACTGGAAGGCAACCTGATCGGCCCGCTGATCGACAAAAACAGCTTCGAAAATATGCAGGATGCTCTGGAGCAGGCCCTGAGCGAAGGCGGCAAGGTGTTCGGCGGCAAGCGCCAGCTGGAAGAGCAGTTCCCGAATGCCTATTACGTTTCGCCGGCCATCGTCGAAATGCCGGAGCAGAGCGATGTGGTCTGCCACGAGACCTTCGCACCGATTCTTTACGTGGTCGGCTACAGCGATTTCCAGGAAGCCCTGCGTTTGAACAACGCGGTGCCACAAGGCCTGTCGTCCTGCATCTTCACCACTGACGTGCGTGAAGCCGAACAGTTCATGTCCGCGGTGGGCAGCGATTGCGGCATCGCCAACGTCAACATCGGCCCGAGCGGCGCAGAAATCGGCGGCGCGTTTGGCGGGGAGAAAGAAACCGGTGGCGGCCGTGAATCCGGTTCCGATGCATGGCGCGGCTACATGCGCCGGCAGACCAACACCGTGAACTATTCGCTGGAGTTGCCGTTGGCTCAAGGGATCACGTTCGACTGAGTCTCAAGTCGAACAAGATTTCCTGTGGGAGCGGGCTTGCTCGCGAATGCAATCTGTCAGCGATATTAATGGTGACTGACATACCGCTTTCGCGAGCAAGCCCGCTCCCACACTGATTTGTGTGGGTGGTTAGGTTTCTGTTGGAGTCTGGCAATGCCGTTACGCGAAGAATGTCTGTGGGAAAAACTGACGCCGCAAAGGCCCGACAACTCGGCGCTCAAGGGGGAAGTAAAAGTCGATGTATGCGTCATCGGCGCCGGCTTCACCGGTTTGTCGGCGGCGGTACATCTGCTGGAACAAGGCAAAACTGTCTGTGTGCTGGAAGCCCATCGCGCTGGCCACGGCGGTTCCGGGCGCAATGTCGGGTTGGTCAACGCCGGCATGTGGATTCCACCGGACGAGATCGAAGCCGGGTTTGGCGAAGAGGTTGGCAGCCAGCTCAATCGCATGCTCGGTGCGGCTCCATCCCTGGTGTTCAGCCTTGTGGACAAGTACAACATCGATTGCCAGTTGCGCCGCGAAGGCACGCTGCACATGGCGCACAACGCCCGTGGCGAATCGGACTTGCGCAGTCGCGAAGAACAATGGAAGCGCCGTGGGGCGCCGGTGGAATTGCTCACCGGTCAAGCCTGCGAGCAAGCCACCGGCACTAAAAAGATCGCCGCTGCGTTGCTCGATCGCCGTGCCGGCACCCTCAATCCGATGGCCTACACCACCGGCCTGGCCAAAGCGGCTATCGGCCTTGGTGGACAGCTGTTCGATCATTCCCCGGTCACCCGGCTCGAACGCCAGGGGCAGCGCTGGTCGGTGCAAACCGCCCAGGGTTCGGTACTGGCCGAGCAAGTGGTCATTGCTTCAAACGCTTACACCGAAGGCGACTGGACCGAATTGCGGCGCAATTTCTTCCCCGGTTATTACTATCAAGTGGCGTCGGTGCCGTTGACTGAAGACGCTGCGCAGCAAATCTTGCCCGGTGGCCAAGGGTCCTGGGATACCCGCCAGGTCCTGAGCAGTATCCGTCGAGACAAAGACGGGCGCCTGCTGCTTGGCAGTCTCGGCAACGGCAATCAAAAGCCGGCCTGGTTTCTCAAGGCCTGGGCCGATCGGGTTCAGCAACACTACTTCCCGTACCTCAAGCCGGTGGAATGGGAATGCACCTGGACTGGTTGCATCGCCTTCACCCCCGATCATCTGATGCGCCTGTTCGAACCGGCGCCCGGCCTGGTGGCAGTGACCGGTTACAACGGCCGGGGTGTAACAACGGGTACAGTGGTCGGCAAAGCCTTTGCCGATTACTTGTGTAACGGAAATCCTCAATCCTTGCCGATACCCTTCGCCCCCATGCAACCCTTGGCGGGAGTCGGATTGCGTAGTTGTCTGTACGAGGCGGGTTTCTCGCTGTATCACGCAGGCCAGTGCCTGCGGATCGTGATTTGATTGTTGATATCGATAGCAGAAAGCGGCGCTTTTTCGATCTGCAGCTAGCCTGTAGTGGTGCGGGTTGTAGCAGTCCCGCACCAGCAGTGTGCACTTCGGTGACGCACGATGTTACAGGCTGGTTGCACGTCGTTTGGTGTCGCGGTTGCAATGATGGCGCGCGTGGGTTGCGCCTCAAAAAAACTTAGGTTTTACCTTCCGCGGTTTAGACGGTTGCACGCCCAATGAAAATGGGCTCGAGACAGTCGAAATAATAATAAAGCAGCGACTTTTTTCAGAATAAAAAACCGATGGCACGGCCCTTGCTCTGAGCAGTCAGAGAAGTCGCAGTGCCAATTAAAAAAACCATGGAGCACCACCTCATGTCCCAGACGTTTTACAAGAAAGGTTTTCTGGCCCTCGCAGTGGCAGCTGCGTTGGGTGTTTCTGCGTTTGCTCAGGCTGACATCAAGATCGGCGTAGCGGGACCAATGACTGGCGCCAACGCGGCATTCGGCGAGCAGTACATGAAGGGTGCACAGGCTGCGGCCGATGCGGTCAACGCAGCGGGCGGCGTAAACGGGGAAAAAATCGTACTGGTCAAGGGCGATGACGCCTGCGAACCGAAACAGGCTGTGACGGTCGCCAAGGACCTGACCAACCAGAAAGTCGCCGGCGTGGTCGGTCACTTCTGCTCCTCGTCGACCATCCCGGCCTCCGAGATCTATGACGAAGCGGGCATCATCGCAATCACTCCAGGCTCCACCAACCCGGCTGTTACCGAGCGCGGCCTGAGCGCCATGTTCCGTATGTGTGGGCGTGACGACCAGCAAGGCATCGTTGCCGGCGACTACATCGTCGACGTGCTCAAGGGCAAGAAGGTTGTCGTGCTGCACGACAAGGACACCTACGGCCAAGGCCTGGCGGATGCCACCAAGGCTCAACTGGTCAAGCGCGGCGTAACGCCTGTGCTGTATGAAGGCCTGACCCGTGGCGAGAAAGACTTCAGCACCATTGTCACCAAGATTCGCGGTGCCGGCGCTGACGTCGTCTACTTCGGTGGCCTGCACCCGGAAGCCGGTCCTCTGGTGCGTCAACTGCGTGAACAAGGGCTGAAAGACGTCAAGTTCATGTCCGACGACGGCATCGTGACCGACGAACTGGTGACCACCGCTGGCGGTCCGCAATTCGTTGACGGCGTGCTGATGACTTTCGGTGCCGACCCTCGCCTGCTGCCAGACAGCAAGGCTGTGGTAGACGCCTTCCGCAAGGCCGGTACCGAGCCTGAAGGGTACACCCTGTACGCCTACGCTTCGGTACAGACCCTGGCTGCGGCCTTCAACGGCGCCAAGTCCAACAAGGGCGAAGAAGCGGCTGCATGGCTGAAGAAAAACCCGGTCAAAACCGTCATGGGCGAGAAGACCTGGGACGGCAAGGGCGACCTGAAAGTGTCCGACTACGTGGTTTACCAGTGGGACAAGGACGGCAAATACCACCAGCTGGAAAAACAGAAGTAAGGGCTTACCTGATCAGTTGAGCCGCGCTGCTCCCCTGCAGGAGCGAGCATGCTCGCGAAAAACGTCAACGATAACGCGTGCTTGCTGGTTAAACGCGTTGTCCTCAGGTTCTTCGCGAGCATGCTCGCTCCTACAGGGGGGCGGTGGTGGCTTGCCTGATCGTGTCTAACATCGCTCCGACGTACATCTGTATTTTTCTTAGAAGAGCCGCACACCCACAGGTGTGCAGGTTCTCATTGCGTGAGATTGCGTTATGGATGGTATTTTCCTGCAGCAACTGGTCAACGGCCTGACCCTCGGGTCGGTCTATGGCCTGATAGCCATCGGCTACACAATGGTCTACGGCATCATCGGCATGATCAACTTCGCCCACGGCGAGGTTTACATGATTTCCGCTTACCTCGCGGCAATCAGTCTGGCTCTGCTGGCATACTTCGGTATTGAATCCTTCCCGCTGCTGATGCTCGGCACCCTGATCTTCACCATCGTCGTCACGGCGGTGTATGGCTGGGTCATCGAGCGTGTCGCCTACAAACCCCTGCGTAACTCCACTCGACTGGCACCGCTGATCAGCGCCATCGGTATCTCGCTGATCTTGCAAAACTATGCGCAAATCGCCCAGGGCGCCAAACAACAAGGTGTTCCAACGTTGCTCACGGGAGCCTGGCGTGTCGAGGTCGGTACAGGTTTTGTGCAGTTGACCTACACCAAGGTTTTCATTCTGGTCGCCGCGTTTGTCGGCATGGCCGCGCTGACCTACATCATCAAGTACACCAAGCTCGGCCGCATGTGCCGTGCAACCCAGCAAGACCGCAAGATGGCTTCGATCCTGGGGATCAACACCGACAGGGTGATTTCCTACGTGTTTATCATCGGTGCAGCGATGGCGGCCCTGGCCGGCGTACTGATCACCATGAACTACGGCACATTCGACTTCTACGCCGGCTTCATCATCGGGATCAAGGCGTTCACCGCCGCGGTACTCGGCGGGATTGGTTCGCTGCCTGGCGCCATGCTCGGCGGGATTATCCTCGGGATTTCCGAGTCGCTGTTTTCCGGTCTTGTGAACTCGGACTACAAAGACGTTTTCAGCTTCTCGCTGCTGGTTCTCGTTCTGGTCTTTCGGCCCCAAGGCCTGCTCGGCCGTCCTCTTGTGTCGAAGGTGTAAACGATGTCTTCAACCACTAAAAAAACCATTGATATCAAAAAAAGTCTGGTTGACGCGATTCTTGCCGGCCTCATTGCCCTGATTGTGTTCGGGCCGATTGTCGGCGTCGTACTCGATGGCTACGGCTTTAACCTGGAAACCACCCGGGTGGCCTGGATTGTCGCCATAGTCATGGCGGGTCGATTCGCCCTGAGCATGTTCCTGCAAACCCCGAAGGGTCTGAAAATTCTCGAAGGTTTTGAGTCTACCGGTTCCGGGGTCCATGTTCTGGCGCCAGACTACAAGTCGCGGTTGCGCTGGATCATCCCGCTGGTGATCGTCATCGCCGTGGTGTTTCCATTTTTCTCCAACTCCTACCTGCTGGGCGTGGTCATTCTCGGGTTGATCTACGTGCTGCTGGGCCTGGGGCTCAACATTGTGGTCGGCCTGGCCGGCCTGCTTGACCTGGGTTACGTGGCGTTCTACGCCATCGGCGCCTATGGCCTGGCACTCGGTTATCAGTATCTGGGCCTGGGTTTCTGGACGGTGTTGCCACTGGCGGCAATCACAGCCGGGCTGGCCGGTTGCATCCTGGGTTTCCCGGTGCTGCGCTTGCACGGTGACTACCTGGCGATCGTGACCCTGGGCTTCGGTGAAATCATTCGCCTGATCCTTAACAACTGGCTGTCCCTGACCGGCGGCCCAAACGGCATGCCTGCACCACTGCCGACTTTCTTCGGCCTGGAGTTCGGCAAGCGGGCGAAGGATGGTGGCGTACCGTTCCATGAGTTCTTCGGTATCGCCTACAACCCGGACGTGAAGTACTACTTCATCTACGCGGTGTTGTTCCTGGTCGTGTTGGCTGTTTTGTACATCAAGCATCGTCTGGTGAAGATGCCGGTCGGTCGTGCCTGGGAAGCGCTGCGTGAAGACGAGATCGCTTGCCGCTCCATGGGGCTGAACCACGTGCTGGTCAAGCTCTCGGCGTTCACCATCGGTGCATCGACGGCCGGTCTGGCGGGTGTGTTCTTCGCCACCTACCAGGGCTTCGTCAACCCGACCTCGTTCACCTTCTTTGAATCGGCCCTGATCCTCGCCATCGTGGTACTCGGCGGCATGGGCTCGACCATCGGCGTAGTGATTGCAGCCTTTGTGTTGACCGTCGCCCCGGAGTTGCTGCGAGGCTTCGCCGAATACCGCGTCCTGCTGTTCGGCATCCTGATGGTGTTGATGATGATCTGGCGACCACGCGGCCTGATTCGGATCAGCCGCACCGGTGTGACCCCGCGTAAAGGAGTAGCGCCATGAGCGAAGTCGTACTCTCTGTCGAGAAGCTGATGATGCACTTCGGCGGCATCAAGGCGTTGAATGATGTGAGCCTGCAGGTCAAGCGCAACTCTATCTTCGCCCTGATCGGCCCCAACGGCGCCGGCAAGACCACCGTGTTCAACTGCCTGACCGGGTTCTACAAGGCCTCCGGCGGCAAGATCGAACTGAACGTGCGCGGGCAGCAGACCAACGTCATCCAGTTGCTGGGCGAATCGTTCAAGCCGACCGATTTCGTCTCGCCAAAAAACTTCATCACCCGGCTGCGCTACAAGATGTTCGGCGGCACCCACCTGGTGAACCGGGCCGGGCTGGCGCGGACCTTCCAGAACATTCGCCTGTTCAAGGAAATGTCGGTACTGGAAAACCTGCTGGTGGCCCAGCATATGTGGGTCAACCGCAACATGCTGGCGGGCATCCTCAACACCAAGGGCTACCGCAAGGCCGAAAGCGATGCGCTGGACCACGCCTTCTACTGGCTGGAAGTGGTGGACCTGGTGGACTGCGCCAACCGCCTGGCGGGTGAATTGTCCTACGGCCAACAGCGCCGCCTGGAAATCGCCCGGGCCATGTGCACCCGTCCGCAGATCATCTGCCTCGACGAACCGGCCGCCGGCCTCAACCCTCAGGAAACCGAAGCGCTGAGCGCGATGATCCGGCTGCTGCGCGACGAGCACGATCTGACCGTGGTGCTGATCGAACACGACATGGGCATGGTAATGAGTATTTCCGACCACATCGTGGTGCTGGACCACGGCATCGTCATCGCCGAGGGCGGCCCCGACGATATCCGCAACGACCCGAAAGTGATTGCAGCCTACCTGGGCGCCGATGAAGAGGAGGTGGTATGACCCAACCCATCCTCGAACTCCAGGAACTGGACGTGTTTTACGGGCCGATCCAGGCCCTGAAGAAAGTTTCGCTGCACATCAACGAAGGAGAAACCGTCAGCCTCATCGGTTCCAACGGCGCCGGCAAGTCGACCCTGCTGATGTCGATCTTCGGTCAGCCGCGCGCGGCGAACGGGAAGATTCTCTATCAGGGCGTGGACATTACCCACAAGTCGTCGCACTACATCGCCTCCAACGGCATCGCGCAGTCGCCGGAAGGGCGGCGGGTGTTCCCCGACATGACCGTCGAGGAAAACCTGCTGATGGGCACCATTCCGATTGGCGACAAGTACGCCAAGGAAGACATGCAACGCATGTTCGAGCTGTTCCCACGGCTCGAGGAGCGGCGAACCCAGCGAGCGATGACCATGTCCGGTGGCGAGCAGCAAATGCTCGCCATCGCCCGTGCGCTGATGAGCCGACCCAAGTTGTTGCTGCTGGACGAGCCGAGCCTGGGGCTGGCGCCAATCGTGGTGAAGCAGATTTTTGCGACCCTGCGCGAACTGGCCAAGACCGGCATGACCATCTTCCTGGTGGAGCAGAACGCCAACCACGCGCTCAGACTGTCGGATCGTGCGTATGTGATGGTCAACGGAGAAATCCGCATGACGGGTACCGGCAAGGAGCTGCTGGTCAACGAGGATGTGCGTAACGCGTATCTTGGTGGGCACTGATTCCACGCTGAAGTAACCAAGCCCCGACGAGCAATCGCCGGGGCTTTTTTACATCCCCGAAACGGTGCTCATCCCTTGTGGGAGCGAGCCTGCTCGCGATTGCGGCGGTACAGTCAGCATCGAGGTGACTGACACTGCGCAATCGCTAGCACAGGTTTTTTGCAGGCATTCAGGAAATTGTGGAAAACAAATTTTCCAAGCTCCGAAAGCGCGACATAAAGCCGCTGTAAATAGTTGTTTTGACACGGTTTGGACTTGTCCCCGTTTGCTGTGGAACTGGCTGTGAATAACGTGGGAGTAGCTGGCTGAAAGCCTCTGAATCCGTGGCTTGCGTGGGTGTGGTTGTTTTTTGATCAGGCGTTTTTACGTAGCCTAAAGCCTGCTTTGTCAACCTTTTTGTTGATGATGAAACTGCGTCAAAATGGCGTGGATAAGCCTGTGGATAAGTCTGTGATTAAACTCTGGAAAGACTTCGCTGAAGGCCGTGGTTACTGGCTTGGCGCCATCGCCCGTTTGCCCGGTCGATCGTGCAAAATGCCATGGACTACACCGCAGACTATCGAGGGTCAAGCAAAAAAGTTTCAAATCACCGCGCAAAGCCTTGTGGATAGCGGCTTGCAGCTTTTCCACTTGCCCCCAAAGACTGTGGACCGGCCTGTGGATAACGTGCGTGCACATGGCGCAAAGCCCCGTACCGTAAGGCGCGCAATGGATTGGCTGTTTTTTGTACAGTGTCGGCCCGCCGGGAACGTGTTGCCGGTATGAGCGCGGCGCGGCATGCTGCCTGCTGATTTTCTATTCCAATGGCTGGCGATCAGCCGACGCAAGGAGAACACGATGTCCAACACCCTGTTTATTACCGGCGCGACTTCCGGTTTTGGTGAAGCCTGTGCCCGTCGTTTTGCCGAGGCCGGCTGGAAGCTGGTGCTGACAGGTCGTCGTGAAGAGCGCCTGAATGCGCTGTGCGCCGAGTTGTCGAAGCAGACCGAGGTTCATGGCCTGGTGCTCGATGTGCGCGACCGCAAGGCCATGGAAGAGGCGATCGCCAACCTGCCGCCGTCCTTCGCCAAATTGCGTGGGCTGATCAACAACGCAGGGTTGGCCCTGGGTGTTGATCCAGCGCCCAAGTGCGACCTGGACGATTGGGACACCATGGTCGATACCAACGTCAAAGGCCTGATGTACAGCACCCGTTTGCTGCTGCCTCGCCTGATCGCCCACGGCCGCGGTGCCGGCATCATCAACCTTGGCTCCATCGCCGGTAACTATCCGTACCCGGGCAGCCACGTCTACGGTGCGACCAAGGCATTCGTCAAACAGTTCTCCCTGAATCTGCGTTGCGACCTGCAAGGCACCGGTGTGCGCGTCAGCAACATCGAACCGGGCCTGTGCGAGAGCGAGTTCTCGCTGGTGCGGTTTGCCGGCGACCAGGAACGCTACAACGCGACCTATGCCGGCGCCGAACCCATCCAGCCGCAAGACATTGCCGAGACCGTCTTCTGGGTCCTCAATGCTCCGGCACACATCAACATCAACAGCCTGGAGCTGATGCCGGTCAGCCAGACCTGGGCTGGCTTCGCGATTGAGCGCAAGGCTTAAGACCGAGTAACGGCCATTCGCGGGCTTGCCCGCGAAGGGGCCGGAACAGGCAGTACAAGACATCAGCTAGACTCCTCCCTCAAGTAACCCGCCGTACACGGCGGTCTAGAGGTATTAGAGGAGCTCAAGTGAGTAATCGAGGCGAGCAGTCGCTGCTCAAACAATCAACCTTTCTGATGCTCGCCGTGACAGTCGCCGGGATCATCACCGGTTTTGTTTCGGGCGCTCAATCCATCCTGTTCGATGGCTTCTTTTCGTTAATCGCAGCCTTCATCAAGGTGCTGATGCTGATCACCGCCCGGCTGATCGCCAAGGAAAGCAATCAGCGCTTCCAGTTCGGCTCCTGGCACCTGGAGCCCATGGTGCTGGTGATCGAAGGCAGTTTCATATTCCTGGTGGCCGTTTACGCCTTTCTCAACGGTGTGTTCGGCATCATCAGCGGCGGCCGCGAGGTCGAGCTCGGGCTGGTGATCTTTTATGCGGCGGTGTTTACGGTCGTTGAACTCATTTATTTCTTCTACGTCCGCCATCGCAATCGCACACTCAAATCATCACTGATTCAGTTCGACAACATCAGTTGGCTGGTGGATGCGATGCTGTCGGCGGGCCTGCTGGTGAGTTTCCTCATCGCGTTGCTGCTCAAAGTTCAGGGGTACGACGAATGGGCGGTGTATGTCGACCCGCTGATTCTGATTCTGCTGGCCTTGGGCATGCTTCCCCCGGCTTTCAAAATCCTTGGTCCGGCTTTGCGCGAAGTGCTGGGTATCGTCCCGGATCAACTGGACGACAAGGTGCGTCAGGTGATGGAAGCGGCCAAGCTCGAGCACGGGTTCGATGATTACATTTCCTACGTGCAGAAACACGGACGGGCGTGTTTTATCGAGATTCACGTGGTGCTGCCGGGGGATTACCCGATCGATGGCGTTGGGGACCTGGACCGGTTACGGGAGGACATTTCCGCGAAACTCGGCAAGGCGGATGCGGCGAGATGGTTGACCATCAGCTTCACTGGCGACCGCAAGTGGATTGAGTAGCACGTATAGCCAGATCGCAGCCTGCGCCAGCTCTGCCGGAGGCTGCGATCTTTCGCAGGTCAGGCAAGGTAATCGGCCAACCCGCGGTAACAAGTCGCCAGGTGATAAGGCGTGGTCGATGGCATGTCGCGACGGCTCACTTCACCATGTTCATCCCGGCATTCATACCAACCGTGCGCGTGCAGCGAGTGCTGCTTTAATGCCTGCAATTGACGCAACACCACGGCTTCGCTGTGCGGGCGTAGCGTCAAGGCGCGCAGGTACTCGGCCTGTGCCCAGATGCGTTGCGTAGCGTCCCGGGAGCCGCCATCCGGCCCGAGGTCCAGCATGGCCCGCACGGCTCCGGTCTGTTGCTCGACGCCCAGTTGCTCGGTAAAGGTGAACGCGCGTTCCAGCGAGTCATGCAACTTCGAGCCACGCAGCAGCTCGCTGGACTCCAACAGGAAATACCACTCGAACTGGTGGCCCGGCTCGAACCAGTTATCCACAGCATCGAGCGGCTTTTCCATCAGCACACCGTGTTGTGGATCAATAAAACGCTTTTGCATGGCTGTGCATAACTCGACAAGCGCCTGTTGTACGGCGAGGTCTTCGCGAACCGATAGCGTGGCGAGGAAGGCTTCCGCCAGGTGCATCAGCGGGTTTTGCAGGGGGCCGCTATCAAGGCAAGACCAATCGCGCTCGAGCGTGGCTTCGTACAGGCCGTCGCCCGTGGCGAAACGTTGCGACACCACTTCCAGGGCGGCGTTGAGCACCGACTCCACTAACGGCTCGCGGACCTTGTCCCAGTAATGGGCGCAGGCGAACAGGATGAAGGCGTGGGTGTACAGGTCTTTGCGCTGGTCCAGCGGCGCGCCCTGTGCGTCGACGCTGTAGAACCAGCCGCCGTGCTCGGCATCGTGGAAATGCCGCTGCAGGGAACGGAACAGCGCTGCGGCGCGCTCTTCGGCGGCCGGCACCTGGCCGATCAGGCTGGCAAACACAAACAGCTGCCGCGCACAGGCCATGGCCCGGTAACGCTGTGGGGGCAGCGCATGCTGCTCGGCGTCCAGTGCCTCGTAAGGCAGCGCCATGTCGGCATTCCAGCCCGGGCCTTGCCAGAGCGGCACAATGACGTCCAGGAAATGCTGTTGCACTGAAGCGAACAGGGCGGTCAGTTCAGGCTGGGAGGCGGAGCGGGAAACATGCGGCATTGGCTGGCGTCGTCACGGCAGGGTTAATTGCGCGACATGGTAGCAGAGAGGCTGACCGCAGAGATGCGGTGTCTGTCAGGCCGTCATCGCGGGCAAGCCCGCTCCCACAGGATTTGCGCCGAATCTTAATAGTGTGGACACCCTGTAAATTGTGGGAGCGGCCTTGCCCGCGAAGAGGCCGGTTCAGGCAACAGAGACTCAGCCTGCCAGCAGCCATGCCCCGGTCGCCGCCGAAGCAGCACCGGCCAGTCTCACCAGTGGTGCGGCGGCCTGCGGCAGTACCCGCACCAGCGCATATCCGCCGGCGTGCAACACCGCCGTCGCGGCTACAAATCCTGCGGCATAGGTCCAGGGACTGGTCATTTCCGGCAACTCCAGGCCATGCGCCACGCCATGGAACAGCGCAAACAACGCTGTCGCGCCAACCGCCATGGCCAATGGCGGACGCACCGCCAATGCCACTGCAAGGCCCAGGGCCAGCACTGAAGCGGCAATCCCGTTTTCCAGCGCCGGCAGGTTGATCCCGGCAAAGCCCAGCAGCCCGCCGATCAACAGGGTGCCAACAAAGGTACACGGCAGGGCCCAACGCGCGATGCCTTGCTGCTGCGCCGCCCACAGGCCGACCGCCAGCATTGCCAACAAGTGGTCGAGGCCGCCGAGCGGGTGGCTGATGCCGGCGATCAAGCCGTTGTCGCCGTGCCCCGGGTGGGCGAAGGCGAGGGCCGGGGTCAACAGCAGGGCCGTCGCGGCGAGGATGCGTTTGAGTGTCATGGATAAGCTTCCTTGTTGAAAAGTCGTTATCAGGCAGCCGTCAGCAGGCCCTGGCGTTCGATGAAGGCGATGATCTCTTCCAGGCCCTGGCCGGTTTTCTGGTTGCTGAACACGAAGGGCTTGCCGTTGCGCATGCGTGTTGTGTCGCTGTCCATCAACGACAGCGAAGCACCCACCAGCGGCGCGAGGTCGATCTTGTTGATCACCAGCAGATCGGATTTACAGATTCCCGGCCCGCCCTTGCGTGGCAGTTTGTCGCCGGCGGACACGTCGATAACGTAGATGGTCAGGTCGGACAGTTCCGGGCTGAATGTGGCGGAGAGGTTGTCGCCACCGGACTCCACCAGAATCAGGTCCAGCCCCGGAAAACGCCGGTTCAGTTGATCCACCGCTTCAAGATTGATCGAGGCGTCTTCACGGATCGCCGTGTGCGGGCAGCCACCGGTTTCGACACCGATGATGCGTTCCGGCGCCAGGGCCTCGTTGCGCACCAGGAAATCGGCGTCTTCGCGGGTGTAGATGTCGTTGGTGACGACGGCCAGGTTGTAGCGCTCGCGCAGGGCCAGGCACAGGGCCAGGGTCAACGCGGTTTTACCGGAGCCGACCGGACCGCCGATACCGACGCGCAGGGGTTGTGCGTTCATGTGATTCTCCAAAGTAAGGGCCCTAGGAACGGAATAGACGGCTGTATTGGCGCTCATGGGCCATACACGCCAGGGACAGGCCGAAAGGGGCGCTGCCGTAATGCTCGGGATCGATTTGAGTGGCGTGGTGTTGAGCTTGTTGAAGGAGCGGCACCAGTTCGCTGGTCAGGCGCTGTGCGGCTTGCTGGCCCAGGGGCAAGGTTTTCATCAGTACCGCCAGTTGGTTTTCCAGCCAGCTCCACAGCCACGCGGCCAGCGCATCCTGCGGGCTGATCTGCCAGGCGCGAGCGGCCAGGGCCCAACCAAGCGCCAGATGTGGCTCGGGACGCTGCTGGAGAAACCTGCGGGCCGCCTCATCGAGTTCCGGCAGGCCATTGAGCAGTTGCTGAAGGGAATAGCCCATCTGCCGGCTTTCCTGATGCAGCTCACGGGTTTCCCGGCTGGCGCGATGCTCTTCGCAGCGGTGCAGCAACTCGCCCCAGTTCTCCTCCACGGCGGCCACGCAATGGGCGAGCAGCAATGGCGCTTCAAAGCGCGCCAGATTCAACAGCAACTGATCGCTGATCCAGCGTCGGGCACTGTCGGGGTCGTTGACGCGGCCGTTATCCACCGCCATTTCCAGGCCTTGAGAATAGCTGTAGCCGCCAATCGGCAGTTGCGGGCTGGCCAGGCGCAAGAGCGCCCAGGCCGGGTTCACAGTCGCACACCGAACTGGTGCAGTTTCGGCGCGTAGTTGAAGTCTTCGTCGCCGTGGCGCGAATGGTGGTGGCCGCCGCCGTATGCGCCGTGTTCAGGCTGGAACGGTGCTTCGATCGGTTCGACCTGTGCGCCCAGCTGTTCGAGCATGGCCTTGAGGACGTAATCGTCGAGCAGGCGCAACCAGCCGTCGCCGACTTGCAGGGCTACGTGACGGTTACCCAGATGATAGGCGGCGCGAGTCAGTTCAAAGGCGTTGGCGCAGGTGACGTGCAGCAGCTGCTCCGGACGTGCGCAGACGCGGACAATGCGACCGTCTTCGGCGTGCAGGTATTCGCCGTCATACAGGGGAGGCTGGCCGCGCTCCAGAAACAACCCGACGTCCTCGCCCTCGGCACTGAAACAGCGCAAACGGCTTTTGCTTCGGGCCTCGAACGTCAAGTGAAGCTCGGCGGCCCACTCAGGTTGAGGGTCGATTCTGCGATGAATCACCAGCATGGGATGACTTCCAGCAATGGACAATGCTCAGGCTAGAGCAAGGGGCTTGCCAATAGCGGGAAGTGTAGGAAAAGGCTGTGGGAAATGTAGGACGTGTGCGGTTGAGATATTTTTTTTGATTGAAGTTGGTGCGTTGATTTTTCTGATGCCCTTCTTTGGGGCGTCATTAAGAGAGCGCAGCGTTCGGCAGCTCTTGCAGGGGGCGTGCTGCGATCTTCCAATGGATTACTCGGTGCTTCCGAGTCCCTGCCAGTGCTTGAGCCCAATAAAAATAAAGCGCAACTGCTGGGTGATCTTCGCTTGCGGCGTCAGATGTTCGGGCAACGCTTCGGCAGGCGGGTCGATGATGTCCGGCAGGGTGGCGAATACGCTTTTTACGATCAGATCGGCCATGACGCTCAGGTCAGCGATGCCCAGATGTTGCAGTTTCGGCATCAACGACAGATCAGCGGCCAGGTCCGAACTGATGTCTTCGCGCAGTCGGCCGATCGCCAGACGCACCGGCACCGAGCCGCCATATTGCTCGCGAGCGAGAAACAGGAACTGTGAACGGTTGGCGCTGACCACGTCGAGGAAGATCCGCACGGAAGCATCGATGATGCCGCCCATGACGAACTCATTGTGCCGCACCAGGCGGATGGTTTCGCGAAAGGTCTGGCCGACTTCGCTTACCAGCACCAGGCCCAGCTCATCCATATCGGCGAAATGACGATAGAAACCGGTGGGCACTATGCCGGCGGTTTTCGCCACTTCGCGCAAGCTCAGGCTGCCGAATCCTCGGCCGCCGTCCATCAAGCGCCGGGCGGCGTCCATCAGGGCGTTACGGGTCTGTTGTTTCTGTTCGGCGCGGGGCAGCATCGCAAGGTTTTTCTGCAAAGGGAGAGCGGCGCACTCTAGCAAATCGGCTTTGCCGGCGTCGAACGACTATGGGGGATCACGCGGGGAAGGGCGGTGTTGAAAAATCAAAAGCCCAATGCGGTGATTGGGCTTTTTTTCTGAGCGACCATGGGCTTAGCTCAGAGTGCTGTTGCGTTCGATTACGCGATCACCACCACCTTCAGCAAGGGTCTGGCCTTGTGGAGTGCGGTCCGAACCATCGGCGGCGAGGGTCTGGCCTTGTGGGGTACGGTCGGAACCGTCCTGAGTGATCAGGCCTTTTTCTTTCAGGCGATCATTACCGCCTTCGGCAAGGGTCTGGCCCTGTGGGGTGCGATCGGAACCATCAGCGGCGACCGTTTGGCTGAAAACCGAGTGGCTGTCTTTGACCTGGGGGGTGGCCTGGTCGGCGGCGGGCAGGGCAAAAGCGCTGCTGGCCAGCATCGAGAGGGTAAGGCTAAGTAGTAGTTGGCGTTTCATGATCGGGTGCTCCTCGTAAGGGCTTGAAAGTGGCTACGAGGGCAATGCTACTCTCGATAACTCGATATAAAAGTTCATAAACGCAATGGTAATAATCAACGGAATTGATTGTTTGCCCGCGGGCCTCTAGGTCAGGCGTTCCGGTCGCGGGCTTTGCCATGAAATGGCTGTTTTCGACCTGGCTGTGTCTCACAAAAATAAGGGCTCGGTGACGCTGCAAGAACTCATTGGTCAGCATTTGACTCGCAGATTTACGCGATATCGGTTAAACCTGCGGAGCTTTTACCAGTCGTAGATTGCATGGCGGGCCGTTTCTGGCTCACCGTTTCATAGGTGCGCCGCGGTCATGGCGCCCAGTCGTATCAGGAGTCCTGTGCAATGACGCGCACCCGTAAAGTACTTTCCTGGACCTTCGCCAGCCTTTTTGCACTGCTGGCAATTCTGGTACTGGTCATCGTGTTCTTCGATTGGAACCGGATCAAACCGAATATCAATGCCAAAGTCTCCGAGGAGCTGCACCGTGCGTTTGCCATCAACGGCAACCTCGCGGTGGTCTGGCAGCGCGAACCTGATGAAGGAGGCTGGCGCGCCTGGGTGCCTTGGCCGCATGTGGTAGCGCAGGATTTGAGCCTGGGTAACCCGGAATGGTCGAAGGCGCCGCAGATGGTCACCCTCAAGCGTGTCGAACTGCGCATCTCGCCCTTGGCGTTGCTCGCGCAACGCGTGGTCATTCCGCGTATCGACCTCACCGAACCCAATGCCGAGCTGCAGCGCCTGGCCGACGGGCGTGCCAACTGGACGTTCAAATTCGATCCCAAGGACCCGAATGCCGAACCGTCGAACTGGGTAGTCGATATAGGTGCAATCGGCTTCGACAAAGGCCATGTCACCCTTGATGACCGGCAGCTGAAAAGCCAACTCGATGTGCTCATCGATCCTTTGGGCAAGCCGATCCCGTTCAGCGATATCGTTGGCGACAAAACGGCAAAAAAGGTCCTGGAGAAGGGGGCAGCGCCGCAGGATTATGCGTTCGCCCTCAAGGTCAACGGCCAGTATCACGGCCAGAAGCTGACGGGCCAGGGCAAGATCGGCGGTTTGCTGGCCTTGCAAGACTCGAACAGACCGTTTCCGCTGCAGGCGCAGGTGAAGATCGCCGATACCAGCGTCGAGCTGGTCGGTACCCTGACGGACCCGCTGAATCTCGGCGCCCTGGACCTGCGCCTGAAACTGGCGGGCACCAGCCTGGGCAATCTTTACCCGCTGACCGGCGTGATCCTGCCGGATACGTCCCCCTACACCACCGACGGTCACCTGATCGCCAGGATGCATGAGGCCGGCGGCGCGGTATTTCGCTATGAGGAGTTCAACGGCAAAATCGGCGGGAGTGACATCCACGGCAGCCTGAAATACGTCGCCAGTCAGCCACGGCCGAAACTCAGCGGCTCGCTACTGTCCAATCAATTGTTGTTTGCCGATCTGGCGCCGCTGATCGGGGCCGATTCCAATGCCAAGCAACAAGCCCGTGGCGGTGACAGCAAGCAACCGGCGGACAAGGTGCTGCCAGTCGAAGAGTTCAAGACCGAGCGCTGGCGTGATATGGACGCGGATGTCGAATTCACCGGCAAGCGTATCGTCCACAGTGAAAAGCTGCCGTTCAATGACCTCTACACCCACCTGGTGCTCACCGATGGTGTGCTCAGCCTGGAGCCGCTGCGCTTCGGTGTGGCCGGCGGCAAGCTGGATGCGCAGATTCGTCTCAACGGCCATACCGATCCGCTGGAAGGCCAGGCAAAACTCACTGCCAGGGGGTTCAAGCTCAAGCAGTTGTTCCCGACCTTCGAGCCGATGAAAACCAGTTTCGGCGAGCTCAATGGCGATGCCGATATCAGCGGGCGCGGCAACTCGGTGGCGAAATTGCTGGGCAGCGCCAACGGCAAGCTGAAAATGCTGATCAACGACGGCGCCATCAGTCGCGAGCTGATGGAGTTGGCGGGGCTGAATGTTGGCAATTACGTGGTTGGCAAGATCTTTGGCGACAAGGAAGTGAAGATCAACTGTGCGGCTGCCGATTTCGACATCAAGAGCGGTCTGGCGACCACGCAGCTGTTTGTCTTCGATACCGAGAACGCAATCATCTATATCGATGGCACGGCGAATATGGCGACCGAGCAGTTGGACTTGACCGTCACTCCGGAATCCAAGGGTTGGCGTTTGATTTCGTTGCGTTCACCGCTGTACGTGCGGGGCAAGTTCATCAAGCCCGATGCAGGAGTCAAAGCAGTGCCGTTGATTTTGCGTGGCGCGGGAATGGTTGCGCTGGGTGTGATTGCCGCACCGGCAGCGGGCTTGCTGGCGTTGGTGGCGCCAAGCGGCGGAGAGCAGAATCAGTGTGCGCCGTTGCTGGAGCAGATGAAGGAAGGAAAGGCACCGAAAACAGTGAAGGGTTGAAGGCCTGCGGCTGTCCGCACAAGGGGTGTTTAAGGGGCACGATGCGCAGTAATGGGCCGCAGGTTCTTCAATGCAGAGTCAGTCGCTGGAGTCAGTTTCAGTTTCAGTTTCAGAAGTAATGGCGTGGAACAAATGGGTCCGCGCCTTGCTACCGAGTTTAGCGAACACCTGGTTTCTAATTGAGGCGTACTTGTCCTCAATCAAACGAGTGCTCCACAAGGAAGTTTCGATATCTCCGAGGATGAGCGTTTCACGGATCGGTTGCTCAAGGAAGGTTATGTCTACCTTTTTAGAGGTTTCGAGTGATAATTGAAGCGAAACGATTTTTTTGTTTTCGCAGACAATCGTCAATAGAGTACTCACGTTGAACGAAGGGAACTCTTCGAGTGCAGGTGGTTTTTCTGTTTGAATCCTGCTCAGGAACGCATTGCTGGCGGGCGACTCGCTGGGGAGTTGCGTGACGATCGATAATGCAGTTTTAAGTTGCTGTAGCTGTTTTTCGCTTAGTTCTTCGGATAGAGCGTTGGTCGCAATTTTTAGCACGCTGGATGGCGATTTTGGTCGGCGGCTATTTTTGAATTTCCCAGATTCCCAGAACAGCCTTCCTAACGAGGTCGTATAAGAAGAGAGCCAGCGCTCGGCGGTCCCGTTAGCTATTAAACTTGCCAGTAAGGATGCGTGCAGAATATTTTCTTTGAATTGCTCTGGGTGTAGACCGAGGAATAGGGTTATGTGCCCGTCGACTATATAGATGTCGGGTGATAATGGTTTCATGTGATTCTGCGCTAATGAAGTTGGATTTGGTTGGCGCTGAGGTCGTAATAAAAAACCTCGGCGCCATTTTTAACTGGGCTTTATTGGAAGCCTGGGATGCCGTCAAGGAATTCGTCAGCGGCGTTCCCCAACTTTTCAAGAACCTTGTTTCGGACCCTGCCGTACAGTTGAGTGTTGAGATAAACGGGGGTGGCCATTGATTTTACGGCGGTGGATTTAGTGGTCGATTTCCACCAGAGAATACCCCGGGAGCTTTCCTTTACATCTACACTTATGTAGCTGAGAATCATCATGGGAGAGCCTTCCCGGGTTTGCCAGACCGGAGAAATGTCAAAGTTGGCGTCATAGCCTGTTTGCGCATTTCGCTCATAGATTTTGATCAGCCCGTCGTCCCCTTTAACGCCTTCCACGGCTTTGCCGGCCAGTTGCGCCAAGCGTGGTGCATTTGCGCCAACCAGGTTTTGAAGGATGTCAAAGGCTACACCGTCCATTGTCAGGCCTGTTCTTTGTATTACCTTGTTCTGATTGTTGATTTTGCTGTATGTCCAGCCGAGGGTACGCAGGCCCTGTACATAATAGTCGTACCACTGCTCCAGTTCTTTTTTGATGTCATACTTCTGTGAGGCGGCGTTTTGCATCAGCAGTTTACAGTTGTCGACGTCATCGCGGTTTTGAGCAGATACTCCTGCCACGTAAATATTCATCATGTCCGGGCCGACAGTGCCGCTTTCCTTGGATGGATCAATCGGCAGACTGTCAGGTGCTGAGGAAAATGCTCGAGGTTTTACTGTTTTTGGTAGTGCTGGTAACGAATCGATGAATTCAAGCTGGTCTTCAAGATACATGGGTATAGTCCTTTATGGAATTATGCAGACGTCTTGTCTGTGTTTTAAATATAAGGATTTCGTATTTTAAATCTACTGTGCGATTGTAACTTGATGCTCGTGTGTGTGGGGGGTGCAAGATGATCTGCTGGTCAATAAAAAAGGCCTGATAGCAAATTAATTGCGATAAGGCCTGGTTGCTATCAGAGATCTTTGAGTATGTCCGCCATGTCATCCGCATGCTCTTCTTCCTGAGCCAGAATATCCTCAAAGATGCGTCGGGTCGTTGGGTCCTTCTCGCCAATGTACTGAATAATCTCGCGATAACTGTCGATGGCAATTCGCTCGGTCACCAGATCCTCGTAGACCATTTCCTTGAGCGAGTTACCCGCCACGTACTGAGCATGGGAGTTTTTCGTTAGTGTGTCGGGGTTGAACTCCGGTTCACCTCCAAGTTGCACGATTCGCTCGGCAAGTCGGTCGGCGTGTTCACCTTCCTGTTTGGCATGTTCGAGGAATTCTTCAGCAGCGACGTGAGCTTTTAGGCCACCGGCCATGAAGTAGTGGCGTTTGTAACGCAGCACGCAGACCAGTTCGGTGGCCAGCGACTCATTGAGCAGGCGTAGTACTTCCTCAAGGTTGGCACTGTAGTCCTCGGTCACGGCGCCGTTTTCGACGTTCTTGCGCGCACGTTCGCGAAGGGTGGTTACGTCAGACAAATGCATGTCACTCATCTCGTTCTCCTGGAGGCTAACCCGGTTTGCGTCACGCCTCTGAGGACGTGAGCGCTACTTAAGGTGTGAGTAATGAGTCCGGCGAAAAGTTTTATGAGATTTTTGGCAACAGATCGCCCCCCCGGGTTCAGCCTGCAGCCTTGCAAAACGGCCCGAAATTCATCGACATTGCGGATGTCGTGGAGGGCGTCGTGCAGTTGCAGCAAGGCATTTGACATAGACTTGTCATCTTCGCTGGCGATGCTTGGCTGATGTCTTGCATCGCGCCTTGCGTCACCCACCGATCACAAGGATGTTCGCCCATGTCGCAAGGTTCTGCTGCGCGCTATCCGCTGGTGCTGGTCCCGGGAATGCTCGGGTTTGTCCGTCTGCTGCTCTATCCGTACTGGTACGGGATCGTCGAGGCGCTGCGCCGTAATGGTGCGGTGGTGTTTGCGGTGCAGATCTCACCGCTCAATTCCACCGAGGTGCGTGGCGAGCAATTGCTAACACGCATCGACGAAATCCTCCGGGAAACCGGAGCCGCCAGGGTCAATCTGATCGGCCACAGCCAAGGCTCACTGACTGCCCGCTATGCCGCGGCCAAGCGCCCGGACCTGGTCGCATCGGTCACTTCGGTGGCGGGGCCGAATCATGGCTCGGAGCTGGCGGACTATCTGCACAAACACTACCCCCATGACAGCGTCAAAGGCCGGCTGATGAGTTTCCTGCTACGGCTGATCGCCTCGTTGATGGGCCTGCTGGAAACCGGCTATCGCGGGCCGAAGCTGCCGGTGGACATACATGCCTCCCATCACTCCCTCACCACCGAAGGCGTGGCGCTGTTCAACCAGCGTTATCCACAGGGATTGCCTGATACCTGGGGCGGGCAAGGGCCGGAGGAGGTCAATGGCGTACGCTATTACTCGTGGTCCGGCACCTTGCAGCCGGGCAAGACCGACAAGGGGCGCAACCTGTTTGACGGCACCAACCGCAGTTGCCGGTTGTTCGCCAAAACCTTTGTCCGTGAAGCCGGGCATTGTGATGGCATGGTCGGGCGCTACAGCTCGCACCTTGGGACGGTGATTGGCGACGAGTATCCGCTGGATCACTTCGATATCGTCAATCAATCGTTGGGACTGGTGGGCAAGGGGGCGGACCCGATCAGGTTGTTTGTCGAGCATGCGGCACGATTGCAGGCAGCCGGTGTTTAACAGGAAGACGGCGATGCGTCAGGTCAGGCTAACGCTGACCTTGCGGCCTAATACAGTGGTCCAGCGCTCAGAAAGAATCACCCCGCCCAGGGTCAACATCCCCCCCACCAAGTGATACATCGCCAGCTGCTCATGCAGCACCACCGCCGCAATCAGCGCGGTAATCAACGGCAGCAAATTGAAAAACAAGGTGGTCCGGCTCGGCCCCAGGCGTATCACGGCCTGCATCCAGGCCAGCGGGGCAACCATCGAAGCCAGCAGGCAGGCGTACAGCACCAGCGGAGTGTTCTGCAGGGTCAAGCCGGCCTTCTCTGAGAAAAGGAACAGCGGAAACAGCACCACCACCGCTACCAGCACCTGCAAATACAGGAGTACCAGCGGCGGCAGTTTCAGCTGCCACTTCTTCAGCAACGTGCTGTAGACCGCGTAGGCCAGGGTGGCGATCAGCATCATTGCGTCGCCGAGGTTTACCCCGTGCTCCAGTAGCGTGTCGAGGCTGCCCGAGGACACCACCACCAGCACACCGGCGAACGACAACACGGCACCCGCCAGCGCGCCGATGGTCAGGCGCTGACCGAGGCTGATGATTGCCATGGCCAATGACATAAGTGGCATCAGCGACAGGATAATGCCCATGTTCGTGGCCGAAGTGAGGCTTGCGGCGAAGTAGGCCAGGCTCTGGTAGACGGCCATGCCGAGAACGCCGAGGACAAAGACCTTGCCCAGGTTCGGGCGGATCGCCGGCCAATGGTTCAGCACTGGCTTGAGCATGAAGGGGGTGAACAGCAGGCCGGCGAGCAGCCAGCGGTAGAAGCCGATCTCGGCGGGGAAGATCGCCCCGGCTGACATCTTGGTGATCACGGTGTTGCCGGCCCAAATGAAAATGGCCAGCAGGGGATAAGAGTATTGCATGGGAAAAACCAGAACGTTAATGAGGGGCAATTATCCGCTTGTCTGGATACAAGCCTATACTTCTATCCAGACAACCCGCCCCTGATTTCGGACAGCATGAACAGTAAGCACATCGACCTGCTGGATTTTAGCGAATTGCCGACCCCGGTATATTTCCGCTATGCCGATTTCGAAACCCACGAATACGCCTTGGCACACCGCCACCCCTGGGGGACCCTGGAGTATTCGGCCAACGGCGTGTTGCACATGGAAATCGGCAGCAGCCGGTTCATGTCGCCACCGCAATATGCAGTGTGGGTACCACCCGAGACCGAGCACAGTTTCTACAGTAACCAGCCAATCAACTATCGCGCCGTGTGTCTGGCGCCGACCCTTTGTCGCGATCTGCCAAAACAGGCCTGCACCCTGGCCATCAGTGACATCCTCAAGGCAATCCTCAAGGACTTCGCGGCCCGCGACGTGAAAATCCCCGACTGCGATGCGGACCAGCGCCTGGCTCAGGTACTGGTGGATCAACTGCAACAAGCGCCGGTGCACGAGTGTTATTTACCTTACGCCAGCAGCTCCGGATTGCTCGGGGTTCTGCAAGCCTTGCAGGCCGAACCGGGCGATAACCGCCCCCTGGCGGAGTGGGCCGCAAGCATTCATGTCAGCGAACGTACGTTGGCGCGCCAGTTTGTCCGTGAGTTGGGCATGAGTTTTGGTGAGTGGCGCCAGCGCTTGCGCTTTCTGGCGGCCATCGAAGCACTTGATAGTCATCGCAGCATTCAGGAAGTGGCTTTCGACATGGGCTACAGCAGTGGCTCGGCGTTTATTGCGATGTTTCAGCGCCAGGCCGGCTGCACGCCGGAGCAATATCGGCGCAGCCAGCTGGAGAACAGGAAGGCGTAACCGGGGTTGTCTACACTCCTAACCATGCTGCCCCCCTTGCTGCTACGACCAGGAGAAAACTCCATGAAGATCTTGCGTGTCCCGTTGTTGATGATTGGTTTGCTACTGTGCTCCCAGGTTTTCGCCACCACGCCCCAGCAGGAGAAAATGACCACCTGCAACGCCGAAGCTTCTGCAAAAAGCCTTAAAGGCGATGAACGCAAAGCCTTCATGAGCACTTGCCTGAAGGTGGCACCAGCGGTTGAGGAAGCCGGTACTGCCCTGACCCCTCAGCAAGAGAAGATGAAGTCCTGCAATGCCGACGCCACCAGAAAAGTCCTCAAGGGCGATGAGCGCAAGGCGTTCATGAGTAGTTGCCTCAAGAAATAAAGCCAGGCGCGAAGATGCGGGGGACGGTCAGGGGGCGAGTGCATTTACTTGAACCCCGACAAAGGTCGACCCACACAATCCCTAGTGCTCACAAGGGATCGCTGGCAGACTGCCAATCCTTTTTACGCCGTTTGTTTTGAGGCTGTATGCCAACGTTTTCTCAGCGACAAATCTTGCTGGTCATCAGCTGGGTCATCATTTTTGGCGGGCTTCTACTGGTCCTGCCCCTGCGGTTGCTGCCCAGCTTGCTGGCCGGGTTGCTGGTTTTCGAACTGGTCAACATGCTCACCCCGCAATTGCAGCGGCTGATCGAGGGTCGGCGTGCGCGCTGGCTCGCGGTGGCGTTACTGGGAACCTTGATTGTCAGTGTGCTGACGCTGATCTTTGCCGGCGCCTTCAGCTTTCTGCTGCACGAGGCGGAAAACCCGGGTGCTTCGCTCGACAAGTTCATGGGGGTGGTTGATCGCGCGCGCGGACAGTTACCGCCGTTCATCGACGCTTATCTGCCGGCCAGCGCCGCCGAATTCCGCGTGGCGATTGGCGAGTGGGTGAGCAAGCACCTCAGCGATCTGCAATTGGTCGGCAAGGATGCAGCGCACATGTTCGTGACGTTGCTGATCGGCATGGTGCTGGGTGCGATCATTGCCTTGCAGCGAGTGCCTGACCTGACCAAACGCAAGCCGTTGGCCGCTGCACTGTTCGATCGGCTGCACCTGCTGGTTCAGGCGTTTCGCAACATCGTGTTTGCCCAGATCAAGATCTCCCTGCTCAACACCTTCTTCACCGGTATCTTCCTGGCGGTCGTGCTGCCGATGTTCGGCATCAAGCTGCCGTTGACCAAGACCCTGATCGTGCTGACCTTCCTGCTCGGCCTGTTGCCGGTGATTGGCAACCTGATGTCGAATACCCTGATCACTATCGTCGGGATGTCCCTGTCGATCTGGGTCGCCATGGCCGCGCTGGGTTACCTGATTTTTATCCACAAGCTTGAATACTTCCTCAATGCACGCATTGTCGGCGGGCAGATCAGTGCCAAGTCGTGGGAGTTGCTGTTGGCAATGCTGGTGTTCGAGGCCGCGTTCGGCCTGCCGGGGGTGGTGGCGGGGCCGATTTACTACGCTTATCTGAAGAGTGAGTTGAAGCAGGTGGGAATGGTTTGATCTGCTGTTGATCTGATTGTGGCGAGGGGGCTTGCCCCCGTTCGGTTGCGCAGCAACCGCAGTCAGTTGAATCAACACATCTGACGGTATGCGGTGTCTGGTTTCGGGGCTGCTGCGCAGCCCGACGGGGGCAAGCCCCCTCGCCACAGGGTTGCAGATCAGTCCATGGAGCCGTAGCGTTTTGCAGCCTCGATCGCCAGACCACTGCCGATACTGCCAAAGATGTTCCCTTCCACATGCCGCGCATTCGGCAGCATCGCCGAGACACTGTTGCGCAAGGCCGGAATCCCGCTCGAACCACCGGTGAAGAACACCGTGTCCACTTGATCGACCCGCACGTTGGCGTCATTGAGCAATTGCGTCACGCTGTTGCGCACCCGCTCCAGCAGGTTGTCGATGGCCGATTCGAACAGGGCGCGGCTCAGCTCCACGCTCAGACCCGCCTCGATGCGATCCAGCGGCACATGGCGGTGCTCAGCGTGGGTCAACTGGATCTTGGTTTCTTCCACTTCCATCGCCAGCCAGTGCCCGGCGCGCTGCTCGATCAGCTTGAACAGGCGATCGATGCCGCCGGTGTCTTCGATGTCATAGCGCATGCTGCCCAGGGCCAGCTGGGATTTCTGCGAGTACACCGAGTTGATGGTGTGCCAGGTCGCCAGGTTCATGTGGTGGCTGGTCGGCATGTAGGCACCACTTTTCATCCGGCTGCCGTAGCCGAACAGCGGCATCAGGCCGGCCAGCGAGAGCTGTTTGTCGAAGTCGGTTCCGCCGATGTGCACGCCGCCGGTGGCGAGGATGTCCTCGTGGCGGTTATCCACAGCCCGGCGCTCCGGCGACAGGCGTACCAGCGAGAAGTCGGAAGTACCACCGCCGATGTCCACAATCAGGACAAGCTCTTCTTTTTCGATGGTCGACTCGTAGTCGAACGCGGCGGCAATCGGTTCGAACTGGAAAGACACTTCCTTGAAGCCGATCTTGCGGGCCACATCCACCAGGGTGTCTTCGGCTTCCTTGTCGGCCATCGGGTCATCGTCAACGAAAAACACCGGACGGCCCAGCACCACTTCTTCGAATTCCCGACCGGCGGCGGCTTCGGCGCGGTTCTTGAGCTGGCCGATGAACAGGCCGAGCAGGTCCTTGAATGGCATGGCCGTACCCAGGACGCTGGTGTCGTGCTTGATCAGCTTCGAGCCCAGCAGGCTCTTGAGCGAGCGCATCAGGCGGCCTTCGTAGCCCTCCAGGTACTCGTGCAGCGCCAGCCGGCCGTACACCGGGCGGCGTTCCTCAATGTTGAAGAAGACCACCGAAGGCAGGGTGATCTTGTCGTCCTCCAGCGCGATCAGCGTTTCCATGCCGGGGCGCAGCCAGCCGACGGTGGAGTTGGACGTGCCAAAGTCGATACCCACGGCACGGGCTGGAGATGCGTTGTTCATGTCTTTCAGGTTCCGGTTAAAAAACGGCCGCGCAGTGTATGTCAGAGTGCGACAGATTCGAAGGCCGACTATCTGCTAAATCTCGCAGCGCTATGTCTTGAAAGACGCGTCGACACCCCCAAACTACCCTGCATCAACCGGACAGCCGCGCGACTGCTCGCAAGAAGCACCGCCTGCTGCCGATAAACTTCTTCTGCGCCGGCCGGTCACAACATTGAGATCGGGCAGACCAAAGGCTGCAAACAAGCGCATGCTGTGGCCTGTGGCGCGATTTTTAACGGATGGTGATTCCCGCGATGGATTTCAAAGACTATTACAAGATTCTCGGTGTGGAACCGACAGCGGACGACAAGGCGATCAAAGCCGCCTATCGCAAGCTGGCGCGCAAATACCACCCGGATGTCAGCAAGGAAAAGGACGCCGAAGCCAAGTTCAAGGATGCCTCGGAAGCCTATGAAGCACTGAAAAGTGCCGACAAACGCGCCGAATACGATGACTTGCGCCGCTATGGCCAGCACGGTCAGCCGTTCCAGGGACCACCGGGCTGGCAGAGCCGTGGCGGTTTCGGTGGCGGTGGTCAGGATACGGGCGATTTCTCGGACTTTTTCAGTTCGATCTTCGGTAACCGTGGCCCTGGTTTTGGTGGTGGTGAACAGTCACGTCGCAGCACTGGACGTCGAGGGCAAGACGTGGAAATGGAACTTGGGGTTTTTCTCGAAGAAACACTGTCGACCGAATCGAAGAAAGTCACCTTCCAGGTGCCGCAGTACAACGCGGCCGGCCAGCATGTGAGCAACACCAGCAAAAGCCTGAACGTGAAGATTCCGGCCGGCGTGACCGATGGCGAACGCATCCGCCTCAAAGGGCAGGGCGCCCCGGGTGTCGGTGGCGGCGCCAATGGCGACCTGTACCTGACGATCCGTTTTGCGCCGCATCCGAAATACGATGTCGAAGGCGAAAACCTGATCATCACCCTGCCGCTGGCACCCTGGGAGTTGGCCCTGGGCGCTGAAGTCGCGGTGCCGACCCTGACTGGCAAGATCAACCTCAAGGTCCCGGCCGGCAGCCAGAATGGCCAGCGCATGCGCGCCAAGGGCCATGGCCTGATGAACAAGGCTGGCGAGCGCGGTTATCTGTTTGTGCAGTTGAAGGCGGTTATGCCGAAGAAATCGGACGACGACATCAAGGCCCTGTGGCAGGAACTGGCGAAAAAAGCCGCATTCGATCCGAGAGAGAACTTTTGACCCTATAGAACAAGGAGTCACTGACCATGAGCAGCCCCCTGATCGTTCAACTGGACCTGGCCGAATTCTGCGAGGCGACCGAGCTGTCGGACGTCTACGTGATCGAAATCGTCGAGCACGGCATCCTCGAACCTCAGGGCACCCTGCCCAAGGACTGGCGCTTCACCGATTACGAACTGACCCTGGCCAAACGCGCCGCCAAGCTGCGGCGCGATCTGGAACTGGAATGGGAAGGGGTTGCGCTGGCGCTGGATCTGCTTGAGGAGGTCCAGCAGTTGCGGGCGGAGAACCGGATGTTGAGGCAGCGGTTGGGGCGGTTGGTGGTGGAGTAAGGCGGGGAGCGCTTTTGTCTCTCGCCGCATAGGTGTTCGCCCACGTCATATGGCTACGGTGTTTGATTGATCATCTAGGGTTATTTTTTTTCATTTCGTCTGATCTGGTCTTGGAGCGCCTTGAGGCCCGACACCGTCACTCGTTGTGTGGCAGCAAACGTTACTGGTTGTTTTACAACGATTCGGTCGTGCCCTTGCCAATCCTTAACGACAGTAAAAGGAGGTTCGTGCACAACAGCTTCAGTTTTAACTAGTTGCGGGCCATTCGAAGCAACATCTTTTTTTCTGGGCGGTTTATAGTCCACGGCGGGGTTGTTCATTAGTTGCTCTTTTGAACCACTTTTCGAACTGTTACCACCGCCACCCCGGCCTTTGGAGTTCATTTCCACGCCTCGTGGTGTATTGGTAGCATACGTGTCGCTATTACCTGGAGGGGCAGGTCTGTTGCTGGATTGTACTGGCAAATAACGTCCGCCTTGAGGTCGGGGTGTACGTGCAGCGCCAAGCGTGAGCCAACTCTCAATTGGCGATTCATACCCCCTGCCATTGCCGGTCGGGCGTGTTGCGTTGGGGAGAGTGATGTGGGGATCGTTGTATTTCATTCCTGACGGTGCTGGTGAGGCAATCGCCGCACCTATTGCTCCGAACGCATCAAGTGCCCCGATTTTATTCGGATCCCTTGGACCCGATGCCGCTATAAAACCAGGGCCACCGAAGAAAAAATCCAACCCGCGAAATATGGTTTTCCAGAAGCCATGCCCCGTCGGATCGGTAAAGTTCACCGGGTCACCCACGCAATACATGTAAGCATTCAACCCTCCGCCCCCAAACGGACTCCAGCTATCCGGGCTATGAAAACGCATCAGTTTCGGGTTGTACGCGCGGTAGCCATTGCCCAGTAAATACCAGCCAATGTTCGATTCGCGCAGTTCGCCGTTGAAGCCCAGGCGTGTGGCAACCTCCCGTCCCGCGGACTGCTCGCCGTAGGCGGAATAGGCAATAGGGTTTGGCATGCCTCCGGCGATTTCGGCGATCACGGAATTACTGGCATCGGTGGCCAGCAGCAGGGTACGTGGCTGGGGAGAGGTGTTGCTGTTATCAGCATTTGATGGGGGCATGACGGCGTCCTCCTTGTCGGTTTCTCGACTGGTTCGAACCTGCAGATCTACTCAGCTACCACCCACTTGTGTACTAGCAGATCTGATAGTCCTGACACGCGCGGCAGCGGACAGCTAAGAGTAGGGTTCCCAAGCCAGCGTCACTCATAACACGCTAATGGCCCAACATTGATCTCAACAGTTCCCTACCATTCAACCAACTCTTTCGTATTGTTTGATCTAAATCATTCGTTCACCCCCGATCAACACCACCGTCATTCCTTAGAACCCCGTTTCGTATCTCATAATTGAATACAGTATTGATACCTTCCGATTGTGGCGGAGTAGGAGGAATACGAGGGGGGAGAGGATGAGCAGGACGGTTGGTACTACTGGTACGAGGGGGAAGACGAGGAGCTGGGCGAGGAGGAGGGTGTACTTCGGCCTGTACTGGAATAGGCATTACTGGTTGGCGGTGGGGAGGCGTGACATAGACGTTGGCCCGATTGTTGGGTCGGGGGCTTTCCAGCGTTCTATATCCTTTTTGTTTCGAACTGGAACCACCGCCACCCCGGCCTTTGGAGTTCGTTTGCACGCCTTGTGGTGTATTGGTTGTATACGTGTCGCTATTATCTGGAGCGGCAGGTCTGTTGCTGGATTGCACTGGCAAATAACGTCCGCCTTGAGGTCGGGGTGTACGTGCAGCGCCAAGCGTGAGCCAACTCTCAATTGGCGATTCATACCTACTGCCATTGCCGGTCGGGCGTGTTGCGTTGGGGAGAGTGATGTGGGGATCGTTGTATTTCATTCCTGACGGTGCTGGTGAGGCAATCGCCGCACCTATTGCTCCGAACGCATCAAGTGCCCCGATTTTATTCGGATCCCTTGGACCCGATGCCGCTATAAAACCAGGGCCACCGAAGAAGAAATCCCACCCGCGAAATATGGTTTTCCAGAAGCCATGCCCCGTCGGATCGGTAAAGTTCACCGGGTCACCCACGCAATACATGTAAGCATTCAACCCTCCGCCCCCAAACGGACTCCAGCTATCCGGGCTATGAAACCGCATCAGTTTCGGGTTGTACGCGCGGTAGCCATTGCCCAGTAAATACCAGCCAATATTCGATTCGCGCAGCTCGCCGTTGAAGCCCAGGCGTGTGGCAACCTCCTGTCCCGCGGACCGCTCGCCGTAGGCGGAATAGGCAATAGGGTTTGGCCTGCCTCCGGCGATTTCGGCGATCACGGAATTACTGGCGTCGGTGGCAAGCAGGATGGTGCGGGATTGGCGTTGATCATCAGTGATTGTGCGGGGCATGGCGAAGCCTTCTTCAAGAGATCGGCGTTGCAATGCACTCATTCTGACGTTGTCATTGAGCTTGTTGTACTAGCAGAACTGATAGTGCAGCGAATCTCCAGGAGCTGTGTGGGAGCTCCTACTGGCTCCTGCGGGGCAACACCACGGTAAACATCGTCCCCTCCGTCTCATTGGAACTGACCTCGATCGTCCCTGCGTGCGCGGTGACCACTTCCTTGACGATAAACAGGCCCAGGCCGAGGCTGGTGGTGGGTTGGCCGAGTTCTTCGCTGGCGCTGCGCACCAGTGGGTCGAAGAGGGTGCTGATCGCCTCCTGCGGAATCGGCACGCCATAGTTATGCACCTTCAGGCGAACACAGTCCGGCTCGCCATTGAGGCTGATCGTCACATCACGCTTGTTTGAACCGTGCTGCAGCGCATTGCCAATCAGGTTCTGCAGCATCTGGGCAAGGCGCCCGGCATCCCAGAGCCCTCGGGTGTCCCCCGTCACTTCCACTCGCGGATCGCTTTCAGGGTTGCCCGCGCAGGCCTCGGCAATCGCCGCGTGCGCCGCATCAGCCAGGTCCATGGGGGCAGGCTCGAGCGGCAGGCTCTTGCCCAGCCGACTGCGCACCAGTTCCAGCACATCGCTGACCATCACCGCCATGTGTCGCGCGCTGCGCTTGATGTTGATTGCGCAAGTCAGTGCATCGCCTTCGAGGGGCGCTTTGCGCAACAGCATTTCGGTGGACATGGTTACCGCTTGCAGCGGCGCACGCAGGTCGTGCCCGAGGATCGCCAGAAAGATATCCCGCGAGCGATTGACCTGTTCGGCATAGGCTGCGGTGGATTCGGCCAGGGCTTCGTCGATGGCTTCATTGAAGCGGATCATGTCCTGGAAGTAGGCAAGGTCGGGGGATTGCAGACTGTTGACCCACAGGCGGATCACACAGGCGCGCAGATGACGAAACTCCGAGGTCATCTGCACGAGATCGAAGCCGACGGTGTGGCGCAATTCGCCGTGGCTGGCGGCGGCAATGTCCAGGCTCGGCGTTTTTTCCGGGCCTTCTCCCTTGGCCTTGGCCTCCTGCTCGCTGGCGGTTTGCGCCTTGCGCATATCGGTTGCCGCGGCGAGCAGGATCGATTTCGCGTGATCGCGCAGTGTTGCGCGGTCCAGCGAATCGTCGGCGTTGATGGCGTCGGCGAATTTCTCCCATTCATCAACGATGCGATCCACGTGCTGCACGATGAAGTCAGATAAACGCATGGCTGGGTGTCTGCGTGGTATTGGTAGGCACTGAGTGTGGCGTATCCGCGGGGCTTTGTCGTTGCCCAGAAGCAGGGGCCGATGAAGAGGCGCCGAATGGTGGCCTTGTGCCGCTTTCTTGCTGGACCAAACCCTTTGCCATGCGCCGGATAATGATCGAACTGACTTGGCTCAAGCGCCCCGAGTGCGGGCGTCAGAAATCTCGCACTCGGACCTGATCATTTTCGAAGGTTCAGAACAGGAAATATCGCTGGGCCATCGGCAATACATCTGCCGGCTCGCACCACAGCAACACACCATCGGCCTTGACCTGATAGGTCTGCGGATCGACGTCGATGTCCGGCAAATAGTCGTTGTGGATCAGGTCGGTTTTCTTGACCTCGCGACAGCCCTTGACCACGGCGATTTTCTTTTTCAATCCCAGAGCTTCGGGCAAACCCGCCTCCTGCGCCGCCTGGCTGATGAAGGTCAGGCTGGTGGCGTGCAGCGAGCCACCGTAGCTGGCGAACATCGGGCGGTAATGCACCGGTTGCGGGGTCGGGATCGAAGCATTGGCGTCGCCCATCAGGCTGGCGGCGATGGCGCCGCCTTTGAGGATCAACGTCGGTTTCACGCCGAAAAACGCTGGGCGCCACAGCACCAGGTCGGCCCATTTGCCCACTTCGATCGAACCCACTTCATGGCTGATACCGTGGGTGATCGCCGGGTTGATGGTGTACTTGGCGATGTAGCGCCTTACGCGGAAGTTGTCGTTGCCCTCGCCATCGCCGGGCAGTTGGCCGCGCTGTTTTTTCATCTTGTCGGCGGTTTGCCAGGTGCGCGTGATGACTTCACCGACACGGCCCATGGCCTGGCTGTCGGAGCTGATCATCGAGAACGCGCCGAGGTCGTGGAGGATGTCTTCGGCGGCAATCGTCTCGCGGCGGATGCGGCTTTCGGCGAAGGCGACGTCTTCGGCAATGCTCGGGTCCAGGTGGTGACAGACCATCAGCATGTCCAGGTGTTCGTCGATGGTGTTGCGGGTGAACGGCCGGGTCGGGTTGGTCGAGCTCGGCAGCACGTTGGCAAAGCCGCAGGCCTTGATGATGTCCGGGGCATGACCGCCGCCCGCGCCTTCGGTGTGATAGGTGTGGATGGTGCGGCCCTTGAAGGCGGCGAGGGTGGTTTCGACAAAGCCCGACTCGTTGAGGGTGTCGGTGTGGATCGCCACCTGCACGTCATACTGGTCGGCCACCGTCAGGCAGTTGTCGATACTCGCCGGGGTGGTGCCCCAGTCTTCGTGCAGCTTCAGGCCGATGGCGCCCGCCTTGACCTGTTCGATCAGGGGCTCCGGCAGGCTGGCGTTGCCCTTGCCGGTGAGGCCGATGTTCATCGGGAACGCATCGGCGGCCTGGAGCATGCGCGCCAGGTGCCAGGGCCCGGACGTGCAGGTGGTGGCGTTGGTGCCCGTGGCCGGCCCGGTACCGCCGCCGATCATGGTGGTGACGCCGCTCATCAGCGCTTCTTCGATCTGTTGCGGGCAGATGAAATGGATGTGCGTGTCGACGCCGCCGGCGGTGAGGATCATGCCTTCACCGGCGATCACTTCTGTGCTGGCGCCAATGGCGATGGTGACGTTCGGTTGCACGTCCGGGTTGCCGGCCTTGCCGATGCCGGCGATGCGTCCGTCCTTGAGACCGACGTCGGCCTTGACGATGCCCCAGTGGTCGATGATCAGCGCATTGGTGATCACCGTGTCGACCACTTCGGCGGCAAGCAACTGGCTTTGCCCCTGGCCATCGCGGATCACTTTGCCGCCGCCGAACTTCACCTCTTCACCGTAGGTGGTGAAGTCTTGTTCCACTTCGATCCACAGCTCGGTGTCGGCCAGGCGGACCTTGTCACCGAGGGTTGGGCCGAACATGTCGGCGTAGGCTTGACGGGAAATCTTCATTGCAGCTCCTTGCAAAAATTCATTGTGGCGAGATCGCCCATGATCCTGCCGGCAAACCCGAATACCCGGCGATGCCCCGCCAGGTCAACCAGCTCAACCTCCCGGCTCTGCCCCGGCTCAAAACGCACGGCAGTCCCGGCAGGGATGTTCAGGCGCATGCCACGGCTGGCGGCGCGGTCGAAGGTCAGGGCGTCGTTGGTTTCGAAAAAGTGGTAGTGCGAGCCGACCTGGATCGGCCGGTCGCCGCTGTTGGCCACTTTCAGAGTGGTCGTGCGCCGGTCGGCGTTGAGTTCAATGTCGCCGGGCTGGATCTGGTACTCACCGGGAATCATCAATGGGCTCCTTGGAGAATCTTGTAGTAAAGGGCAGTCGGCATGTAACGGCCGCTGGGGTCGCAGGCGTAGTCGGGGATTTCACCGGCGCGGGTGTAACCCAGGGCCTTGTAGAAGTCTTCGGCAGGGGAGCCGGCTTCGGTGTCGAGGTAAAGCATGCCCCGCTGGTGTTGCAGGGCCGCCTGTTCGAGGGCACTCATCAACTGCTGGCCGAGGCCGCGACGCCGCGCATGCTCGCGCACCAGCAGTTTCTGCACCTCGGCGCGGTTCAAGCCATTGGCTTTGCGACACAGGCTCAGTTGCACACTGGCTTGCACCTGTTCGTCGTTGACCACCACCCACAGCAACACATTGCCGTTGTTCAGGTTCTCCTGCACTTCGTCGAAATATGCGCGGGCCTGCGCCGCGTCCAGATCCGCCATGAAGCCGACGCTGGCGCCATAACCCACAGCGTCAAGCAGCAGGTCGATCAGGCCCTGACGATAATGGGCAAAGCTCTCAGCGTTGACGCGTCGCAACTGGGCGGCGTTCATCGGGCATTACTCCTGCTTGGCGCCGGGTGGCTGCGCGCCGGGATTGAGGGTCAATTGCATGAAAGTCAGGTCCAGCCAGCGGCCGAACTTGGTGCCTACTTGAGGCATCTGTCCGGTAGTCACGAAGCCGATCCGCTCATGCAAGCGAATGGACGCCGCGTTGCCGCTTTCGATGGCAGCGACCATCACGTGCTTGCCGCAGCCTTTGGCGCGTTCGACCAGCGCATCCATCAGTTTCGGCCCGAGGCCGTTGCCACGCTGATCGCTGCGCACATACACCGAGTGCTCGACCGTGTGGCGAAAGCCGTCGAACGGGCGCCAGTCGCCGAATGAGGCGTAGCCCAGCACGGCGTTATCGGCGTCGACAATCACCAGGATCGGATAGTTCTGGGATTGCCGGGCGCTGAACCAGGCCTGGCGGTTGCCGAGGTCGACCGCCTGCTCGTTCCAGATTGCCGTGGTGTTGAGCACGGCGTCGTTGTAGATGTCACGGATGGCCGGCAGGTCGGCATGCAGGGCATCGCGAATGTGGTAAGTCATGACGCGGCCTCAGGCGATGGGTTGATGGACGGTGACCAGTTTGGTGCCGTCGGGGAAGGTGGCCTCGACCTGGATCTCCGGGATCATTTCCGGGATGCCTTCCATCACTTGTTCGCGGCTCAGCAGGGTGGTGCCGAAGTGCATCAGCTCGGCCACGGTCTGACCGTCACGGGCGCCTTCGAGCAGGGCGGCGGAGATATAGGCCATGGCCTCCGGGTAATTGAGTTTCACGCCGCGCGCCAAACGCCGCTCGGCGACGAGGCCGGCGGTGAAGATCAGCAGCTTGTCTTTTTCGCGTGGGGTCAGGTCCATCGTTTGAATCCATAAGGGCAGTTTTTTGAGGTTCTTGCGGTGTGGGGTGTGTCAGATGCGACGGCCCCTCACCCTAGCCCTCTCCCGGAGGGAGAGGGGACTGGTCTCGGTTGCTTGTAAGGTCCGGATCAGTCAGTTGCATTCTTGTGTCTTTAACAATCACATCGGTCAGGCTCCCTCTCCCTGCGGGAGGGGGGTGAGGGTAGGCCTTCATGTACTCCAGATTCTCGGCAACACAGCCTCACGGCCAAGCAGCGCCGGCCTGAGCAATCGCCACAAATCAATCAGCCAGCCGCGCGCCAGCAACGCTTCACTGGCCAGACAGCGCGCAACCAGCAACCCGGGCAATTGCGTCAGATCCCCGCGCACGTCATTGGCCAGCGAGCGGCAGCGCTCAAGCAGTTCGCTATCAATCTCCCCGGTCACCAGTAATGTCGCAAACACCGGCTGCCCATCCAGCCCTATCGGCGAATCGAGCAAGCCATCAGCCCCGACAATGCGCTGACGTTCGTGCCAGAGCAACTGGCCGTCACGGCGGATATCCAGGTGCGCCTGGAAATGCCCGAGGTCGAAACGCTCACCACTGGCCGGTCGCCCCAACGCCACCACGTCCCAGTAGAACAGCCGGGCATCACCTTCAAGGTTGATGCAGGTGCTGAGTTCGGCCTGGGCGGCGCTGAAAATGATCGTTTCCTGCGGCAGCCATTCCAGGGTCGCCCCCGCTGCTACGTGCAGTTTCAGCTGTTGATAAGCGGGGCCGGCGGCGCGATACCATTTCGCCGCGCCCGGACTTGTGATTTGCGCCCAGGCATCGCGCTCGACCTTGGACGTGATGTCCAGACGATCACCACCGGCGATACCGCCCGGAGGGTGGACGATGATGTGCTGGCAGACTTGCGGCCCCTCGGCATACAGATGTTTCTGCACCCGCAACGGGCCTTGGTGGCGGCGCATGACAGGGCGCGTGCTCTCGCCGAAGCGGGCATAAGCCAGTTCCAGCTCGGCGTGCCAGCTGGGCGTGAACAGGAGCGAGGCAGGTAAATTCATGTTTTGTAATTATCGTTAGGACGCTACAGATTATCGTAACCCTGCAGCGTAGCTTTAAATAGTGACCAGGCCGCGCACGCCCTCGGCTTCCATGTTTTCGCCGCGACCCTGCTGCACGATCTCGCCCCGGGACATCACCAGGTATTGATCGGCCAGTTCGGCGGCGAAGTCGTAGAACTGCTCTACCAGCAGGATCGCCATGTCACCACGGGCCGCCAGTTTCTTGATCACCGCTCCGATCTCCTTGATCACCGACGGCTGGATGCCTTCGGTAGGTTCGTCGAGGATCAGCAGGCGTGGCCGGCTGGCCAGTGCCCGGCCGATAGCCAGTTGCTGTTGCTGACCGCCGGACAGATCGCCGCCACGGCGTTGTTTCATTTGCAGCAATACCGGGAACAGCTCATAGATGAACGCCGGGACCTCCCTGGCTTCGGAACCGGGAAAGCGCGACAGGCCCATCAGCAGATTTTCTTCCACGGTCAGCCGGCCAAATATCTCCCGGCCCTGGGGTACGTAGGCGATGCCGGCATGCACCCGCTGGTGTGGCTTGAAAGCGGTGATCGGCTTGCCTTCCCAGTTCACCGCGCCTTCTTTGGCAGGCAACAGCCCCATCAGGCATTTGAGCAGGGTGGTCTTGCCGACGCCGTTGCGCCCAAGCAGACAGGTGACCTCACCGACCTTCACGTCGAACGTCAGGCCGCGCAGGATGTGGCTTCCGCCGTAGTACTGGTGCAGCTTGTCGACTTGCAGCATCTTCAAATTCCTCTCAACCCCTGTAGAAGCCGGCTTGCTGGCGATCGCGGTGGGGCAGGCGACCATGATGTTGGCTGACACGCCGCCATCGCCAGCAAGCCGGCTCCCACAGGGGGCTGTGTTTACAGGTCTAGCGACCGAGGTACACCTCGATCACCCGCTCGTTATCCTGCACCTGCTCCAGCGATCCTTCAGCCAGCACGCTGCCCTGGTGCAACACGGTCACGTGGTCGGCGATGGAGCCGACAAAGCCCATGTCGTGCTCCACCACCATCAGCGAATGCTTGCCGGCCAGGCTTTTGAACAGCTCGGCGGTGAATTCGGTTTCGGCGTCAGTCATGCCCGCCACCGGTTCGTCGAGCAGCAACAGTTGCGGGTCCTGCATCAGCAGCATGCCGATCTCCAGGAACTGCTTCTGGCCATGGGAGAGCAGACCGGCGGGGCGGTTGACCGAGGTCGTCAGGCGTATGGTGTCCAGTACTTCGGCAATACGGTCTTTCTGTTCGCCACTCAAGCGTGCCCGCAGACTGGCCCACACCGACTTGTCGGTTTTCTGCGCCAGTTCCAGATTCTCGAACACGCTCAGTGCTTCAAACACCGTCGGCTTCTGGAACTTGCGCCCGATGCCGGCCTGGGCGATCTGCACTTCGCTCATCTGCGTCAGGTCCAGGGTCTCGCCAAACCAGGCCTTGCCGTGGCTGGGCCGGGTCTTGCCGGTGATGACGTCCATCAGCGTGGTCTTGCCTGCACCATTGGGGCCGATGATGCAGCGCAGTTCGCCGACGCCGATGTACAGGTTCAGATTGTTCAGGGCGCGGAATCCATCAAAGCTGACGCTGATGTCCTCCAGGGTCAGGATGGTGCCGTGACGAGTGTCCAGGCCTGGGCCGACGCGTTGACCGAGGCCGATGGCGTCGCGGCTGCTGCCGGCATCCTTGTTCGGCTCCACTGGAAAGAAGGCCGGTTCGAGCATGAATTCAGCCGTCGCATTCACTCTCATTGTTCACCTCTTTTCTTCAGCAGACCGATCACGCCCTTGGGCAGGTACAGGGTCACGACGATGAACAGCGCACCGAGGAAGAACAGCCAGTACTCCGGGAAAGCCACGGTGAACCAGCTCTTCATGCCATTGACCACGCCAGCGCCGAGCAGCGGGCCAATCAAGGTGCCACGACCGCCGAGTGCCACCCAGACGGCGGCTTCGATGGAGTTGGTCGGCGACATTTCGCTCGGGTTGATGATCCCGACTTGCGGCACGTACAAGGCACCCGCCAGGCCGCACAACACGGCGCTCAACACCCAGACGAACAGCTTGAAGCCACGGGGGTCGTAACCGCAGAACATCAGCCTGTTCTCGGCATCCCGAAGCGCGGTCAGCACCCGGCCAAACTTGCTTTGCGCCAGCCGCCAGCCGATGAACAGGCTCGCCAGCAGCAACAGCACCGTGGCGAAAAACAGTACCGCGCGGGTCGCGGGTTCAGTGATGCCGAAACCGAGGATGGTGCGGAAATTGGTGAAGCCGTTGTTGCCGCCAAAGCCGGTTTCGTTGCGGAAAAACAGGAGCATGCCGGCGAAGGTCAGGGCCTGGGTCATGATCGAGAAATACACGCCCTTGATCCGCGAACGGAAGGCAAAGAAGCCGAACACCAGCGCCAGCAATCCAGGCGCCAAGACCACCAGGCACATGGCCCAGAGGAAGCTGCTGGTGCCGGTCCAGTACCACGGCAATTCGGTCCACGACAGGAAGGTCATGAAGGCCGGCAAGCCATCGCCGGAGGCCTGGCGCATCAGGTACATGCCCATCGCGTAGCCGCCGAGGGCGAAGAACAGGCCGTGACCGAGCGAGAGCAATCCGGCGTAACCCCAGACCAGATCCAGGGCCAGGGCGACGATGGCGTAGCAAAGAATCTTGCCCACCAGGGTCAGGGTATAGGCAGAGATGTGCAGTGAGCTGTCCGGCGACAGCAGCGAGAGCAGCGGCAATGCCAGCAGCACAACGAGGGTCACTGCACCGACAGCGAGGGTTACCTTGGGGCCGGCCTTTTGTGTGGCCGTGAGCATCAGGGGCTGGTTCATCAGTCGATCACCCGTCCTTTCAGTGCGAAGAGGCCTTGCGGACGCTTCTGGATGAACAGAATGATCAGCGCGAGGATGAGGATCTTGCCGAGTACTGCACCGATCTGCGGTTCGAGAATCTTGTTGGCAATGCCCAGGCCGAAGGCGGCCAGTACGCTGCCCGCCAGTTGGCCGACACCGCCCAGCACCACCACCAGGAACGAATCGATGATGTAGCTCTGGCCGAGGTCGGGGCCGACGTTGCCGATCTGGCTCAGGGCCACGCCGCCGAGTCCTGCAATGCCCGAGCCGAGACCGAAGGCGAGCATGTCCACACGCCCGGTAGGCACGCCGCAGCAGGCGGCCATGTTGCGGTTCTGAGTGACTGCGCGGACGTTGAGACCCAGGCGCGTCCTGTTCAACAGCAGCCAGGTCAGCACCACCACAAACAGGGCGAAGGCAATGATCACGATGCGGTTGTATGGCAGCACCAGATTCGGCAGCACTTGAATGCCGCCTGACAGCCATGCCGGGTTGGCGACTTCCACGTTCTGTGCGCCGAACACCAGACGCACCAGTTGTATCAGCATCAGGCTGATGCCCCAGGTGGCGAGCAGGGTCTCCAGCGGCCGGCCATAGAGATGGCGAATGATCGTGCGTTCCAGCGCCATGCCGATCGCCGCGGTGACAAAAAACGCCATCGGCAGGGCGATCAACGGGTAGAACTCGATGGCCTGCGGGGCGTAGCGCTGGAACAGCAACTGCACGACATAAGTCGAGTAGGCGCCGATCATCAGCATTTCGCCGTGGGCCATGTTGATCACGCCGAGCAGGCCGAAGGTGATGGCCAGACCCAGGGCCGCCAGGAGCAGAATCGAGCCGAGCGACATGCCGCTGAAGGCCTGGCCAAGCAGTTCGCCCACCAGCAGTTTGCGTTTGACTTGCGCCAGGCTGGTTTCGGCGGCGGTACGTACGCCGGCATCGGTTTCGACGCCCGGTTCGAGCAAGCCTTCGAGGCGAGTGCGGGCCAACGGGTCGCCGGTTGCACCCAGCAAACGCACGGCGGCGAGGCGCACGGCGGGCTCCGCATCGACCAGTTGCAGGTTGGCCAGGGCCAGGCTCAGGGCGGCGTGAACGGTTTCGTCTTTTTCGCCCGCCAGTTGCTGGTCGAGGAATTTCAGCTGCGCCGGTTTTGCACTTTTCTGCAGTTGCTGTGCGGCGCCCAGACGTATCTTGGCATCGGCGGCGAGGAGCTGATGGCTGGCCAGCGCGGTGTCGATCAGGCCCCGCAGGCGGTTGTTCAGGCGCAGGGTTTTCGGCTGGCCGTCGACGGTCAATTCGCCTTGTTGAAGGGCGTTGACCAGTTCGATGCGGGCCGGGTCGGGTTGGGCGGCCCAGGATTCAAGCAGTTTTGCTTGCTGCATGGGGTTTGCGGCGACGAAGTCTTCGGCGTCACCAGCATGGGAGGCCATCGGCAGTAGCAGTGCCATGGCGAGGATGAAGCGGTGCAAGGCAGTGGGCATTGGTGGTGGTTCCTGTCTGCGGTGGCCGATGGAGCTGGGTTCGGCGTTGAATCCGCCCCTCACCCTAACCCTCTCCCAGAGGGAGAGGGGACTGACCGGGTTGTTTGGTCATCCAGCATCGACCTGGCAATCCTGTGTCGAACTCAGGCTTTGAAAACCGGTTCCATTTCCCTCGCACGCTTGTGGGCGAGGACGCTGACCGGGTTGTTTGGTCATCCAGCATCGACCTGGCAATCCTGTGTCGAACTCAGGCTTTGAAAACCGGCTCCATTTCCCTCGCACGCTTGTGGGCGAGGACGCTGACCGGGTTGTTTGGTCATCAGCATCGACCTGACAATCCTGTGTCGAACTCAGGCTTTGAAAAGCTTGAAAACCGGCTCCGTATTGCGTCGAACTCAGCCTTTGAAAAGCTTGAAGATCGGCTCCCTTTCCCCCTCTCCCCCCTGGGGGAGAGGGTTGGGGTGAGGGGGTGGTTCTCAAGCCCGCCTCAAAACCCGAATTCGCCTCAGTTGCTCTTCACCGCATATTCCGGCTTCTTGTCGTTACCCGGAATGAACGGGCTCCATGGCTGGGCACGGATCGGTCCTTCGGTCTGCCACACCACGTTGAACTGACCGTCGGCCTGGATCTCGCCGATCATCACCGGCTTGTGCAGGTGGTGGTTGGTCTTGTCCATGGTCAGGGTGTAACCGGACGGCGCAGCGAACGTCTGGCCGGCGAGGGCTTCGCGGACTTTGTCGACGTCGGTGGATTTGGCTTTTTCCGCAGCCTGGGCCCACATATGGATACCCACGTAGGTGGCCTCCATCGGGTCGTTGGTCACCGCTTTATCGGCACCCGGCAGGTTGTGTTTCTTGGCGTAGGCTTTCCAGTCAGCGACGAATTTCTTGTTCGCCGGATTTTCCACCGACTCGAAGTAGTTCCACGCTGCCAGGTTGCCCACCAATGGTTTGGTGTCGATACCGCGCAGCTCTTCTTCGCCGACCGAGAACGCCACGACCGGTACATCCGTAGCTTTCAGGCCCTGGTTGGCCAGCTCTTTATAGAACGGCACATTGGAGTCGCCGTTGACCGTGGAAATAACTGCAGTCTTGCCGCCCGCCGAGAACTTCTTGATGTTGGCAACGATGGTCTGGTAATCGCTGTGACCGAACGGCGTGTAAACCTCTTCGATGTCCTTGTCGGCCACGCCTTTGGAGTGCAGGAACGAACGCAGAATCTTGTTGGTGGTGCGCGGGTAGACGTAGTCGGTGCCAAGCAGGAAATAGCGTTTGGCGCTGCCACCTTCTTCGCTCATCAGGTATTCCACCGCCGGGATCGCTTGCTGGTTCGGTGCGGCACCGGTGTAGAACACGTTCGGCGACATCTCTTCACCTTCGTATTGCACCGGGTAGAACAGCAGGCCGTTGAGTTCTTCAAACACCGGCAGCACCGACTTACGCGACACCGAAGTCCAGCAGCCGAACACCACAGCGACCTTGTCCTGGGTCAGCAACTGTCGGCCCTTCTCGGCGAACAGGGGCCAGTTCGATGCAGGGTCCACGACTACCGGTTCGAGCATCTTGCCGTTCACACCGCCCTTGGCGTTGATTTCGTCGATGGTCATCAAGGCCATGTCCTTGAGCGACGTCTCGGAGATCGCCATGGTCCCGGACAGGGAGTGCAGGATGCCGACCTTGATGGTCTCAGCAGCCTGGACGGTCCAGGTCATACCCATGGCGGCAATGCTTGCAGATAGTGTGAAAGCCTTGATCAAGCTGCGACGCTTCATTGTGCGATCTCCATGAACTTGGAAGTTTTCTTGGTTGGCAGATGCGGACTACTGAAGGGTCTTTAGCAAGGGCTGTGCCCGGTCGGGAAAAGACAGGGAAATACCGTGCCAGAGCAGTTGTGCGGGGCGCTGGCGCACCATGAAGGGACGAGGTCGGGGCAGTGGTGCGAAGAGGTGCGCCACATTGGGGCGCAAGGTGTGCCTGCAGGAGCTGCCGCAGGCTGCGGCAGCTGCTGCACGTCAGAGGAGAGTTCGGGCGATCGCCTGCCTCATGAGGACGAAGAGGTAGGTTCAGTTTGTCGGGTGAAGCGCGACAACAGCACCCGATCGAGCAGCCAGACCACCACCAGCGAAGCACCCACCAGCGGGAACGCTACCGCCAGGGCGAACATGATCACCATCGCGGTTTTCCATTTCGGCAGGTCGTGGCGCAGCGGCGGTACCCCGAACTTGCCTTGCGGGCGACGCTTCCACCAGATCACCACGCCGCTGACGGCGCTGAGCAGAATCATCAGGCAAATCAGCAGCACGATAATCTGGTTTAACACGCCGAACATTTTGCCTTCGTGGAGCATCGCGCCAATCTCCGTGGCGCGTGCGACGGTCCCGTAATGCTCGAAGCGCACATCGGCAAGAACGTTGCCGGTGTACTGATCAACATGCAGGGTGGCGTCGTTGCGCGGGTCGTCGGCGAATACGGCGATGGTGAACACACCGGTCGCGGAGGTCGGCAAGGTGATGCTGTAGCCTGCTTCGACCTTGCGTTGGGTGGCGATGTTCTGCACGTCTTGCAGGCGGATGGTCGGCGCGGCCGGGCCGGCAGATGCAGCGTCGTGACCCATGTGTTCGGCATGGCCGCCGGACATTGGCATCGGTGTGTTTTCCATGGCCCATGGCACGGTCTGGCGCGTGGCGGTGTTGAGGCTGCGCGCCTCGACATCGGACTTGGGCACGTCATCCCACATGGCGGCCGGGAAGGTGTTCCAGACTTCTGCATATTGCTTGCCCCAGAACCCGGTCCAGGTCATGCCGCTGAGCAGCATCACCAGCAGCAGGGATGCACCCCAGAACCCGGTCACAGCGTGCAGGTCACGCCATAGCACGCGACCGCGGCTGTTCAGGCGTGGCCACAGGATGCCCGCCGCCTGGCCGCGCGGCCACCACAGGAACACGCCGGACACCACCAGCACAATGCCCCAACCGGCGGCCAGTTCGATCAGTCGATCACCCACGGTGCCGATCATCAGTTCGCCATGAATCGCCCGGGCAATGGCCTGCAGGTTTTTCTTCGCGTCTTGCTCGCCGAGAATGTCACCGTGGTAGGGGTCGACGAAAACGTTCAGCTCCTTGCCGGCGTCGAGGACGACGAACTGCGCGCTGCGCTGCGCATTTACCGGTGGCAGGTACTGGCTGACCTGGCCCTGTGGATAAGCAGCTTTGACCCGTGTCAGCAGGTCATCAGCCGGCACGGTGTGATGTCCGGCCGGCACGTTGAGCAGGCTGCTGTACATCAGCGAGTCGAGCTGCGGTTTGAACAGGTAGATGGTGCCGGTCAGGGCCAGCATCACCATGAAAGGCGCGACGAATAACCCGGCATAGAAATGCCAGCGCCAGGCCATGTTGTAGAAATTCACTTTGGGCTGTTTCATCACGTGTGCTCCGCTGTGCCGAAATCATTTATTGTTTAAAAAATCGCAGCCTCGTTTCACTCGACAGCTCCTACAGGGTGTACGGCGGTCCAATGTAGGAGCAGCCTGAGGCTGCGATCTTTTTTCTTGTCAGAAACTCATATCGACCTTGGTCCAGAGCGTGCGCCCCGGTTCCTTGATGGCTTGCGGGTCACTGGCCGGATAGCCGAAACCTGCGTTGCCGGCCAGGTTCAAATGCTCGGCGTAAGCCTTGCCGAACAGGTTGTCGACGCCACTGCTGACCTTCCAGTTTTTGTTGATCCGCCAGGCACCGTTGAGGGAGAACACGCCGAAACCCGGCGTCTTGTCGAAGTCCTTGCCGACTACGTTGCCCTTGTTCTGGTCGATACGGTTTTGCGCCGCGACCACTCTCCACAGTGCCCCGGCGCTCCAGTTGTCTTCGCTGTAAGTCAGACCGAAACGCGCATCCAGGGGTGGCATCTGCGGCAAGGCGTTGCCATCGCTGCTGTTCTTGCCCCAGGCGTAGGCCAGGGTTGCATCGGCTTTCCAGTTGGCGGTCAGGTTGTAGGCCGCGCCCAGCTCGCCGCCCATGATTCGCGCGTCGATGTTCTGCGCTTGCGAGGTCGTACCCATCATCCCGGGGGTGTAGTCGAACAGGATGTAGTCGCGCACCTGGCCGATGTAACCCGAGGCCCAGGCTTCAAGGTCTGCGGTTTTGTATTGCAGGCCGAAATCAAGCTGAGTGGTTTTTTCCGGCTTGATCGAATCGAAGGCGTTCACTGAACCTGCGGGGCCGGAGTTAGGCGAAAACAGCTCCCAGTAATCGGGAAAGCGCTGGCTGTGGCCGAGGCCTGCGTACAGGGAGGTCGGGCTGTCGGCCAGGTCGTGCTCGTAGCGGACGAAACCGCTCGGCAGGGTGTCGGCACGGGTGTCGTCGAGGGTCGGATTGGGCCGGGTCGACATTCCCGAGCCGAGTGTTTGCCGGTAATCCTTGGCCGAAGCGCGATCCAGGCGTGCGCCGCTGATCAAGCGGTCACGGTCGGCGGCGTACCAGGTCAGCTCGCTGAACACGCCGTAATTGTGAAAGTCGGCGTCCTTGGTGAAGGGCTGGTTTTTGTAGGTGTCGATGCCCATGGCACTGCGCTGGCGGTGTTCGTTGGTCTGCGCGTCGAGGCCGCTGATCAGTTGCACATCGGCCCAGCGCCAGGTGGCCTTGATCCGGGCGCCCAGGGTGCGACGGTCGACGTTTGACGCCATGGGGCCGGCCATCATCCCGGTACCGGACGGCGTGCGCAGCGTGTAGTTGTCCATCACGTGATCGGCGTAGTTGTAGTAGACCTGCGCCTCGACCTTATCCAGCACGTCACCGATGTTCGATTGCTCGAAGCGCAGGCCAAGGCTCTCACGCAGGAACTGTGAGCCATCCATGCCGCGCCCGGCGTAACGCGCTTCGCCATCGCCCTTGCCGGCAGTCAGCTCCAGCAAGGTATCGGCGTTCGGGGTCCAGCCAACGGCAACGTCACCGTTCCATTTGTCGTAGCGCGACGGCACGGTGTCGTTGTTACCGTCCTGGTAATCGTCAGAGTGTGCGGTGTTGCCGATGACTCGCACGTAGCCCGACGGGCCGCCGGCGGCCGCATCAACGACTTTGTCGAAGCGGCTATTGGAGCCGGCCAGTACGCTGGCGTTTACCCGCGTGCCCAGTTCGCCGAAGTGTTCCGGTTCGCGGTCGAAGAGGACGGTGCCGGCCGAGGCGCCTGGTCCCCATAGAACTGATTGCGGGCCTTTGATCACGGTGAGCTGGTCGTAGGTTTCCGGCGAAATGTACGAGGTCGGGGCGTCCATGCGGCCTGGGCAGGCGCCCAGCAGCATGCTGCCGTTGGTGAGGATATTCAGGCGTGAGCCGAACATGCCGCGCAGCACCGGATCGCCATTGGTGCCGCCATTGCGCACCAGGGCGAAGCCCGGAATGGTTTTCAGATAATCACCGCCATCGCTGGCCGGTACCGGTTGGCGCGGGTCCTTGGGGTTGGTGACGATGGTCAGGGGTGAACTCGGAGCAATGGCGGTGATGACCGTCGGGCTCAGTTCTTCACTGTGAGCTGAATGGTCATCGGCCAGCGCAGATGGCGCCAGCAAGGCACCGCACAGGATCGCGGTGGCGTGCCTGAAACGAACACTGGATTCGTTCAGAGCTAAAGAGGCTTGGGCAATGCTCAAGCACGGGGCAGCAGAAAACCTGGACATGACAATTTCCATCGAACATTCGTAAACGACACGGTCGGCAGCCTCGGGCTGTCTTCTCAACCGTGTGTGAAATCCGGAGTGGTTGTTTACGCGACGACGGGCGGGGCGCGGCTGCGGGCGCCGGGGAAGAAGGTTTGCCGGGCATGGCCCAAGCGAGGTGAGGGTGGGGTGAAGGTGTTGGCGTGCGCGATGGCGAACGTCGTGAAAGACTCGCCACCGGTGAGTGCCGGGCAGTTGAACAGCAGGCTGCAATAGCCACATTTTTCCCACAGCGCATGATGCCCGGCTGCAGGTGGACAGTGTTCGGCGGCAGCTTGAGTGCCGTGGTCGGCGTGATCCATCGCAGCCATATCCATGCTCATGTCCATGCTCATATCCATGGGCATGTTCATAGGCATGGGGGTGCGCGAATCCATCGGCATCGACTGAGAAATCAGCGGACCGATAAAGATCATCAGCATGGCGAACAGGCTGATCCAACTGCCGCGTGTCAGGCTCAATGGCTGACGGACGGGCAAGGATCTGCTGGCGCTAAGCGGGCGCATGGGCGGCTTTGACTCAGGCGATTACGGGTTGTGTACGTGCGCTTGCACGCTATCCGGTGCCTGCTTGCGCACCACAACTTCGACCGTCACGTCACCGGCCTTCTCGAAGTGCAGGGTCAATGGAAAGTGCTTGCCGTCACTGAGCAGGCTGCGGTCTTTGAGATTCACCAACATCACGTGGTAAGCCATCGGCGCGAAAGTGACTTCGCCGCCCGCAGGGATTTGCACGCTGGTTACCGGCTGCATTTTCATCAGGTCGTTGTGCATCACATGCTCGTGCAGCTGAGCTTCGCCGGAAACCGGCGAGTCGACGCTGAGCAGACGGTCGGCAGCGTTGCCTTGGTTGTGGATGACGAAATAGGCAGCCACGGTCGGTGCGTTAGGCGGCAACTCCTGGGACCAGGGGGTGGCGATTTCCAGTGCGCCGACCTTGTATTCGTCGGCATTGGCAAAGCAGGCAGGCAGCAGCAAGGCGGCCAGGACGATGAGTTTGTTCAACATGGCAGTTCTCCAGGGCGATTCAGGACGCAGGTCAATTGCGAGAAAGAATCACACCAGAGGAGACGCGCGGGGGTTGAGACTCGGCCATTGCTGGCGCGGTGTCGGTGTATCGAGAGAAGCGGCGGGCAGGCTTCGATTGGATTCGAAACGGGCGAAATACAGTTGCGGTTCATGCCCGGGTAGCGCCACCAGCGCAGCGGATCCGGAGCAGCACCAGCAATGCTGCATGTTGGAGTGTTCGTCGCCTTGCGGGGCTTTCTGCCCGATATCGCCCAGGGAAATCGCCACCATCTTGGTGCCGCCGGACGAACAGAAACTGCCCCACAACAATTGTTCGGCAGGCGCCTTGGCCGACTGCGCCATTGCTCCGGACATCGGCATGGCGAGCAGGTTGAACAGCACTGCGAAGCAGGCTATCCAGGCAATTGCGAGCCGTTGTCGGGACATGGGACAAATCCGGTTGGGTGAGCGATCAGGCGCGGGCTATTTAGCCTGATCAAGGCCGATAAGTAAAAACACCGCGTGCGGTGTGGTGTCGCAGCGTTCAGAGAGCAACAGCATGCAATCGCAAACCCAACGCCTTCATCACTTTCATAATAGTCGCGAATTCCGGATTGCCAGTGCTGCTCAGCGCTTTGTACAGGCTTTCGCCTCGTTTTTGATTTGACTTGTGCAGCGATGCGCTTGACGAGATCAGCGGGGGGCTGACTTTAGGGCCGGAACCGTAGTGTCGATACCGGCGATTTCTGAAGGATCTGTAGGAGAAGTCGAAAGTCATGCAGGCATCAAAAGCGATTCGATAGCGAGAGCGCTGCCAGCGCTTGCGCCACCGACTCAAACTCCCGTTCAACACTCGGCAATGGCGGCCGCTGCAGGACAATCACCGGCAGCCCACGCTCGCGCGCTACGTCCAGCTTCGGTTCGGTGGCGGTGCTGCCGCTGTTTTTGCTGATCAGCACGTCGATGTTGCGGCGTTCAAACAAGGCGCGTTCATCGTCGAGCAGGAAAGGCCCGCGGGCGCCGATCACTTCGCAGCGGGCGTTGCCGGGATAAACCTCCAGCGCGCGCAGGGTCCAGAATTGCTCAGGGGGGATTTCGTGCAGATGCTCCAGGGGTTCGCGACCCAGGGTAAACAGTGGTCGACGGAAAGGTTTCAGGGCTTCGGTCAGTTCGGCCCAATCCCTGACTTCTCGCCAGTCATCCCCCGTCCGGGCCTGCCACGCCGGACGCCGCAATGCCCAGCAGGGAATGCCGCTCAAGCGAGCGGCGGTTGCGGCGTTGTGGCTGATTTGCGCAGCGTAGGGATGAGTGGCATCGAGCAACAGATCGATGCCTTCATCGCGAACAAACTGCGCCAGGCCTTCTGCACCACCATAGCCGCCTACGCGAACCTGGCACTGCAGATCCGTCGGTACCCGGCCGACGCCGGCCAGGCTGTAGATATGCTGCGGCCCCAGCGTTCGGGCGATGGCCAGGGCTTCGGTCACACCGCCGAGCAACAAAATGCGCTTCATTGAAAAGCTCCCGCGTGGCCGACAATTCCACCCTGGCGATCGATAGCAAAGACTTCCACCTGAACCTGCGCCGGTACCACGCTGCGGGCAAATTCCAGGGCATGCCTGCACACCTCATCGCCCAGGGCAATTCCCGCCGCACTGGCCATCGCCAGGGCTTGTTGACTGGTATTGGCTTCGCGGATGCCTTGCTGTAGTTGCGCATCGGCGCCGATGGCTGCCGCCCATAACGCCAGCTGCGGCAGGTCGATGCTCGAATGACGGCTGTGCAAATCCATGTGCCCGGACGCCAGCTTGCTGATCTTGCCAAAGCCGCCACACAGGCTGAGTTTATCCACAGGCACTTTGCGCAGGTGCTTGAGCACGGCCCCAACAAAGTCGCCCATTTCGATCAGGGCAATTTCCGGCAGGTCGTAGACCCGGCGCATGGTGTCTTCGCTGGCGTTGCCGGTGCAGGCGGCGATGTGCAGGTAACCGTTGGTCTTGGCCACGTCTATGCCTTGGTGAATCGAGGCAATGTAGGCCGCGCAGGAAAATGGCCGGACGATGCCACTGGTGCCGAGGATCGACAAGCCGCCGAGAATGCCCAGGCGCGGGTTCATGGTTTTCAACGCAAGGGCTTCGCCATCCTTCACGTTTACCGTGACCTCGAAACCACCGCTGTAGCCATGTTCGCTGGCCAGTTGAGTCAAGTGATCAGTGATCATTTTGCGCGGCACCGGATTGATCGCCGGCTCACCGACGGCCAGCACCAGCCCGGGCCGGGTCACCGTGCCGACGCCACGCCCGGCATGGAAACGAACCCCCGGTTCGCTGCTCAGGCGTACCCGGGAGTAGAGCAGGGCGCCGTGGGTCACGTCCGGATCGTCGCCGGCATCCTTGATCGTGCCCGCTTCCGCACCGTCATCGGTCAGGCGGCAGAACTCCAGGCGCATCTGCACCTGTTTACCCTTGGGCAACACGATCTGCACCGCGTCAGCGCTGCTGCCGGCGAGCAACAGGCGTGCGGCAGAGAGGCAGGTGGCGGTGGCGCAACTGCCAGTGGTCAGGCCACTGCGCAGCGGGGCGGGTTGTTCGGCGGTTTCGTCACGCATCGAAAGGTTTTGTCACGTCCAGCAGGGTAATCGGCAAGGCCTGGCGCCAGGTATCGAACTCGCCCAGCGGTTGTGCCTGAGCGATATGAATGCGGGTCAGCTCGCCGCCGTGCATTTCGCGCCACGCCATCAGGGCCATTTCGCTTTGCAGGGTGACGGCATTGGCGATCAGGCGACCCCCGGGCTTGAGCGCGGCCCAGCAGGTGTCGAGCACGCCTTCACGAGTGACGCCGCCGCCGATGAAAATCGCATCCGGAGCTTCCAGCCCGGCCAGGGCTTGCGGCGCACTGCCGCGAATCAATTGCAGGCCGGGCACGCCGAGGGCATCACGATTGTGCTCGATCAACTGTTGCCGCCCGTCATCCGCCTCGATGGCCAGCGCCCGGCAGCCAGGATGGGCGCGCATCCATTCGATGCCGATCGAGCCACTGCCGGCACCGACATCCCACAATAGTTCGCCAGGGACCGGGGCGAGGCGGGCGAGGGTGATCGCGCGTACATCGCGTTTGGTCAGCTGGCCGTCGTGCCTGAATGCCGAGTCGGGCAGGCCGGCCAGACGCGACAGGCGCGGTGTGCCGGGTTCAGCGATGCACTCGATGGCGACCAGGTTCAGGTCGGCGATTGCCGGATCGCTCCAGTCGCTGGCGATGCCATCGATACGACGTTCGGCTTCGCCGCCCAGATGTTCCAGCACGCTCAGACGACTCGGCCCGAATCCGCGTTCGCGTAACAGCGCGGCAATCGCGGCAGGGCTTTGGCCGTCGTTGCTGAGTACCAGCAAACGAATGCCGCTGAACAACTGCGCGTTGAGCGCCGTGATCGGGCGGGCGACAACCGACAGCGTGACCACATCCTGCAACGGCCAGCCCATTCGCGCGGCGGCCAGTGAGCAGGATGAGGGTGCCGGCAGTATCAGCATGTCATCGCAGGGCAGTAGTCGAGCGAGGCTGGCGCCGACACCGAAGAACATCGGATCGCCGCTGGCCAGGACGCACACGGGTTCACCCCGCAGCGCCAGCAACGGATCGAGGGAGAAGGGGCTGGGCCAAGTCAGTTGTTCGCCGCCTATGCACGCTGGCAATAAATCCAGATGCCGCTGGCCGCCGAAGATCTTCGATGCACGCAACAACGCATGGCGGGCATTCTTGCCCAGGCCTTTGAAACCGTCTTCACCAATGCCTACTACCGTCAGCCAGGGTGTCATGCCGTCCCTCAATCGCGCGTTCATCGTTATTGGGCGGCATGATAGCGCGGGTTCCCTGAACTGACTGCCTTGTATTCCCGACCGGAGTCTTTTCATGCGGTGAAGTAAAGCAGGCATAATACCGCGCACTTTTGCCGTCCATTGCCTTGCCACCTGAACGGGTCATCCTTGAACCAACGTCCGCCATCTTGCAGCTTGCGCCCCTCGGCCTGTCCGGGGTTGCTGCGTATTGTCCCGGCACTGGATGGCGGTATCTGCCGGATCAAGCTTGCGGGTGGGTCGATCAGCAGCGCACAGGCCGTAGCGGTGGCAGCAGCGGCTGAACAGTTCGCCGGTGGTGTGATCGAGGCAACCAACCGCGCCAACCTGCAGATTCGCGGCATTGGCAGTGCGCACGCGGCATTAATCGACAGCCTGCTGGCTACCGGGTTGGGGCCGCGCACGGCGGCGGGCGATGATGTGCGCAATCTGATGCTCAGCCCGGGCGCCGGGATTGATCGGCACTTGCTGGTCGACACACGCCCGTTGGCGCAACAGATCCTCGCCACGCTGCAGAGTCATGAACCTTTCCACGATCTCAGCGCCAAGTTTGCCGTACAACTCGATGGTGGCGAGGCCCTGGCGATGCTCGAACATCCCCATGACCTGTGGCTCTCGGCATTTGTGCAAAACGGCGAACGACGGCTGGCATTCGGTCTGGCGGGATGTCCCACGGACAGGCCGGCTGGTTCGGTTGCCCTCGACGATGGCCATGATCTGGTGGTCGCTGTGCTTGAGTTGTTCCTCGACCTTGCGCGACCCGAGCAAACGCGGATGCGCCATTTGTTGGCCGAGTACAGGGGCGAGGATTTGCTGGCGCGGCTTGCCACGCGTGTAGCCGTTCAGGCCGTTGTCGATTGGCAGCGTGTCCCGCACGCAGATGTCCTGCACATTGGTAGCCACCCCCAGGCTGATCCTGCTTTCGTTTATGTAGGGGCGGCGCCTCCTTTGGGTCGCCTAGCGCCGGCGATGCTCCGGGGCGCGGCGCAACTCGCCCAGGACTTCGGCGACGCCAGCCTGCGTTTCACACCATGGCAAAGCCTGTTGTTGCCCAATGTCCGATTGGCTGATGCCGTTGAAGTCATCCAGCGTCTACAAGGGCTGGGCCTGCAGTGTCAGGCCAGTCATCCGTTGACCGGTTTGATTGCCTGTACCGGTTCACAGGGGTGCGCCAAGGGGCTGGCCGACACCAAGGGCGATGCGCTGCAATTGGCGGCGCTGCTGCAACGTCAGGGGGCTGCGCTGAATGTGCATTTGAGCGGATGCCCGCGCTCCTGTGCCGCCGCACACACCGCACCCGTCACACTCCTGGCCATCGCCCCCGGTTACTACGACCTCTATTTTCGCGATCCAGCGCAGCCGGGTTTCGGCACGCTGCACGCACGCAACCTTACTATTGAAGCGGCCGCGACCTTGCTCGACGCCCACTCTCGGAGCCCCCTTGATGCTTGATTACATCCGCGACGGTCAGGAGATCTATCGCAACTCCTTCGCGATCATTCGCGCCGAGGCCAACCTCGACCGTATCCCGGCCGATCTGGAGAAACTCGCCGTCCGTGTGATCCATGCCTGCGGCATGGTCGAGGCCATCGACGGTTTGCAGTTTTCCGAAGGGGCGGGCAAGGCCGGGCGCGACGCGCTGGCCGCCGGCGCGCCTATCCTGTGCGATGCGCGGATGGTCAGCGAAGGTGTGACCCGTGCCCGTTTGCCGGCGAACAATCCGGTGATCTGCACGCTGCGCGATGACAGCGTGCCGGAGCTGGCACGTGAACTGGGCAACACCCGTTCCGCTGCCGCGCTGGAACTGTGGCGCCCGCATCTGGAAGGCAGCGTGGTGGTGATTGGCAACGCGCCGACCGCACTGTTCTACTTGCTGGAAATGCTCGATGCCGGCGCACCGAAACCGGCACTGATCCTCGGTTTCCCGGTGGGCTTCGTCGGTGCCGCCGAGTCCAAGGCGATGCTCGCGGCGGATAGCCGTGGCGTGCCGTTTGTCATCATGCAAGGTCGCCTGGGCGGTAGCGCCATGGCCGCCGCCGCCGTCAATGCCCTCGCCACGGAGATCGAATAATGCAGCAACCTGGACGATTGATCGGCCTTGGCGTGGGCCCCGGTGATCCGGAACTGATTACTGTCAAAGCGTTGCGCTTGCTGCGCGAGTCTCCGGTGGTGGCGTACTTCGTCGCCAAGGGCAAGAAGGGCAATGCCTTCGGCATAATTGAAGCGCATTTGCAGGACGCTCAAACCTTGCTGCCGCTGGTGTATCCGGTGACCACCGAAGCTTTGCCGGCGCCGCTGTCCTATGAGCAGGTGATCAGCGACTTTTATGATGACGCTGCACAGGAGCTCGCTGCGCATCTGGACGCGGGTCGTGATGTGGCAGTGATCTGCGAAGGCGATCCGTTCTTCTATGGCTCCTACATGTACCTGCACGACCGGCTCGCCGAGCGCTATCAGGCCGAAGTCGTACCAGGCGTGTGCTCGATGCTCGGCGGTGCTTCGGTGCTGGGGGCGCCGCTGGTGTATCGCAATCAGAGCCTGTCGGTGTTGTCCGGCGTGCTGCCTCACGATGATCTCAAACGCCGTCTGGCTGATGCCGATGCGGCGGTAATCATGAAGCTGGGGCGTAACTTTCCCAAGGTGCGTCAGGTGCTGGAAGAACTCGGTTTGGCCGAACGCGCGTTGTATGTCGAGCGCGCGACCATGGCCAATCAGAAGATCGTGCCACTGGATCAGGTCGAACCGATGTCCTCGCCTTACTTCTCGTTGATCATCGTTCCGGGTGAAAGGTGGCAAGGCTGATGACTCGTCCAGCTCCGGCAATTGTCATTCTCGGCAATGGCAGCCTCGCCACCGCGCGCAAGATTCAACAGGTGTACCCCGGCGCCTTGATCCACGGCCTGGTCGGGCGGGTCGAGGGCGCGGACCGTGACTATCATGAATTCGGCGCGACCTTGCGCGAGCTGTATCAGCAAGACTCGCCGATCATTGCCCTGTGCGCCGCCGGTATCGTGATCCGCACGCTGGCGCCGTTGTTGCTGGAGAAGGGCGCCGAGCCGCCGGTGCTCGCGGTGGCCGAAGATGGCAGCGCCGTGGTGCCGCTGCTCGGTGGCCTTGGCGGGGTGAATGTCATGGCACGGGAAATTGCGGCCGGGCTGCAGGTTGCAGCGGCGATCACCACCAGTGGCGAATTGCGCTTCGGTACCTGCCTGCTCAATCCGCCCAGCGGCTACACCCTTGGCGATCTGGAGCTGGGCAAGCGTTTCGTTTCCGATCTGCTGGCCGGGCACAGCGTGCGTGTCGAAGGTAACGCGCCCTGGCTGGATCAGGCGCAGTTGCCCGAGGATCCGGCGGCGCTTCGTTCGATTCATGTCGGCAGCGCCGCGCGTGAGGCCAGGGCTGATGAATTACTGATCTATCCACGGAGTGTCGCCGTGGCGGTCAGCACTGGTGTGGTGGATGTGCCGCAGGCGATTAACGCGGCGTTGCAGCAGGCCAACGTCGCGGTGCAATCGGTGGCTTGCCTTGTGGCGGCTGACAATGAAATGGCCAACCCCATGCTGCGTGAAGCGGCGCTGGAGTTGGGCGTGCCGCTGCGCTTCGTGGCGCCGGCGGTCGATATCGGCGCCTTGGCCCGTAGTGCGGTGCCTGGAGCGACCGTCGAAGTGCCCCTCGACAATATTGCGATTGCCATAGCCGATCAGCCGCTGCAAGTCGCGCAAATCGGCAAGGCGCGCGGGCGACTGGCAGTAATCGGCCTCGGCCCGGGCGCAGCCGAGCTGATGGTGCCGGCGGTCAAGGCCGAACTGGCGCGGGCCACCGATGTACTGGGTTACGAAACCTACGTGCGCATGGCCGGGCCGTTTCGCGCCGATCAAGTGCTGCACTGCACCGACAACCGCGAAGAAATGCAGCGTGCCCGCCACGCTTTCGAACTGGCGGCACAGGGTCGTTCGGTGATCGTCGTGTCCTCTGGTGACCCGGGTGTGTTCGCCATGGCGGCGGCAGTACTTGAGGCGTTGCATGAGTCGAGTGATCCGGCCTGGCATAACGTCGATCTGGAAATTCTGCCGGGGGTATCCGCGTCGCTCGCCACCGCTGCTCAGGCCGGTGCGCCGCTGGGGCATGACTTCTGCGTAATGTCCCTGTCGGACAACCTCAAACCCTGGTCGATCATCGAGAAGCGACTGGATCTGGCTGCCGAAGCAGATCTGGCGCTGGCGTTCTACAACCCGATCTCCCGCTCCCGGCCTTGGCAACTGGGGCGTGCGCTGGAGATCGTCGCACGGCATCGCATCGCTGCAACGCCGGTGGTGCTGGGCAGGGATATCGGTCGGCCGGGCCAGACCTTGCGTGTCACCACGCTGGGAGCCTTGACCCCGGATCAAGTGGATATGCGCACCATGGTGCTGATCGGTTCGTCCACTACCTGTGTATTCCCTCGCGCCGGCGGCGGCGAATGGGTTTACACACCGCGCTGGTATGAAACCCGGCCGGTTTCCTGAAGTCATGCGGCCCCGCCCGGGGCCGCTGGCCTAAGTTCAAGTCCATGAATGGTTAGTGTCCTGAATAATAATTGTGCGACGTGCGTTCTGCTACGTTCAACAGTTGTAATGGTTTTTTCTTGCTTTGGATTTGACGCGCCAAGTTTGCTGTTTTAGTTTCTGATATGTCGCATGGCGCGACTTATTATTAAAAGGAAACTTGATATGACTAATGGAATAGAAAAGCCGCTTGTTCTGAATGCTTTTGATGACGAAATGCAGGATGAATATTTTATGAGTCTTTGTCCTGAGCTGGAGTGTGTTGCGCAGCGCTCAAAGCGTCCCAGGACTATGCTCGGTGGTTCATCAGGTGTTGTTGCAGAGAGTATTGATACAGCAGTGGTAGGTCCCTCGCTTGTCGTATTTGATGAAATGCTTTCGGATGACGACAAACAAGACGCTCTGGACAGTCAGCAGTTTGCAGAAGCTGTAGTGAGTCTTCTGCCAAAAGGAACCAGTAATGAAGAGCGTTATTTGAAGTACAACGAAGCCTTGTTGGCAGTTGGCTGGGTGACGGAAAGCTTTACTTATAAGAGATACGTCAGCGAGCAATTTACCCTTACGATGAATGAGGCGGTGTTGCAGGTGCTTGAGACCGTTATCTCCGGCGCTTCCGGCAACGTGCTCAACATGGTGGCGTCGGGTTTCAGCAAGTTGAAGGGGGATAAGGACGCGCTGAAAATAGTGGATTCAGGCAGCAAGAAAAACGATGTTGTCAGCTTCAAGGCAGTTCCATGCATCGCGGTGAAAGGCGGCGGTATGGCAATGCTGACGGGAGGGCTAGACCTGGTTGATAAAGAATACAATGGAAACTTTTTGTTTGTTACCTACAAAACCCAAGGGTTAAAGATTTTTCAGGCGGCAGGTGTGCGTAAATTTAACCGTCGCGCGTTCGATCGTAAGAGAAATATGGTGTATGCATACAATGATAAAAATGCCGACGGTCTCTTTAAGAAAGTGACGGGGGAATAAGAAAGGGCAGAAATTTTCGCTGTTTTAACTGTGCAGAGCTGATGATCTGGAGCGGACATGACAGTGCCCATTAATGCCGCCATAGTAGGTGGCTGCTTGTTATCCTTCACCCAAGGTGTAAGTTTGCAGGATCAGCAGGATATACAAGACAGTCTGCTGTACGCGGAGTTGGCTGCGAATGAAAAATATCCAGGCAAGGTTTCGAAAAAAATCTGGTTCGACTATTTTCAGGGGCGCTTGCTCAAAGCGGGTTACAGGCTAAAGACCGTTGTTCCATCCGAGCCATTGCGGGTGTCGAGTGTCAACCAATTGCTGTCGGTCAGCCATACGATGATTGGCCGGTTGGGAATGGAACGTTTGGGGCAGCTCTTCGAGGACACTTACAAGGCTTTGAAGCTGGACGAATTTGCCTGGAATTTCTTTCGTGGCAATGTCGCAGGTGCTGGCTCGGGGATACTCAAGTGCGCTCCTTGCGAACGCACGCCTTCAGGTGAGGTGATCGTCTGCTTGCTTGGCTTGCGCTACAGCGCGACGTTGATCGAGAGCGAGTTCTTCTTCTGGAGTGAGTTCGAAAAAGAGGTGGTCATCATCCCGGACGGTGCTGTGTTTGTCTTTGATCGGGAGATGTTTGAAAGCTACCGTAGCCGAGTTCAGGCGAAGATCGATGCTTATTCGGCGAAGGCGTTCGTGTGTACACTCAAACGCTGAGTGATTGTTTACTTGTAGTGCGGCAAGGGCCTTGTACTGCACAAGGCCCTGCTTTTCCAGTACGGGCAAATGCGCGGACAACTGCGAGTATCAGGGCACCAGATACCCTTTCACCCCGGTAAAAATAATCTGCGCCGCCAACGCACACACAAACAACCCCATCAACCGGCTGACAATCTGCAAGCCCTGGTCACCCAGAATGCGCTCGATGCGGCTCGACAGGTACAGCACCACCCCCACGGTGAAACTGGCCAGGGCGATACTGAGAATGGCTGTGAGCTTGTCGTCCCAATGCGGCTGGCCTATGCCCATTACCAGCAAGGCACCGATCGTGCCGGGGCCGACCGTCAGCGGGATGGTCAGCGGGACGATGGTGACATCCTGCTGCACGTTGTCGGTCTGTACCGCCGATTTGCCCTGGGCCATGCCCAGTGCCGAGATGAACAGCACACTGCCGGCACCGATGCGGAAGGCGTCCACCGTGATGCCGAAGACACCGAAAATCATCCGGCCGAACAGATACAGGAGCACGCTCGAGACCAGGGTGGCGAACGCCACTTTCCAGGCCAGCCGCTTCTGTTCCTTGCGTGAATAACCGCGTGTCAGGCTGATGAAGCAGGACAAGACGAAGAACGGGCTGTAGAGCACCAGCATCTTCAGGTAAACGCTGAACAACTCGTGGAGCATGGTGCGTAGCTCGTCGGTGAGGAAGGTCGAGGGGAGTCTATCAGGCGTTTTGAAGTCTGTCGGCTCAAGAGGTATGGGTCGCTGCGCGATTCTGCTGGTCGCGCTGGGCGACCCAGTGTTCGATCAGGTCGCGCAACTGCGACAGTTCAACCGGTTTGGCCATGTGTCCGTCCATGCCGGCCTGGCGTGCACGCTCTTTATGTTCGGCAAGGATATGGGCGGTCAATGCCACCACCGGGGTGCGGACCCGCTGGTTGCCGACTTCCCAGGCGCGCAGTTGCTGGGTCGCCGAGAAGCCGTCGAGGATCGGCATTTCGCAGTCCATCAGGACCAGGTCGTAACGCTGGGCCTTCATCGCTTGCAAGGCTTCTTCGCCATTGCAGGCGGTGTCCGGGTGAAGGTTGAGCTTGCCGAGCATGCCGCGGATGACCTTGGTCGAGATGCTGTTGTCCTCGGCCACCAGAATGCGGAAATCACTCGGAACCATGACCGCCGGGCTCGGGCCGATTTGTGGTTGCTGGGTGACAATCAGGCCTTTGTTGCGTTGGGTCAGTTCGTCGGCCAGGGTCGTCTTGAGGGTATAACCGGCCACCGGTTTGGCGAGGATGCGCTTGATGCCTGAATTGCGCGCAATGATCTTGCTGGGCGCGTTGCTGATGCCGGTGAGCATGATCAGCAGGATGTCGTGGTTCAGGCTCGGGTCTTCCTTGATCTTGGCTGCCAGTTGCATGCCGGTCATGCCGGGCATGTTCTGGTCGAGCAGGACCGCGTCGAAATAATCGCGCAGGTGCGCCTTGGTACGCAGCAATGCCAGGGCCTCCTTGCCGGATGAGGCCGCACTCACGTTCAGGCCCCAGGCAGTGCACTGCTGAACCAACACTTTGCGACAAGTGTCGTTGTCGTCCACCACCAGCACGCGGGCACCTTGCAACGGGCCATCGAGGTCGGAGGTCGGGTGTTCGAGGCGGTCCGGGTCGAGGGGTAGGGTCAGCCACAAGGTGCTGCCCTGGTTGTTGCCACTCTTGATACCGAACTCGCCTTGCATCAGGCGAATCAACTGGCGAGCGATCACCAGCCCCAGATTTCCGCCCAGATGGGTGGCCGAGAGGAAGTGCCGGCTGTGCAGTTCGGCATGCATGAGCGCGTCGCGCTCCTGGGCGTCCATCGGCTCGCCGCTGTCCTGCACGGCGATGCGCAGGCGCGGTTTGGTCGTCCGTTCATCCAGTGCCACGACGATCAGGATTTCACCTTCGTCGGTTTTCTTCAGGGCATTTTCCAGCAGGCTCAGCAGGGTCTGACGCAAACGGGTAGGGTCGCCGCTGATCACCCGCGGCACCTGCGGTTGAATGAAGCTGATCAGTTCGACGTTCTGCTGCTCGGCCTTGGCGCGGAAGATGCTCAGGCAGTCCTCGATCAACGCATTGAGGTCGAACTGCACATCATCGAGTTCTATCTGCCCGGATTCGAGCTTGGAAATGTCGAGAATTTCGTTGATCAGCGTCAGCAGTTCATTACCGGCGCTGTGGATGGTTTGTACATAGTCGCGCTGCTTGACCGAGAGTGGCGTGCCCAGCAGCAGCTCGGTCATGCCCAGTACGCCATTCATCGGGGTGCGGATCTCATGACTGATCTTCGCCAGGAACTCGGCCTTGGCGTTGATCTCGGCGTTGCTGGCAGCCAGGTCGCGGCTGATGCTGAAACGGTCTTCGGTGATACTGCGCTGGCGCTCGCTCAAGGCGATGCTCATCAGCAAACCACTGATGCAGACGAAGGCGAGCAGGGTGGTGATCAAACCTTGGGGTTCGATCAACGTCAGCCCCAGCAGGGCAGGCAGGATCACCAGGGTCCCGAGGTTGAATACCACCATGGCGGCCACGAAATAGCGTGCCGGGCGATAGCCTTTTTGCCAGTGATAAGCGCTCACGAACAGCATGGTCAGACCGGCCAGGGCAACCAGGGCGTAGGTGATCAGGTTCAGTGGCAGGGTGTTGACGAACAGCAGCATCAGGCTACAGGCCGTGATGATGACGACCTCACCCAGCAGTATCCTGTTCAGCGGATGCGGACCGAGTGGCGAGAAGAACTGGTAAGCGAGCATAAGGCCGCAAGGTGCCGTCAGCAATAACGCCAGGTAAGCGCCCGGCGTTTGCAGTGCGCGCCAGTCCGGCAGCCATGGCCCGGCCAGGTTCAACAACAGCATCAGGCTGAGCATTAACATCGCTTCGCATGACGCCAGCCACAAACTGCTGCGTGACCGGGTGTAGGCATAGCGGATGAGGTTGTGCAGGACGAGCATGCCGATGCACCCGAACAGCAGGCCATAAATCAGCATCTGGGTTTGTCTGGCCGCGGTCACGACCGCCGATTGCAGGGTGATGTAAGGTCGCAACTGGTGGTCGGAGGCCAGTTGCAGATAAACGTCGAGGGGTTTCTCGCTTTGTGGCAACGGCAACATGAAGTCGGTACTGGGCAGTGGCCGCTCAGCCAGGGGCTGTTCGTTGCCCGTGCTGGAGTGTTCGATCAGAGTGTCGCCATCGAGCACATACAGATTCAACTGGCGCAGGTCGGGTGCGAAGACTCGCAACAGTTGTTCATGCTTGCCCGGGGTAAGCCTGAAGCGTAACCATAGCGCGCCACCGGGTTCGGCCGCGGTGATGTGGTCGAGTTCGATGGGGCTGAATTGATTGGTGTAACGTGCGGAGCGGATGTCGCTCAGTTGCAGATCGCCCTGTTCGTCGAGCAATATCGCCCAGCCACTGCCTTGCGCGGCCAAGGCCGGCAGCATGCAGAGCAAGGTCACCAGCGTGACGGTTAAACTTATGGCATTCCTGAGCCAGCGCACGGCGAAATCCCTTCTTAGGTTGATGCCATAATATAACGATGCGCGGCGCGGCAATAGCCAGGCAAGGGCCCGTGGTCCTTGCCTGGCGTGGTGCTTACCTTATTCCTGGTTCTCGCCACGCTCGCGGGCAATGGCGCGATAGCCAATGTCCTTGCGATAGAAACAGCCTTCCCAGTCAATCTTTGCCGCCAGCTCGTAGGCCTGCTGTTGAGCAGCATCCACGCTGGCACCCATGGCAGTGGCGCACAGCACCCGACCACCGGCTGTCACGACCTGACCATCCTTGAGCGCAGTGCCCGCGTGGAATACTTTGCCTTCCAGGGTCGCAGCGCTATCCAGCCCATTGATGGCTGTACCCTTGGCGTAGTCACCAGGATAGCCGCCAGCGGCCAGGACGATGCCGACGCTCGGGCGCGGGTCCCATTGGGCTTCAACCTTGTCCAGCGCCTGTGCCAGGGCTGCTTCGACCAGCAGCACCAGGCTCGACTGCAAACGCAGCATGACCGGCTGGGTCTCCGGGTCACCGAAACGGCAGTTGAACTCGATGACTTTCGGATTGCCCGCCTTGTCGATCATCAGACCGGCGTACAGGAAACCAGTGTAGACGTTACCTTCCTCGGCCATGCCGCGAACGGTCGGCCAGATCACCAGGTCCATGACACGCTTGTGCACCTCGGCGGTGACCACTGGAGCCGGGGAATAGGCACCCATGCCGCCGGTGTTCGGGCCGGTGTCGCCGTCGCCGACGCGTTTGTGGTCCTGGCTGGTGGCCATTGGCAGTACATTCTTGCCGTCGACCATGACGATGAAGCTGGCTTCTTCGCCGTCGAGGAACTCTTCGATCACCACTCGCGAACCGGCGTCACCGAAAGCATTGCCAGCCAGCATATCGCGCACGGCGTCTTCGGCTTCGGCCAGGGTCATGGCGACGATCACGCCTTTACCGGCAGCCAGGCCGTCGGCCTTGATCACGATCGGTGCGCCTTTTTCACGCAGGTAAGCCAGGGCTGGCTCGATCTCGGTGAAGTTCTGGTAATCGGCGGTCGGGATCTTGTGGCGAGCCAGGAAGTCCTTGGTGAAAGCTTTCGAACCTTCCAGCTGAGCGGCGCCAGCAGTGGGGCCGAAGCAATCCAGGCCACGGCTGCGGAACAGATCCACAACACCGGCAACCAGTGGCACTTCAGGACCGACGATGGTCAGGGAAACGTTTTTCTCGGCAAAGTCTGCCAGTTGCTCAAGCGCCAGTACGTCGATGGCGACGTTCTCGCACTTGGCTTCGATGGCGGTACCGGCGTTGCCCGGGGCCACGAAAACTTTCTGCACGCGCGGATCCTGAGCCACTTTCCAGGCCAAGGCGTGTTCGCGGCCACCGCTGCCAATGATCAAAACATTCATTTCAAAAACCTCGGATGACGCTAATTCTGTTGAGCACCGCTGGGGTGCTTTTCTGTGGGAGCGGCGGTGCGACGATTCGACTTGATCGCGAAAGCGGAGTGTCAGTCGAAACAGTTGTCGCTGACAGATTGCATTCGCGAGCAAGCCCGCTCCCACATTTGGATCGAGTTGAATCAGTGACGGAAGTGGCGCATGCCGGTGAAGACCATGGCGATGCCGGCTTCATCAGCTGCTGCAATCACTTCATTGTCACGCATCGAGCCGCCTGGCTGGATCACTGCGGTGATGCCGACCTTGGCCGCGTTATCCAGGCCGTCGCGGAACGGGAAGAATGCGTCGGAGGCCATTACCGAGCCTGCCACTTGCAGGCCAGCATGTTCGGCCTTGATTGCAGCAATACGCGCGGAGTTCACGCGGCTCATCTGGCCGGCGCCGACACCGATGGTCTGGCGGTTCTTGGCGTAGACGATGGCATTGGACTTGACGTACTTGGCGACTTTCCAGGCGAAGATCAGGTCGTGGATTTCCTGCTCGGTCGGCGCGCGCTTGGTCACGACCTTCAGGTCGTCGGCGCTGATCATGCCGATGTCGCGGCTCTGTACCAGCAGGCCACCGTTGACGCGCTTGTAGTCCCAGGCAGCGGCGCGATCAGCCGACCACTCGCCGCAGGCCAGCAGGCGTACGTTGGCTTTGGCGGCTACGATGGCGCGGGCTTCTTCGCTGACGCTAGGGGCGATGATCACTTCGACGAACTGACGCTCGACGATGGCTTTGGCGGTTTCAGCATCCAGTTCGCGGTTGAAGGCGATGATGCCGCCGAAAGCGGATTCGGTGTCGGTAGCGTAAGCCAGGTCGTAGGCCTTGCGGATGCCGCCTTCGGCGTCCGGGCTCACGGCCACGCCGCACGGGTTGGCGTGCTTGACGATCACGCAAGCCGGTTTGACGAAGCTCTTCACGCATTCCAGCGCGGCGTCGGTGTCGGCCACGTTGTTGTACGACAGTTCCTTGCCCTGCAGTTGGGTCGCGGTGGCGATGCCGACTTCGGCAGGCTTGGCTTCAACATAGAACGCCGCGCTCTGGTGCGGGTTCTCGCCGTAGCGCATTTCCTGGGCCTTGATGAACTGGCTGTTGAAAGTGCGCGGGAATTCGCTGCGACCTTCGGTGCTCAGTACTTCGGCAGCCTGGTTAACGGTGCCCATGTAGTTGGCGATCATGCCGTCGTAGGCTGCGGTGTGTTCGAAGGCCTTGAGCATCAGGTCGAAACGCTGAGCGTAGGTCAGGCCGCCGGCCTTGAGGCCTTCCAGGACACTGGCGTAGTCGCTGGCGTTGACCACGATGGCCACGTCTTTGTGGTTCTTCGCTGCCGAACGAACCATGGTCGGGCCGCCGATGTCGATGTTCTCGATCGCTGTCGGCAGGTCGCATCCTGGCTTGTTGATGGTGGCTTCGAACGGGTACAGGTTGACCGCTACCAGGTCGATCGGCTTGATGCCGTGCTCGTTCATGATGGCGTCATCGATACCGCGACGACCAAGGATGCCGCCGTGGATTTTCGGGTGCAGGGTCTTTACCCGACCGTCCATCATTTCTGCAAAACCGGTGTAATCCGCGACTTCCACTGCGGCAATGCCGTTGTCCTGCAGCAGCTTGAACGTTCCGCCGGTGGAGAGGATCTCGACGCCCAGGGCTTCAAGCTCCTTGGCGAATTCGAGGATCCCGGTCTTGTCGGAAACGCTGATCAAGGCGCGGCGGATCGGCAGGCGGGTAGTCTGGTCGGTCATCTCAATTTCCATCAAAAGCAAAGGAAGTCAGCAAAAAAGGCGACCGGTTTTACGCGGGCGCCTTTCTGGTTTGATTGAATGCTTACAGCAAATCGTACTGCTTGAGTTTCTTGCGCAGCGTGCCCCGGTTCAGTCCGAGCAGCTCGCTGGCCTTGGTCTGGTTGCCCTTGACGTAGTTCATCACGCACTCGAGCAGGGGAGCCTCGACTTCGGAGAGCACCAGGTTGTACACATCCGTGACGGCAGCGCCCTCAAGGTGGGCGAAATAATTGTGCAGCGCCTTCTCGACACTCCCGCGAAGGGTCTGGCCTTCTTCGCTCGGCGTATTGAGGTGCTGTTTCAAATTCACGTTGTCGCTCACGGGTGTTGTTCCACTCACTAAAGTCTCGGTCATCATCGTCATGCGGCCACCCCTTCTCCGTCCCCTGTCAGGCTCTTGTAACGTTCGGCGAAGAACTCCCGGACGTTGGCGCATTGTGTTTCCGTACCATCCAAACGATTGAAGTGGGCGCGAAATTCCCTGGCGCCCGGCAAGGTTGCGAGATACCAGCCCACATGCTTGCGAGCAATGCGCACACCCATGACATCACCATAAAAGGCGTGCAGGGCAGCCAAATGCTCTAGCAGTATGCGTTCCACCTCGATCAGTTCCAGCGCCGGGAGCTTCTCGCCGGTACGCAGGAAATGGTCGATCTCGCGAAAAATCCACGGCCGCCCCTGGGCGGCCCGGCCAATCAACAGGCCGTCGGCACCGGTCGCGTCGAGCACGTACCGGGCCTTTTCCGGCGAATCGATATCGCCGTTGGCGAAGACCGGAATCGACACGGCCTGCTTGATCGCGGCAATGGTGTCGTATTCGGCTTCACCTGTATAAAGATCGGCACGGGTGCGGCCATGCACCGCCAGCGCCGTAATGCCTGCCTGTTCGGCGATCTTCGCCACCGTCAGGCCGTTCTTGTTGTCCCGGTCCCAGCCGGTACGGATTTTCAGGGTGACCGGCACATCAACCGCAGCCACTACGGCCTGCAGGATCTCGGTGACCAATGCTTCATCCTTCAACAGTGCGGAACCGGCGGCCTTGTTGCAGACCTTCTTCGCCGGACAGCCCATGTTGATATCAATAATCTGTGCGCCCAGCTCGACATTGGCCCGGGCTGCATCCGCCAGCATCCGGGCATCACCACCGGCGATCTGTACCGAGCGTGGCTCGGGATCACCTTCGTGGATCATGCGCATGCGTGATTTGCGGGTGTTCCACAAACTCATGTCACTGGTGACCATTTCCGAAACCACGAGTCCCGCACCCAAACGCTTGCACAGCTGACGAAAGGGCTGGTCGGTGACGCCCGCCATCGGGGCAAGAATCAAGCCGTTATTTAATGCGTATGGACCGATGCGTACCGCCGACATAGGACTTCCCTGTTGTGGGGCCGGATCATGAGAGTTCGAAAAAGGGTTGGCATGATACCCGCTCTCGATGACTGGTTAAAGGCTGAATTGAACAAAATCTGAACAGCTATTCTGTTATTGCCTGTGGTTTGGTTTGCCCGGGGCGCTCAGAAAGCCGGTGTCAATTGCCAGCCGGTGAAGGGTTTCACTCTGGAGAATGGAAGCTGAGGCTGTAATTCACGGCTTTTGCGCCAGGGTCGAGAATGTCCAGGGCGATGTGGATCGGTGTTTGCGGTGGCATTTCGGCCAGGCCTTCGAGATCGCCGCTCAGGTACTCGCCGGGCTTGAATCGACGGCTGGCTATCAGATGGCCGTTGAGATCGGCAAAGCGCAACTCCAGCAGCGGGAACGGCTGGGAGAAGGGCGCGCGGTTATAGATGATTGCATCGACTACCAGGGCGCCGTTGAACTCCGGGTGACTGCGTACTACCAGGTTGCTGCTCTTGATTTTCGCGATGTCGACTTTCGAGGGCACGGTGCAACCGATGTGCGGGCACAATTGCTGGAACCAGGGGCGGTATTGATCCTGGCGTGCCAGTTCATCGAAGTGGTAAGCGATGTACTGGCCGGCGAGTGCGCCAGCGGCGAGCAGGGTCAGCAGCAGCCAGAGCAGCCGACGGCCCCAGGGCGTGCGGCGCTGTTGCCAGTCCAGTTGCAGCGGGTCGTCGGTCAGGTCCTGCAGTACTTCGGCGCGCACGCCTGGTTCGCGCTCACGTCGTTTGCGCAGTGGTTCAATCGAAGGCAGGTGGTCGTCGAGCTCCTGCTCGTCGGTAGCCGACAGGCGTTCATGGTTGAGTGGCGCGTCGAGTGGATCGTGCAGGCGCAATTGTGGTGGTTGCGGCTCGTCGTCCAGATCGACGGGCTCCAGGGTCAGCGAGGGCTCGGTGCGCGAGGCCGGCTCCGGCTCGGAGTCCGGGGAATCGTTGTCGACGGCTTGAGCACGTTCGGCGGCCGATTCGCTGAACAGGCTGTCGGACCATGGCTCTTCATCGTGCTCGACGGTATCGCGACGGGCGCTCAGCGAATCATCACGATGCCGGCTGAATTCGGTGGTCGGCTGGATTTCACGTTGTTCCAGCCGGGCGAGTTCTTCGTCGAGGTCCAGGCTGTCCAGATCCAGTTCGGTGGCGTTCCATTGCTTTTGGCTGATGGCACGCGGCTGCGCAGGCTCGGTCGGTTCGGCGGCCACAGACGCCGATACAGGCGCTTCCTTGCCTGCTTGCTCAAGCAGCTGCTTGGCAGCATTGAAAACCTGCAGGCATGAGCCGCAACGAACCACGCCCCGCGCCACGCTCAACTGAGCATGGCTGACGCGGAAGCTGGTTTGGCAATGCGGGCACTGGGTGACGAAGCTGTCGGTCATGCGGCGATCCGGATTATGCAGGCGCCCATTCTAGCGCCGACGGCCAGTGATGCGCACCCAGCCATCGCGATTGGCGATCGGGTCCAGATCGAAGTCTTTGGCGTAGGCAGCAGCGACGTCCTCACCTTGCTCGGCGAGGATGCCCGACAGCGCCAGGCGACCGCCCGACTTGACCAGACCAGACAATTGCGGCGCCAGGGAAACCAGCGGGCCTGCAAGAATATTGGCCACCAGTACATCAGCCTGAACCTGCGGCAAATCTTCCGGCAGGTACAGTGGGAACAATTCATCGGCGATGTTATTGCGCCCGGCGTTGTCGCGGGAGGCTTCCAGCGCCTGCACGTCGATGTCGGTGCCGACGGCTTCCCTGGCGCCCAGCAGCAGGGCGGCAATGGCCAGAATCCCCGAGCCGCAGCCAAAGTCCAGCACGTTGCAGTCTTTGAGGTCCTGGCCGTCGAGCCATTCCAGACACAGTGCGGTGGTGGGGTGAGTGCCGGTACCGAACGCCAGGCCCGGGTCGAGCAGCAGGTTTACCGCGTCAGGCTCCGGCGCGGCATGCCAGCTCGGCACGATCCACAGGCGCTGGCCGAAGCGCATCGGCTGGAAACCGTCCATCCAGCTGCGTTCCCAGTCCTGGTCTTCGATCACTTCGCTGTGATGCTCGGGCAGCGGACTGCCGGTCAACAGTTCGAGGTGAGCCAGTACCGGGCCGGGCTCGGTACCGCCTTCGAACAAGGCCAGCAGGTGCGTGTGCGACCACAAAGGAGTGGTATTGAGCTCCGGCTCGAAGATCGGCTGATCTTCGGCGTCCATGAAGGTCACCGACACGGCGCCCACTTCAAGGAAGGCGTCTTCGTAGGTTTCGGCTTGTTCTGGGCTGATGGCGAGACGGACTTGCAGCCAAGGCATGGCGGGCACCTTTGAAAAATATTGATTGCAGCCTAGCGGGCTGCGAGAAGCGCGCAAGTTTACGCGAGAGCGGGGAAGAAGACGACCGGGTTGGCACGCAATCAGGGCCGCACAGCTACCTGTGGCGAGGGGGCTTGCCCCCGTTGGACTGCGAAGCGGTCCCAAAAACGGCTGGTCGGGTTTGTCTGGTGTAATTGGATTGGATAGTTTTGCGGCTGCTGCGCACCCGAGCGGGGGCAAGCCCCCTCGCCACAGGGAGCGTGGCGGTGATGTTTAGAAACAACAAAGCCGCCCGAAGGCGGCTTTGTCAGGTGCAGGGTCGAAGCTTAGTGCTTCTCGCCAGCCAGCTTGTGCTCGAGGTAGTGAATGTTCACGCCCCCTTTGCAGAAGCCTTCGTCACGAACCAGATCACGGTGCAGCGGGATGTTGGTCTTGATCCCGTCAACCACGATTTCGTCCAGGGCATTGCGCATGCGCGCCATGGCTTCGTCGCGGGTGGCGCCGTAAGTGATCAGCTTGCCGATCAGCGAGTCGTAGTTCGGTGGAACCGCATAACCGCTGTACAGGTGCGAGTCGACGCGAACGCCGTTGCCGCCTGGAGCGTGGAAATGCTTGACCGTACCCGGGCTCGGCATGAAGGTTTTCGGGTCTTCAGCGTTGATCCGGCATTCCAGCGAGTGACCGCGGATAACCACATCATCCTGGGTGAACGACAGCTTGTTGCCGGCGGCGATGCTGAGCATCTCCTTGACGATGTCGATACCGGTGACCATTTCCGAAACCGGGTGCTCCACCTGAACACGGGTGTTCATCTCGATGAAGTAGAAGCGGCCGTTTTCGTACAGGAACTCGAAAGTGCCCGCGCCACGGTAACCGATGTCGATGCACGCCTTGACGCAGCGAGCGAAAACTTCCTGGCGAGCCTTCTCGTCGATGCCCGGTGCCGGCGCTTCTTCGAGAACTTTCTGGTGACGACGTTGCAGCGAGCAATCGCGGTCGCCCAGATGGATGGCGCTGCCCTGGCCGTCGGAAAGCACCTGGACTTCCACGTGGCGTGGGTTGGTCAGGAATTTTTCCAGATAGACCATCGGGTTGCCGAACGCCGCGCCTGCTTCGGAGCGGGTCAGTTTAGCCGAGGAAATCAGGTCTTCTTCTTTATGCACAACGCGCATGCCGCGACCACCACCGCCGCCAGCGGCCTTGATGATCACCGGGTAACCCACTTCACGACCAATGCGCAGAGCGGTTTCTTCGTCTTCCGGCAGCGGGCCGTCAGAGCCCGGAACCGTCGGTACGCCAGCGGCGATCATGGCGTGCTTGGCCGATACCTTGTCGCCCATCAGGCGAATGGTTTCGGCTTTCGGGCCAATGAACGCGAAGCCGGAGTTCTCGACCTGCTCGGCAAAGTCGGCGTTTTCCGCAAGGAAACCGTAGCCTGGGTGAATGGCGGTGGCGCCAGTCACTTCGGCTGCGGCGATAATTGCCGGAATGTGCAGGTAGGAGTGGGCGGCCGATGCCGGACCGATGCAAACCGATTCGTCTGCCAGGCCCAAGTGCATCAGTTCCTTGTCAGCCTTGGAGTAAACGGCGACGGTCTTGATGCCCATCTCTTTGCAGGCGCGCAGGATCCGCAGGGCGATCTCACCGCGGTTGGCGATCAGAACTTTTTCCAACTTCGCAGTCATCAAAGGCTCTCCGCGGTTCAAACGATGGTGAACAGCGGTTGGTCGTACTCAACCGGCTGGCCGTCTTCAACGAGGATGGATTCGATCACACCGCTGGTTTCAGCTTCGATGTGGTTCATCATCTTCATGGCTTCAACGATGCACAGGGTGTCGCCTTTCTTCACGGTCTGGCCGACTTCCACGAAGGACGGCGAGGTTGGCGAAGATTTGCGATAGAACGTACCGACCATCGGCGAACGGGCAACGGTGCCGTTCAGTACCGGTGCGGCAGGCGCCGCAGGTGCGGCAGCGGCAACCGGAGCGGCGGCGGCTGGCGCGGCAGCCGGAGCAGGCATTGGAGCCGGTGCGTAGTACTGCTGAGCCGGGGTCTTGCTGTGACGACTGATGCGTACGGACTCTTCGCCTTCCTTGATCTCGAGCTCGTCGATGCCGGACTCTTCCAGCAATTCGATCAGTTTCTTAACTTTACGGATATCCATGAATCATCAACTCCCAAGGGTCGGTCAGGGGCGTTCAACGCTTGTTGTTCAAGCCGTTGCCTGTCTTTCAAGCTGCTCTAGTGCGGCCTCCAGGGCCAGTCGATAACCGCTGGCGCCAAGGCCGCAGATCACTCCCACCGCTACGTCGGAGAAGTAAGAGTGATGGCGGAAAGGTTCGCGTTTGTGCACGTTAGACAAATGCACTTCGATGAATGGGATGCTCACCGCCAGCAGCGCGTCACGTAATGCGACACTTGTATGTGTAAAAGCTGCTGGATTGATCAGAATGAAGTCCACGCCTTCGCCGCGAGCGGCATGAATGCGGTCGATCAATTCGTACTCGGCGTTGCTTTGCAGGTACAGCAGATGGTGGCCGGCTTCACGGGCGCGACGTTCCAGGTCCTGGTTGATCTGCGCCAGCGTCGTGGCGCCATAGGTGCCCGGTTCACGGGTGCCGAGCAGGTTCAGGTTGGGTCCGTGCAGAACGAGTAGCGTCGCCATCGGCTGTTCCTTGGTTATCTGTGTGCAGTTGTCAGAACCCGGCGACTATGCCGCAAAGCGTTTATGACTGTCCAGTTCTCTGCAATAGCCAGCACGATGACCGATGTTTGCGCGAAATATGTGACCGCTTGATTAAATCCGGTCATTCGCCCTGGCGACACGTTCGGCGAAGTCCGTTGCGTTGATCTCGCCGATTACCCGCACATCGCTGCGCTCGACCCCGTCCTTGCCGAAAAACATCAGGGCTGGAGGGCCAAACAGTTGATAGCGGTCGAGCAGGGCGCGCTGCTCGGCATTGCTGGCGGTGATGTCGAAACGAATCAGCCGATAGCCCTTGAGACGCTCGATCACGGTGGCGTCGTTGAGGACTTCACGTTCAATGACTTTGCAGCTGATGCACCAGTCGGCGTACCAGTCGAGCAATACCGGGGTTGCGGAGGATCGGGCTTCAGCCAGCGCCCGGTCGAGGTCCGCCGGGGTGCTGACAGTTTGCCAGGCGTTGATGCTTGACGGCTGCGCAGCATTTTCGACGAGCCGTGGCTGACCAATCGGATTGAACGGATCGGTCTGTCCGCTGAACGCGCCGTACCAGCAGCTCAGGGCGTAAAACACCAGGAACATCCCGAGCAGTTGGCCCAGGCGTTTTCGCGGCGGCTTGTAGACGAACTCCAGCGCGCCCATGAACAATCCGACGCCACCGGCCAGCAGGCCGATCAACAGCAAAGTCACCTGGCCGGGCAGGACGCGACTGAGCAGGGCAATGGCCAGCCCCAGCAACAATACGCCAATCGCGTTTTTTACGTAGATCAGCCATGGCCCGCTTTTTGGCAGCCACGCGGCACCGCCCGTGGCCACCAGCAACAGGGGTGCACCCATGCCCAGACCGAGCATGAACAATTTCAGACCGCCGCCCAGGGCATCGCCGCTGGCGCTGATGTACAGCAGCGCGCCGGCCAAAGGCGCCGAGACACAGGGTGAAACCAGCAGGCTGGACACTACCCCCAGAACCGCGGCGCCCCACAATGAGCCGCCTTCGGTGCGACCGGCGATGCGATCCAGGCGGCTGCTGATGGCGTTCGGCAACTTGAGTTCGAATACGCCGAACATCGCCAGGGCGAACAGCGCAAAAAACATCGCGAAGGGCACCAGCACCCAGACCGATTGCAGTCGCGCCTGCAGATTGAGTTGTGCGCCGAACAGGCCCATGAGTGCGCCGAGCAGGGCAAAGCAGGCGGCCATCGGCAGGACATAAGCCAGTGACAGATTGAAACCGCGCCAGCCTCCGACCTGGCCGCGCAGCACTACGCCGGAAAGAATCGGCAGCATCGGCAGTACGCAGGGGGTAAAGGTCAGGCCGATGCCCGCAAGGAAAAACAGCGCCAGTTCACGCCAGGTCCAGGCATAAGCCTGTGCCGGGCCACCACTGCCGTCGATGCTTAAACGCTCGGTTTCCGGCGGATAGCACAGGCCCTTGTCGGCGCAGCCCTGATAGGTCACGGCGAGGGTGAAGGCACGTTGATCGGTGCGTGGCAGTTCTACATCGAGAATGCCGTGATAGACCTCGACATCGCCGAAATACTCATCGTGTTTCTTCTGACCGTCGGGCAACTTTGCCGCCCCGAGGGTGACGTCGGCTGGATCGGCGCGAAACTGGAAACGGTGGCGGTAGAGGTAGTAACCCTCGGTCGCGACAAAACGCAGCTTGATCGATTGCGGCGTGCTTTCAACCAGGCTCAGCTGGAAGGCTTCTCGCACGGGCAGGAAGTCGGCGCTGTTGTTGATCGAACCGAGGGTCGAACTGGGCCGGCTCTCCAGTAGACCGGTGGCACTGGCCGGCAGGGCAAAGACTAAAAGCAGCAGGCAGAGCAAGCGGCGCATGACGATCTCGCGTATCGGAATTGGGGGGATGATAGCGGACGGTGGGCCGGTGTGCAGGGGGAGTTTTGCGGAGGTTTTTCTGGCGCCTTCGCGAGCAAGCCCGCTCCCACAGGTGACCGCGTTCTTTCATGGGAATGCGGTCACCTGTGGGAGGGGGCTTGCTCGCGAAGACTATCTGTCAGACGCGGAAAGCCTGAACGGCTGTATGCAGCCGCCCACCCAACACCAACAGTTTTTCCCCCTGCTCACGCCCCTCACCGATACGCAGTAAATTATCCCCGCCCAACTGATGAATCCTTTCACTGTGGTCTCGGATCTCACTCACCGCGCCACTCTGCTGGGCCGTGGCATCGGCGATGCGTACGGCGGTGTCGGAAATGGTCTGGATAGCCCCAACGATCTTGTCGAGCGCGCCGTCGGCGGCCTGGGCCTGGCTGGCGGTTGCTTCTGCGTGTTCCAGCTGGGTGCGCATGCCTTCCACTGACTGTCGCGCGGCGGTCTGCAGGCCGGCGATCAGGCTTTGTATCTCGCCGGTGGCCCCGGCGGTGCGTTGGGCCAGCGAGCGAACCTCTTCTGCTACCACCGCGAAGCCCCGACCCATTTCCCCGGCCCGTGCCGCTTCGATGGCCGCGTTCAGGGCCAGAAGGTTGGTCTGCTCGGCAATCGAGCGGATCACCGTCAACACACCACCGATGGTGGCCGATTCCTCGGCCAGGTGTTCGATCATCTGTGCATTGCCTTGTACTTCACCCACCAGCGCGTGCAGGCCGGTGAGGCTCAGGCCGATGACCTTCTGCCCGTGCGCCACTGCCTGGCCGGCGTGGCGGCTGGCGTCGGCAGCCTGGCTGGCATCGCCGGCGACCTGTTGAATGGTCGCTTCAAGTTCGCTCAGGGAATCGCGGATGATTGCCGTGTCCCCGGCCTGATGCTGCGCCCCGTCGTGCAGGTCATTGCTCAGGTCAGCCAGGGTTCGGCTACTGCCGGCGACCTGTTCGGCGTTGAGGCGAATGGTGCCCACAAGATCCACCAGATAGGCACGCAAGCGGTTGAGCGATGCTTGAATGTCATGCAGTTCGCGGTTGGTGTTGCCCAGTTGAATGTCGCGGCTGAAGTCGCCTTCGGCCCAGGTCGAGAGGGCCGGGGCGAGCTGGGTCAGGGTGCGGGCCAATTTCCGTTGCAGCGTGTCAATCAGCAGGGCGATCAACAGGATCAGACCGATCATCAATCCTTGCATCAGCCGCACTTCGCTCTGGATCTGCCCGTGCTGGGCGCGCACCACCGGTTCCAGCCCGGCGATGGCTTGTTTTACGCCGGCGATTTTCAGATGAGTTGCGCTGCTGAGGTCGGTACGTTTCTGAATCTGGTCACGGGTGCGCGAAAGTTCGGCCGGGTAGCGGGTGAGCAGGCTGTGGAGTTCGCGCTTGAGGCTGACACCGGCGTCTTCGGTCACAGCTTTTTCCGTGATCTGCAGGCCCATCATCGAGGCGAAGTCATCGGTGTTCGATTCACTGCTGGCGGTGACGCCTAGCAGCGGGAGGCTGTCCAGTATCTCTGCCTGGGCCCTGATGCTGGCGACTTCGCGCTCGACGTCGGCGGCCAGTTCACTTCGTCCGCTGCTGACCAGTTTGTCCCGCGCCAGCGACAGTCTGCCCAAGTGCTGCGAGGCGACGAGCAAGGGTGTCAAGTACGCTGCGTTGCCGCTGGCGTACTGGCTCAATTGAGCCAGGCTGGCGCCGATTTCCCGTTCAGCCTGCAGCAGCAGCGCTTGCGGATCACCGGCAAGTTTGCCGGCGGCCAGCAGGTCGGTTCTGCTGAATTGCGCAAGGTTCGACAGGCTCGGGCGCAATGAGTCGGCCAGGTCTGGTGGCAGTTCGCCAAGTTCCTGTTGCAGGCTGTCGATGGCCTGGCTGGCGCTGCTCAGGCGCAAGGCATCGCCACTGCCCAGATACTCCTCAACGTTGCGCGCGACTTCATTCTGAAAGGTCTGCGACAGCTCCAGGTAGCGTTCCATCAGCAGATACGGGCGCTCAAGGGCTTTTTGCGACCACCATAACGTAGCGCCGAGGGCCACGCAGACGGCCACCAAAAGGAGGGTATTGAGATTGGTCAGCAGCTTCAGGCGCATTAAGGACTACCAACGGCAGAAATGGTGAGCGCCAGAAGTTATTGCGTTCCTGTTACAGAGTTATGACCGTATCGGTCGGATTCGATGAAAAGGTGGCACTTTGCTTTATCGCCTGTTCCGCCTGAATGCGGTTGCGACCGGCGTTCTTGGCACGATATAGCGCCTCATCCGCCTGACTGGCCATCAACAGGCTGTCTGAGTCATCACCGAGTTCAATTAGCCCGGCACTGAAGGTGCACCACAGGTCCTGAGGCTGAGCCGGGTAATGAATCTCGGCAAAGCGCTGACGGATTTCATCGAGCACGTTGTAGGCCGCTTCGATATCAGTATCCGGCATGACGATGGCGAATTCCTCACCGCCATAGCGGCCGATGAAGTCGGTCTTGCGCAGACGTTGCTTGAGGAACAGTGCCAGGCTCTTGATCACCCGGTCGCCCATGGGGTGGCCGTGGCTGTCATTGACCCGTTTGAAGTGGTCGATGTCGAGCATCGCAAAACTCAGCGGCTTGTTTTCGCGGCGGGCGCGGAACGAGCAGTCTTCGAGCAATTGCAGTATGTGCGTGTGGTTGTACAAGCCGGTGAGGCTGTCGCGAACCATCCGTGCCTTGAGGTTGCGCGCCCGTGCCGCGCGGTTGCGCACAGTGGTGATCAGGTGACGGGGCTTGATCGGCTTGGTCAGGAAGTCGTCGCCACCTTCGCTCATGGCATCGAGTTGCTTGTCCAGGTCGTCTTCGGCCGACAAGTAAATGATCGGCACGCTGACATAGCGGTCGTTGTGGCGAATCACCTTGGCCAGTTCCGTACCGGTGCAGGCCGGCATGTACATGTCGAGGATGATCAGGTCTGGCTGGAAATCCGCCAGTTCGGCCATGGCCTGGATCGGTTCGATCAGGGTCCGGGTAATGATCCCCGCGCTGTTGAGCAGACGTTCGGTGTGCAAGGCCTGGGCGCGGGAGTCATCGATGATCAGCACTTTATAGGGTTCGTAGGGGGCGACGCAGGTCAGGACTTCGATCTTCTCCAGCAGGCTCGACGCTTCGAGGGTGCCGGTGAGGAATTCCCGGCCACCGGCGCGCACAGCAGCGAGGCGGGTCGGGGTATCGGTTTCGTGCAGGCTGAAGAACAACAGCGGCAGAAGATGATCAAGGCCTTCCTGGGCTTCGGCGGCCAGCTTGAGACCGACCCCGGGTCCGCTGAAGTCGACGTCCATGACGATGGCGGCCGGCAAACGCTCGGCCATCGAGGAGCGAAATGCGTCTACGCTGTCCAGGTACTGGGCGCTGAGCCCGAAGAATTCCAGTTGCTTGGCCAGGCGCTCGGCGCGGTCATTGTCCTGCAACATCACATAGATCGGCTTGCGCACAGGGGGCAGGAAGGTGTTGTCGAGATGGTCTGCATGGCGCAGACCGGTGCGTGACAAACGCTGCATCAAGCGATTGAGGTCTGTAATCAGATCGCTGCTCAGGCGTGCGCGATTGGCCTCGACAGCCTTGAGCGAATGACCGATCTGACGGGCCAGTTCAATGTGTTCCTGCTGCTCGAAACGTTCGGCGAAGCGCAACAGGCGCAAGTTGGCTTCACTCAATTGTGCCAGGTCAGCGCAGGACCATTCAGCGTGTTGCAGGCGCTGCCATATCTCAAGAATCTGACGAGCCTGATGAATTACCCGCTGGGCAAAGTGGTGCTTGAGACGCTCGCGGCTGGGATCTTCTGGCTCGGTCATATCCTGACTACTAGTTAGGGGGTACGCTGAGATCGACTGGTGGCTCTATGCTAGCACCTCTTTTCAATGACATGAGAGGTGTAGGGCAATTATCTGTAAACCGACCTCATTCAGTTTGTGACTGGCCGGTCCGGTTCTGGCTCGTAAAATCAGGCCTTTGGCCGATCAAATGCCTCTTTCAGAGCGATCCGCGCAAAGAGGACTTTGAGTGCTTCTGGTCTTGCACAGGGGCAAATCTGCGCGCTTTTTTGGGCGCTGGTACCTAAGGGATTCCCTGATGGGACCTGATCATGACCAACAAGTCTGCTTCAAGGTTGGCGATGGGTGTCCCGGTTACGAGTTTTTCGTCCGCCCGCCCGGTAATTTCCGCCAACAGCGCATTGGCGGGTGCCGGGCAAAGGCACGTTGTTGTATGGTTGTGGTCGAACCGTGAACTCAAGTGATTGAAAGGATATCGCCATGCTGGACTGGAAAAACCGCGAAGGCAGTGCGCCTGAACGTGCCGCTGAACCCAAGTCGGCCACCCGCAGTTATCTGGGCGGCCTGTTGTTCAGCCGGGCGCTGGCTACGCTGGTCGTTCTTTACCTGCTGGTGACGATTGCGCTGGGCTGGTACTGGAGCCAGGAACCCGCGTTGTTCCCGGTCCAGCAAACCGCACAGATGGCTGCCGAGAGAGAAGGCAAGCAGATGGTCATCGGCTACACCACGGTGGAAACCCTCAAGACCGTTGCCGGTACTTTGTTGGCCAAGCCGGGCGGCTATATATCCAATGACCGTTTCCCCCCGGGACTGTGGATGGACAACATGCCGAGCTGGGAGTACGGCGTGCTGGTGCAGGTTCGCGACCTGAGCCGCGCCCTGCGCAAGGACTTCGCCCGTTCGCAGTCACAGTCCGCCGAAGACGCCGATCTGGCCAAGGCCGAACCGCGTTTCAACTTCGACAATAAAAGCTGGGTGCTGCCATCCAGTGAGTCCGAATACCAGGAAGGCATCAATTCCCTGAGCCGCTATCAGGCGCGCCTGTCTGATCCGAACCAGAAAGGTGCGCTGTTTTATGCCCGCGCCGACAACCTGAACAACTGGCTGGGTGATGTCGGGACGCGCCTGGGTTCGTTGTCGCAACGATTGTCGGCCAGTGTCGGCCGGGTCAAGCTCAATACCGCCTTGAAAACCGAGGTTGTAGCCCCGGGTGAAGTGCCGCAGGTCGACGAGGAAATCGTCGAAACACCATGGATGCAGATCGACAACGTGTTCTACGAAGCCCGCGGTCAGGCCTGGGCCTTGTCCCATTTACTGCGCGCCATCGAAGTCGACTTCGCCGATGTGCTGGCGAAAAAGAACGCCACGGTCAGTGTGCGCCAGATCATTCGTGAACTGGAGGCGTCGCAGGAGGCTGTATGGAGCCCGATGATCCTCAATGGCAGCGGTTTCGGCGTGCTGGCCAACCACTCGCTGGTCATGGCCAACTACATCTCCCGGGCCAACGCCGCAGTAATCGATTTGCGTCAATTGCTCAATCAGGGCTGAGTCATGGTTGATAGCTGCGCCGATAACTTACGCGAGGCCGCGCACCGGGCGGCCTCTGATGCCGAGCAAATCGCCTGGGTCGACGAGCAGGACAATCCGCTCGGGTCCCTGGCCCGTTCGGACCTGCGCGAGCGCGGGCTGATCGGGCGCGGCACCTACATCATGTTGTTCAACTCCGCCGGGGAGTTGTGCGTGCACCGGCGCACCCTGAGCAAGGCGATCTACCCCGGTTACTGGGACGTGGCAGCAGGCGGCATGGTGCTCGCCAGTGAAACCTATGCCGAGTCCGCGGCCCGTGAGCTGGAGGAGGAGTTGGGTGTCAGTGGTGTGGAACTGACCGCCCATGACCATTTTTTCTTTGAAGACACCGGCAATCGCCTGTGGTGTTCGGCGTTTTCCGCTGTGTGGGACGGGCCGTTGATCCTGCAACCGGAAGAGGTGCTGGAAGCGCGTTTCATCCCCATCGAACAGGTGATGCTGGAAATCCAGCAGAAGCCCTATTGCCCGGACTCCCTGGCAGCGTTGAAGCGTTATCTGAAGGCTAAACAAACCAGCGTCGCAAAAGAGCTATAAATTGGCGCCGATTGGCTCTTAGCAATCGGCGTTTTTGCCGTTACACTGCGCGACCTTTTCAAACTGAACCGGTATGGCTGTAACTGTAGGAGCGAGCCTGCAGGGTTATACCGTTTCAGTAGCGCTGCCCCTGCCTGAGTGGGGCTTCGCGGTCGATGGCACCTGCCCGGGTTGCTGCGACCAGTCTTTGTCCTCCAAAGAGGATTGCCGGTGGCCAAAAAAGCCGCATCCTTCGCCGCCCTCGGTGGCCTGGTATTTTCCACCGACGCAGGTCGTCATTGCCCGGAATGCAGTAAACCGGTGGACGCCTGTATCTGCAAACAGACCGTTATCCCGGCCGGCGACGGCGTTGCTCGCGTGCGTCGCGAAAGCAAGGGCCGTGGCGGCAAGACGGTGACCACCATCACCGGCGTGCCGCTGGCTGACGACGCGCTCAGGGAACTGGCGACCACGTTGAAAAAGCGTTGTGGCACAGGCGGAGCGTTGAAAGACGGGATCATCGAAATCCAGGGCGATCATGTCGAGCTACTCTTGGCGGAGCTGATCAAGCACGGCTTCAAAGCGAAGAAGTCCGGCGGCTAGCAGCCTCTGTGAAACCCACCCCCGGCTTGACCGGCCTCGATTGCATTCGGGCCCGGCGCCGTCTACATGGTTTTCACAGAGCCTGTTCATGACCGGTATCTAAACTCGTAGCGGTCGGCGGGGTCTATGACCTCGTTGACCAACCGTCATTTTCATTCTTTAGACTGCGCCGGCCTGAACCCAGGCGACGCACTATGACTTCTTTATAGGGGACTTCGATGTCCGTACGACGCACACGCAAAGACGATGGCAGCCAATGGACAGTTGCGGACAGCCGCAGTGTTTACGGGATTCGCCATTGGGGGGCCGGGTATTTCGCGATCAATGACGCCGGTCGCGTCGAAGTTCGTCCGAACGGTCCGAGCAGCTCGCCTATCGACCTGTTCGAGCAAGTCGACCAGCTGCGCAAGAGCGGCTTGTCCTTGCCGCTGCTGGTACGGTTCCCGGATATTCTGCAAGACCGCGTGCGTCAGCTGACCGGCGCGTTCGACGCCAACATCGAGCGTCTGGAATACCAGAGCAAGTACACCGCGCTGTACCCGATCAAGGTCAACCAGCAAGAAGCGGTGATCGAGAACATCATCGCCACCCAGAATGTCTCCATCGGTCTGGAAGCCGGCTCCAAGCCCGAGTTGCTGGCGGTGCTGGCACTGGCGCCGAAGGGCGGCACCATTGTCTGCAACGGCTATAAGGACCGCGAGTTCATCCGTCTGGCGCTGATGGGCCAGAAGCTCGGCCACAACGTGTTCATCGTGATCGAGAAAGAGTCCGAAGTCGGCCTGGTGATCGAAGAAGCGGCGTCGCTCAAGGTCAAGCCGCAGGTCGGCCTGCGCGTACGCCTGTCGTCCCTGGCCTCGTCCAAGTGGGCGGACACCGGTGGCGAAAAATCCAAGTTCGGTCTGTCGGCGGCGCAGTTGCTGTCGGTCGTCGAGCGCTTCCGCGCGGCCGGTCTGGACCAGGGCATTCGCCTGCTGCACTTCCACATGGGCTCGCAGATCGCCAACCTGGCGGACTACCAGCACGGCTTCAAGGAAGCCATCCGCTACTACGGCGAACTGCGCAACCTCGGCCTGCCGGTCGATCACATCGACGTCGGTGGCGGCCTGGGCGTGGACTACGACGGCACACACTCGCGTAACGCCAGCTCGATCAACTACGACATGGACGATTACGCCGGTGTCGTGGTCGGCATGCTCAAGGAATTCTGCGACGCGCAGAGCCTGCCGCATCCGAACATCTTCTCCGAAAGTGGCCGCTCCCTGACCGCGCACCATGCCATGCTGGTGATTCAGGTGACCGACGTCGAGAAACACAACGACGAAATCCCGCTGATCGAAAACAAGGAAAACCTGCCGGAAACCGTGCAGTGGCTGGTTGACCTGCTGGGTCCGACCGACATCGAGATGGTCACCGAAACCTACTGGCGCGCCACGCACTACATGAGCGATATCGCGTCGCAGTACGCCGACGGCAAGCTGACCCTGGCCGAGAAAGCCCTGGCCGAGCAATGCTACTTCGCCGTGTGCCGTCGCCTGCACAATTCGTTGAAGGCGCGTCAGCGTTCGCACCGTCAGGTGCTCGACGAACTCAACGACAAGCTGGCCGACAAGTACATCTGCAACTTCTCGGTGTTCCAGAGCCTGCCGGACACCTGGGCCATCGATCAGGTACTGCCGATCATCCCGCTGCATCGCCTCGATGAAGAGCCGCTGCGTCGTGCGGTGCTGCAGGACCTGACCTGTGACTCCGACGGCAAGATCAACCAGTACGTCGACGAGCAGAGCATCGAAACCAGCCTGCCGGTGCATGGCCTGAACGAAGGTGAAGATTACCTGCTGGGCGTGTTCCTGGTGGGGGCTTACCAGGAAATTCTCGGCGACATGCACAACCTGTTCGGTGACACCGACTCGGTGAACATCTACCAGAACGCCGACGGCAGCGTGTACCACGCCGGTATCGAGACCCATGACACCATCGAAGACATGCTGCGCTATGTGCACTTGTCGCCGGAAGAACTGATGACCCACTACCGCGACAAGTGCGCCAGTGCCCGCATCAGTGCCAGCGAGCGCACGCAGTTCCTCGATGCCCTGCGTCTGGGGTTGACTCGTTCGTCCTACCTGTCTTCCTGAGGTCAGGGACGCGCTGACCAGATCGTCTGAATTTTTTTCCGGTTTCTGCGGAAATTTCAGATGATCTGGTGCGGCATCTCTCTTTATCCCGTAGGAAATTTCCACGCTGCGGCGATCAAAGCAAAAACGTCCTCTTTTCGCGTAGGCCGTTTCCTAAGTTGTACTTCTGCCCTCTACTCGGCCATGTCTCTCGGCGAGAATCCCCGGCCGCCCCCCCAGTAGAGAAATGCCGATGTCCAATCCAGTCAGCGAGCCCTCATTTCGTCTGGATGTAGCCGGTCTGCCCGATCCCTTCGAGGTCCTTGCCTTTACCGGTAAAGAGGCTGTCAACGAGCCGTTTGTGTTCGATGTCGAACTGCTGATCCATGACTCGGTGCCTGACCTTGCCAGCTTGTTGTATCGGCCGGCCACTTTGTACTTCGGGCCGCCAGGAAGCTGCATCTGCGGACAACTGCATGAACTTGTCCAGCGTGACCAGGGCCAGGGGAGCAGGCTTTGCCAGATCCGTCTGGGGCCGAAGCTGGCGTGTCTGGGCCAGCGCTTCAGCCAGCGGATTTTCAGTGGCCGTTCGGTGCCGCAAATCATCGATCAGGTGCTCAAGGAACACGGCATCGTCGGCGATGACCGACGCTTCGAGCTGGAGGGCGATTATCCATTGCGCGATTTTTGTACGCAGTACAAGGAGTCGGATTTGCAGTTTCTCCAGCGCCTGTGTGCCGAGGAACAGCTCGATTACCACTTCGAACACCTGGCGCGTCGCCACCGCGTGGTGTTCCGTGATGATCGGCAGCAACTTCCCCTGAGCGAGCGTGCGTTGTTTCGTAGCAAGGGTGAGCAACCGGCAGTACGTGAGTTCGAACTTCAGTGCTCCACGGATTCTGCGGTGCAGTTTGCTGATTGCCGTACGGACCTGGCGACCTTGCGCAGCGGGCAACTGATGCCGCTGGCCGATCACCCGGTTGCCGAGTGCAATCAGCGCTGGTTGCTGACCCATATCGAGCATCGGGGCAGCCAGGATCCGCTGACGCCTTATTACAATCAGATTCGCGCCCTGAGTGGGCGTATTCCTTTCGAGCCACCCCGCTCAGTCACCAAGCCACGCATGCACGGTCTGCAGCGGGCATGGGTGGTGGAAGTGGATGAACTGCGCCCGGCTCCCGGCAGACCGGTACCGGTGCAATTCGACTGGCTGTATCAAGGCGAAGGAGCGTCCCCCAGCCACTGCTGGCTGCCCCTGGCGGCCGATTTGCAGGCGGTCACCCTGGAGTCACTGCGAGAAGGGACCGAAGTGCTGGTGAGCTTCATCGACGGAGATCCGGACCAGCCTTTGATAACCAGCCTGCTTCACGTCCCGCAAGCCGACGAGGCAGCGAGCGCCCTCATGGCGCAGTGCCCGGCAACTGTCCAGGCCGGTCTGCAGCAATGGCTGGGCTCCGGTGAGCCGCTCATGTTGCTGTGCCTGCTGCCCGGTGGTGGCAGCTTCAACCATTGCGAACAGGCGCTTTGCACTTGTCGTGCAGCGCTGCGGCTCGAACATGGTGGTCGGGCATGATCACCACGCAAATGCCCACCCCACGCCCCCAGTGGCTGTTGCTGGATGTGCCGGGTTCGCCAGGGGTGGTGACGGTCTTGCAGCAGACCTTTGTGCAAGCCCGGCGGTTCTGGCTGTTCGAGGGCACCGAGTGGCATGCGCTGCATGAGCACGGACCTGTACTCGTTGATCTGCGCACTTGCCCGGCGCTGGCTGATTTATGCCTGGTCGACGGGCAACGCTGGCGCGGCTTGCTGATTGTCAGCCAGACCTCGGAGCTGACGCTGCTGGCGCACTTGCGACGGATGCTCACGGTCACTGTCGGCGTGCATCGGGCCCTGTTGAGTTATTACAATCCGAACACCGCCAGTTACTTCTTTGATGCTTGTGATGCGGTGGAGTTGAGTCGCTGGCTAGGGCCGATCAGCCAGCTACGCTGGTTCGGTGGCACCTGGGCCGACCGTGCGATCGGTTGCGAAGGCTGGCAGCGCCTGCTGAATCCGGCGCTGGCGGTTACCCCCTTGGCCGTTGAGGAAAGCCTCAGTGCCTGGCAACGGGAGAAGCTGCAAACCTGCCTGCTCGAACAACATGCCTGGCGCTGGAGTCGATCCAGCGGGATCGATTTCACCCGCCTGTGGCCCCTGCTGCAGGAAGGGCTGACACTGGGTTTCACTGAGCGTGCAGTGCTTGATGGCTGGATCTGGCTGCGCATGCAGTTCCCCGCGGCGATACCTGTGCAGCCGATGTCGGGGCTGACTCAACAGGAGCGCCTCGATAGCCTGCGTCAGTTATGGCAGAACAACCAACCCTGAACGCAAATCGATGGCGAGCCCATGCCGGTTCAGTGCGTTGCGTGGGCAAACCAGCCATCGTCGCGCTGCAGGCGCCAGGCGATGACACCCAGGGTCAGGCTGCGCAGCACCATGAATACCAGAAAGGTTATCCACAGGCCGTGGTTGCCCCAATCCTGCAATCCCCAGCCAAACGGTAATACCAGCACCACCGTCAGCAGCATGCCGTTGCGCATCTCTCGGGCGCGGGTGGCGCCGATGAACAGTCCGTCGAGCAGGTAACTCCAGACGGCAATCAACGGCAGCGCGGCGAGGTAGGGCAGGTAGATGAAGGCGGTGTCGCGCACGCTTTGAATGTCGGTCTGCATCTCGATGAACAGATGCCCGGCGAATAGAAACAGCACGGCAAAGCCCAGACTCGCCAGCAACGACCAGCCACAGGCCACCACCAATGAACGGCGCAGGGCATCGCGGTCGCGGGCGCCGATGGCATGCCCGCACAGGGCTTCCACCGCATGGGCCAGGCCATCCAGCGCATGGGCGGTCAGCAGCAGGCCGTTGAGCAGCAGCGCGTTGGCGGCGACGGTAGCGTCGCCCAGCCGGGCGCCTTGCACGGTGATCAGGAAAAACACCGATTGCAGCGCCAGGCTGCGGATGAAGATATCGCGGTTGACTGCCAGCAGCGGGCGCCAGCTCTGCCATACCGCCAACGCCGCCCAGACGATATGCCCGGGGTAGGCGCGCAGGGCCTTGCGGGTCATCAGCAGACCGATCAGCGCACCGGTCCATTCGGCTATCACCGAAGCCCTGGCCGAGCCGACCACGCCCCAGTCCAGCCCGAGGACGAACCACAGGTTCAGGGCAATGTTGACCAGGTTGGTGCTCAGCAGAATCGCCAGCGGTGCCCGGGCGTTCTGGGTGCCCAGGAACCAGCCGACCAGCGCATAGCTGGCCAGCGCGGCGGGCAGGCCAAACAGCCGGGTGTGAAAGAACTCGCGGGTCAGTTGATCAAGCTGGGCCGACGGCTGCATGAAATGCAGCGCGATACCACTCAAGGGTACGCCGAGCGCTCCCAATACGACGGCCAGGCCCATGGCCAGCAGCAGGCCTTGCAACAGAATCTGCCGCAGCGCCGCACCATCCCCACGCCCGGCGGCCTGGGCGGCGAACCCGGTCGAGCCCATGCGCAGAAAGCCCATTGCCCAGGCGAGAAAGGTATACAGGCTGGCGCCGACCGCGACGGCGCCGAGTTGGTGGGCATGGGGCAGGTGGCCGATGACGGTGCTGTCGACCAGCGCCACCAGCGGCACGGATATGTTGGAGAGAATCATCGGTGCGGCAAGCGCCCAGACCCGGCGATGGGTGGGGCGGTCGCGCCAGTCGGCGGTCAGGTTGGACATGCAGGCTCCTTGGGGAGCGGGCATTGTATCGACACATTTGCAATCTTCCGTATTCCATTACGCAAGCGGTGTCAGTGAATTATCCAGCTCAATAACCAGAGCCCCAGCATCAACCAGATGATCCCCATGATGATCGACGCATTGAGAAAAGCGCGGATCGCCGACCACAGCAGCACCAGGCCGAGGATCAGGGTAATGATGCTGACGATGGAGGTGTCCATGCCCAGGGCGTTGGACAAACCTTCGACAAAGTTGCTGCTGGCCTGGCTCAGCAGATTGAACAGCCCACTGAGGCCATCAACGACGAAGCGGATAATCGAGCCCAGTAACTGACCGAGCCATTCGGAAAAACCTTCTACCTGCATGGAGTGACGTCCTGATCAAAGAGAGGCATGGTTGCCGGATTTGAGCTTGGGCTGTCGATCATGGCACCGAGTTCCCTGCAGAGGCTGCCCAAAGCTGCGATCTTTTCGATTATGACGCAAAGTCCTCGGGATGACGCTGCCACTTGCCTTCACTGCCCATCCCCCCGAAGCTATACGCCTTCAGGAGAACCCGATGAACCTTGTTGAACTGACCGAACGCCTGCACGCCATCCGTGATCGCAATGACTGGCGGCAATTTCACAGCCCGAAAAACCTGGCCATGGCCGCGAGTGTGGAAGTGTCCGAGCTGGTGGAGATTTTCCAGTGGCTGAGCGAAGACCAGTCACGCCAGTTGCCGGCGGAAAAACTGGCGCATGCCGGTCAGGAAGTTGGCGACATCGTGCTGTACTTATTGCTGCTGTGCAGCGAGTTGGGGCTGGATATGGAAGAAGTGGTGCGCAGCAAACTGGCTGACAGTGAACGGAGGTTCAGCTGATGAGCGACCGTCATTTCGATCAACTGGCGACCCGTTTCGCTGAAAAAATCTACGGCGGCGCCAAAGGTGCCATCCGCCTGGCGGTGTTGCAGGCGGACCTGGCCGAAACCCTGCCGGACCGGCCGCTGCGAGTGCTGGACATTGGCGCCGGCCTTGGCCACATGTCTTTATGGTTGGCCCAGCGCGGCCATCAGGTGACCCTGGCCGAACCCGCCGAGCCGATGCTCGAAGGTGCCCGCCAGCGTTTCGCCGAGGCCGGCCAGACCGCGACCTTCATTCAGGCGCCATGGCAGGAGTTGCTCGGCCAGCTCACCGAACCCTACGATCTGGTGCTGTGCCACGCGGTGCTGGAATGGCTGGCTGAGCCTCACGCGATCCTGCCGGTCCTGCATCAATTGACCAAGGCGGACGGCTGGCTGTCCCTGGCGTTCTACAACCGCGATGCGCTGATTTACCGCAACTTGCTCAAGGGCCACTTCCGCAAGATGCGCAAGAATGACATGGCCGGCGAAAAGCAGAGCCTGACCCCGCAGCAACCCCTTGATCCGCGCGAACTGGCGGCGCAACTTGAAGGTCTGTGGCGGGTCGAAACCCAGAGTGGGGTGCGGGTTTTTCACGATTACATGCCGGTGGAGTTCCAGGCCCGCGCCGAACTGGTGGATCTGCTGGAAATGGAACTGGCTCACCGCCGTCACCCAAGCTTTGCCGGGCTCGGGCGTTACTTGCACTGGATTTGCCGGCCGATCTGATCGGAGCGCGAAATGATGAGTCGTTCAGCTGTGCTGGTGTTCTGCCTGGGGTTGGCGGCCTGTCAGGGCAGCAACCCTTATGTGGCCAGCTCCAGGCCCTTGCCGCCGGCGCCACCCCAGGCGGCCAATACCTTCGACCATAGCGCCTATCCTGCGCCGATCCGGAACTATGGACAGTACCGCAGCTGGGCCTGGCTCGACGGGCATCCGCCACCCGGCACGGTCTGGGCGGACTCGGCCCAGGTCGCCGAAGCGGTTAGCAGTGCGCTGGATCAGCGAGGGTTGCGACCGCTGCACGGTAACCGTCCGGCAGACCTGTTCGTCAGCGCCGACCTGCGCATGGAAACCCGCTTGCGTCAGGTTCAGGATGACTACTACGGCGGAGTCTATGGCGGTTATGGTGGCTACAACCACGGGTACGGCTCGGGCTACGGCATGTACACCGCCGTGCCGATTGTTCGCACCTATTCGGAACAGGTCATGGTGGTCCAGGTAGACCTGTATGACGCCCAGAGCGGCCAGGCCATCTGGAGTTCCAGCGCCGAGACTGGCAATGCTGACAGCGAAAGCAAGCGGGTCGATGCCATTCGTGAGGCTGTGGAAAAGGCAATGTCGGCGTATCCTCCTCATTAACTTCTGTAGATAAGAAGCATTTCGCATCGTTGTTTTTCAACCGGAGAACCATCATGTTTCGCCGTCTCGCTTTACTGGCAGTGGCCGCGTTGCTCAGTGCCTGCGCTGCCAACCAGGTCAATCATGACTTTGATGCCAGCCGTGATTTTGCGGCTTACCACAGCTGGAGCTGGAAAGAGCCCGCCGTGCAATACCGCCCCGATGATCCACGGATCCAGAGTGACCTGACCGATCAACGCATCCGCCAGGCTGTTACCGACCAGCTCGATTCCCGTGGCTTGCGTCAGGCAACCGCCGACGCCAAGGGTGACTTGAATGTGCAGACCTACCTGATTGTCGAAGACCGACAACAGCAGGTGACCACCAGTTATGGCGGCGGTTGGGGTAACCCGTGGAACGGTTACTGGGGCGCGCCGATGTATAACGAAACCCGCAACGTCAACTACAAGGTAGCGACCATCCAGATCGACATGCTCGATGGCAAGGACGGCAGACTGGTGTGGCGCGGCAGTGATGAGCAGATGCTCAGCCGCACGCCGAACCCCTCGGATCGCAGCAACGCCATCCATGAAACGGTCACCCGGATTCTGGCCAACTACCCACCACGATAAGCCCCTCCCATCGACCCTGTGGGAGCGGGCTTGCTCGCGAAAGCGGTTTCTCACTCAAGACAGGGTCGCCTGAGAAACCGTATTCGCGAGCAAGCCCGCTGCCACAGGGTTCATTTTTGGATCTTGAGTGGCGAGTTGCCAGCAGCCATGGCCACCTTTGTCTACACTGCTTCTCACCAACGGAGGTCGAGCCCGGCAGTGCGTCGGCAAAGGAGTGCGCCATGTCTCCCCGCATGCAGTTTCGCGGCCCGGCCCGACAACAATGGCCTGGTCGAGACAAGTGAGACTGCCGGGCGGAACCGTGCGCAGATTTTCCAGGGCCACGTCGGCGGCGCTGATTTGCGCGAACGGCGCAACACCATTGACGAGCACGACCACGGGCTGGCGGACGAGGTCCTCCGCTGGCGCAGGTACCGCGATGGCGGGGGCTGGTGCGGTGGCGACGGTTGGAGCGATAACGGTTGCTCGATCTTTTCCGCAAGCCGATCTACCACGTGCGACTGCTGGAAACCCTGAACAATCTATTTCCGCAGCCGCAGGTTTATCTGGTCAAAAGCTGAGTCTTCCCTGAAACGTGCGCCCTCAGGCGAGCGGTCGCCAATGCCCGACCATGTGCTCCAGATCCCCGGCGCCCGCCAGGCGCAAGTCCCCGCTCGACCCTGCCGCGCTGGCCAACAAGGTCACCTCGCTGGGCAAGCGCACCGGTTTTTTGAACTGCACGGCCATTTCGACATGCGCTGCCGCCAGTTGCTCGCCCAACGCAGCCAGCGTGCGTGCCTTGAGCCACAGACCATGGGCGATGGCGGTAGGGAAACCGAAGAGCCTGGCGCTCGCGGCGCTCAGGTGAATCGGGTTGTAATCGCCCGATACTCTGGCGTATTGCCGGCCAATGTCCGAGGGTGCTTTCCAGTCTTCAACTTCGCTTAACATCAGGGTCGATGCCAGCGCCTCCTCGACCGGTTCACCATCGAGTTTGACTCCGCGGCAGAGCATCTGGCTTTGCGCCTCCCACAGCGTGCCCAACTGATCGTCAAGGGTTGTCACCAGATCAAAGGTTGCGCCTTTGGCGTGGGGTTGCAGGTTCTGCACCTGCACGCTCACCCGGGCGCGACTCACTCCACCCAGTGGGCGCAATACGCGGATGCTATTGCTCAGGTGAATCAACCCCAGTAGCGGAAACGGGAAGTTGCTGGCAGTGAGCAATTGCATCTGCAGGGCAAAGCCAAGGATGTGCGGATAGGTCGGTGGCAGCAGGCCGTTATCAGCGAAACCACAAACCTTGCGGTAAGCCGCCAGACGCTGCGGATCGACGTCCACCCAACAGCGCAAACCTGAGTCGGGCAGGGTCGTGCCGGTGATTTTGCGTCGCGTCGCCGCCCGCGCATACAGCCCCGGCAGACTCGGTTCGCGGTTGAGTGTGTGCCAGTCAGTGATCATGGCTAAGCCCCCAGAACACTTTGTCCACACACGCGCAGCGCTTGCCCGGTGAAGGCGCCGCTACCCGGTTGCGCGAGCCACGCCACGGCTTCGGCGACGTCTTGCGGCAGGCCGCCCTGGCCCATGGAGCTCATGCGCCGCCCGGCTTCGCGCAGGGCGAAGGGAATGTGTGCGGTCATTTGGGTTTCGATAAAGCCCGGCGCCACGGCGTTGATGCTGATGCCACGCTCATTGAGCAAGGGCGCCCAGGCCTGTGCCAGGCCAATCAGTCCGGCCTTGCTGGCGGCGTAATTGGTTTGCCCGCGATTGCCGGCGATGCCGCTGATGGACGCCAGCAGAATCACCCGGGCGTTGTCGTGCAGGGTGCCGCTCTCGAGCAGGGCTTTGGTCAGCACTTGCGGGGCGTTGAGGTTGACCGCGAGCACGGCGTCCCAGAATTCCGGGGTCATGTTGGCCAGGGTTTTGTCCCGGGTGATGCCGGCGTTGTGCACCACGATGTCGATGCCGTCCGGCAACTGTTCGACCAGTTGCGTGGCGGCGTCTTTGGCGCAGATGTCCAGGGTGACGCTGCGGCCACCGAGGCGGGCGGCGAGGGCGTCGAGATCGGTTTTGGCTGGTGGCACGTCAAGCAGGATGACCTCGGCGCCATCCCGGGCCAGGGTCTCGGCGATGGAGGCACCGATACCCCGCGCGGCACCGGTGATCAGTGCCTTGCGTCCGGCGAGCGGGCGCGTCCAGTCGCTCACCTGGGTCTCGCAGGGAGCCAGGCGAATGACCTGTCCGGAGACGAATGCGCTTTTTGGCGAAAGGAAAAACCGCAACGGGCCTTCCAGTTGATCCTCGGCGCTTTCACCGACATAAATCAGCTGCAGGGTGCCACCGCTGCGCAGTTCCTTGGCCAGCGAACGACTGAAGCCTTCCAGGGCACGCTGTGCGCTGGCGGCGAACGGTTCGGTCAGGGTTTGTGGATCGCGTCCGAGGATCACCAGGTGTGCGCAGTGCTCCAGATTTTTCATCAGCGGCTGGAAGAATTCGCGTAGCTGTTTGAGCTGATCGGTGTGCGTCAGGTCGCTGGCATCGAACACCACCGCTTTGAGTTTCGGACCATGACCGGGGATCCAGGCGGTCGCCGTCGAGGGTTCGGTGCCGTAGCTGTAGATGGCATCGGTCAGGCGGTTGGCGAAGGCGCTGACTTTTTCCGCCAAGGGCCCGCCGCCGATCAGCAGCGCACCTTCCACAGGCCGCAGCCGGCCTGCTTGCCAGCGCTCCAGGCGGGTTGGCGAAGGCAGCCCCAGGGCGCCGACCAGGCGATGGCCGATGGATGAGTTGGCGAAGTCGATATAGCGGTCAGACATGGAACGCACTCCAGCAGCTGGGGTTCAAAGTGTGGACCATGAACGGCGATCAGTCGTTCGATTCACCATTTAAGGCCTACGCTTGGTAACAGCAGAGTAGTTTGACCACGGGATTCGGCTAGCACCTCAACCTTTGTGGGAGCGGGCTTGCTCGCGAAAGCGCCAGCACATTCAACATCTTGGTTGACTGATCCACCGCTTTCGCGAGCAAGCCCGCTCCCACAGGGGGAAGGTGTTGAAATCAGATAATTTGTCAGGAGCTTCTATGACCCAGCTGCGCCGTGTCGCGATCATCGGCGGTAACCGGATTCCCTTCGCTCGCTCCAACGGTCCGTATGCCACGGCCAGCAATCAGGTGATGCTCACCGCCGCGCTGGAAGGTCTGATCGAGCGCTACAACTTGCACGGCCAGCGCATCGGTGAGGTGGTCGCGGGGGCGGTGCTCAAGTTGTCCCGGGACATGAACCTGACCCGCGAATGCGTGCTCGGCTCGCGGCTGTCACCCGCGACCCCGGCTTATGACATTCAGCAGGCCTGTGGCACCGGGCTGGAAGCGGCATTGCTGGTGGCGAACAAAATTGCCCTGGGGCAGATCGAGTGCGGCATTGCCGGCGGTGTCGATACCACCTCGGACGCGCCGATCAGTGTCAACGAAGGCCTGCGCAAGATTCTGCTGCAAGCCAACCGGGCGAAAACCACGGGCGACAAACTGAAGACGTTCCTGCAATTGCGCCCCCGTCATCTGGTCCCCGAGTTTCCGCGCAACGGTGAGCCACGCACCGGTTTGTCCATGGGCCAGCACTGCGAACTGATGGCCCAGACCTGGAACATTGCCCGCGAAGACCAGGACCGGCTCGCGTTCGAGAGCCATCAGAAACTGGCGGCGTCTTACGCCGAAGGCTGGCACAACGATCTGATGACCCCCTTTCTGGGGCTTACCCGCGATAACAACCTGCGGCCCGACTCGACTTTGGAAAAGCTCGCGGCACTCAAACCGGCCTACGAAAAAAGCGTGAAGGGCAGCCTGACGGCCGGCAACTCGACGCCGCTGACCGATGGCGCGTCCCTGGTGTTGCTGGGCAGTGAGGAATGGGCGAAGGAGCGCGGCTTGCCGATCCTGGCGTACCTGCGCGACGGTGAAGCGGCAGCGGTGGATTTCGTCAACGGAGCTGAAGGCTTGTTGATGGCGCCGGTCTATGCGGTACCACGCTTGCTGGCGCGCAATGGCCTGACGCTACAGGACTTCGACTATTACGAAATCCACGAAGCTTTCGCCGCGCAGGTGTTGTGCACCTTGAAGGCCTGGGAGGATCCCGAGTACTGCAAAACCCGGCTCGGCCTTGATGCGCCATTGGGGTCGATTGATCGGAGCCGGCTTAACGTCAAAGGCAGTTCCCTGGCGGCAGGGCATCCGTTTGCGGCCACGGGTGGGCGCATTGTTGCCAACCTGGCGAAGTTGCTGGATGCGGCGGGCAGGGGGCGGGGGTTGATTTCGATTTGCGCGGCAGGAGGGCAGGGGGTGACGGCGATACTTGAGCGTTGACTGAAAGGGCCACCCTCACCCTAACCCTCTCCCAAAGGGAGAGGGGACTGACCGGGTTGTCTGGACGATATACAGCGACCTGAGAGCCTGAGTTGAACTCAGGTTTTGAACAGTTTGAAGATCTGCTCCCTTTTCCCCTCTCCCGGAAGGAGAAGGGCTGATCGAGTGTTTTGGAGGATACACGGCGACTTTAAAGCCTGAGTCAAACTCAGATTTTGAACAGCTTGAAGATCTGCTCCCTTTCCCCCTCTCCCCCATGGGGAGAGGGCTGGGGTGAGGGGTGGCTTTTAAGTCCCCCTCGGATTATCAGGTACGAAACCGCCGCATCAACCCGTCGAGCTCATTCGACAACCCGGCCAGACTCTGGGAGTCCAGGTACGCCGAGTTCGCCAGTTCCGCCACCCACTGTGTATCGCTGTGGATCTGGCTGATGTGCCGATTGATGTCTTCGGCCACCTGATGCTGTTGCTCGGCTGCCGTGGCGATCGGGGTGTTCATGATCACGGATCACGTCCACCGACTCGCGGATCTGCCCGAAGCTGTTACGCGCCTCACTCTTGGTCAACCCCGGGTCCTGAGTGCGGCATCGCTGGTTTTGGCGCGATTGTTGGACAAGTCACTTTGTCACCAAGAGCTTCGGCTGCTGTCGGAGGAAATTGAGGATTACCGGGAAAAATCCTGCCTATGTGATGAGTTGCGTTGCCAGCTTGTGTCGGAAATGCTTGTCTTAGGTCGGCAACCCCTCCCCCCGGCGAGTGGATTGCCGTATAACGAATGACTTTCGCGTGTTTGGTAATAAAGGACCCATAATAAAAGCTGATGAAGACTCCAAAACGCATTGAACCCCTGATCGAGGACGGTCTGGTCGACGAGGTGCTGCGCCCACTCATGAGTGGTAAAGAAGCAGCTGTTTATGTGGTGCGCTGCGGTAACGAGTTACGTTGCGCGAAGGTCTACAAGGAGGCGAATAAACGCAGTTTCCGTCAGGCGGCCGAGTATCAGGAAGGCCGCAAGGTGCGCAACAGCCGTCAGGCCCGGGCGATGGCCAAGGGCTCCAAGTTTGGCCGCAAGGAAACCGAAGACGCCTGGCAGAACGCCGAAGTGGCGGCGCTGTTCAGGCTGGCCAGTGCCGGCGTGCGGGTACCCAAGCCGTTCGATTTCCTCGAAGGCGTGCTGCTCATGGAGCTGGTGGCCGACGAATACGGTGATGCCGCGCCGCGCCTGAACGATGTGGTACTGGAACCGGATCAAGCGCGCGAGTATCACGCGTTCCTGATCTCGCAGATCGTGCTGATGTTGTGTACCGGCCTGGTGCACGGCGACCTGTCCGAGTTCAACGTGCTGCTGACGCCTACGGGGCCTGTGATCATCGACCTGCCCCAAGCGGTCGATGCGGCGGGCAACAACCACGCGTTCAGCATGCTGGAGCGGGATGTCGGCAACATGGCGTCCTACTTCGGGCGGTTTGCCCCGGAGCTGAAAAAGACCCGGTACGCCAAGGAAATGTGGGCCTTGTACGAGGCCGGCACCTTGCACCCGGCGAGTGTCCTGACCGGGGAGTTCGACGAACCGGAAGAGCTGGCGGATGTCGGCGGGATCATGCGTGAAATCGAGGCTGCGCGCCTGGATGAAGAGCGCAAGCAAGCGGTGCGCGCGGCTGATGACGCGCCGCCAGGCAAGACTGAAGAACCGCCTCCGCCATGGATGCAGTGATGGGCTAAAGAAAAACCCGGCTTCGGCCGGGTTTTTTGTGGGTGTCAGTTATTTCGCGGGGTGTCAGTCAGATTCTTCCCTCACCCCAGCCCTCTCCCGGAGGGAGAGGGAGCCGACCGAGTTATTTGCAAGAATCACTGCAACCTTAAACTTTGAGTCGAACTCATTACTTGAAGCGCCTCACTCCAGCCCTTTTCCTCCGGGAGAGGGCTGGGGTGAGGGGTGGGTTCAGGCATGTATCAGTTGCGCACAACACCCCGACTCAAGATTTTTCAGAATCGGGCAATCCGGCCGATGATCTCCCTGGCAATGCTCAACCAGGTCCTGCAAGGTATCGCGCAGTTGCCCCAGCTCGCGGATCTTGCGGTTCAGTTCATCGATATGCTGCCGGGCCAGGGCTTTCACATCGGCGCTGGCACGTTGACGGTCTTGCCAGAGGGTCAGCAGCTTGCCGACCTCTTCCAGGGAAAACCCCAAATCCCGTGAGCGCTTGATGAAGGCCAGGGTATGCAGGTCATCGTCGCCGTACAGCCGATAACCACTGTCGGTGCGATGGGCCGCCTTGAGCAGGCCGATAGACTCGTAATAACGAATCATCTTCGCAGTGAGACCGCTCTGGCGAGCCGCTTGGCCGATGTTCATCGGTTGTCCTCCAGGTCCTTGGGTTTCCAGGTTTTCAACAGTAACGCATTGCTCACCACGCTGACGCTCGACAGCGCCATGGCGGCGCCGGCCAGCACCGGGTTAAGCACACCGAATACCGCCAGGGGAATACCGATCAGGTTATACACAAATGCCCAGAACAGATTCTGGCGGATTTTTGCGTAGGTCTTGCGGCTGATCTCCAGCGCCGCCGGCACCAACCGTGGATCGCCACGCATGAGGGTAATGCCGGCGGCGTGCATGGCCACGTCGGTGCCGCCGCCCATGGCAATGCCGATATCCGCGGCAGCCAGCGCAGGAGCGTCGTTGATACCGTCGCCGACCATCGCTACCACGGCGGTTTTTTTCAGTGCAGTGACAGTCGCGGCTTTGTCCGCCGGCAGCACTTCGGCGTAGACATCGGCAATCCCCAGCGCATCGGTCACCACCTTGGCGCTGCCACGGTTATCGCCGGTCAGCAGGTGGCTGCTGATGTGGCGTGCAGCGAGTTGTTGCACGGCTTGCAGCGCGCCGGGCTTGAGGGTGTCACCGAAGGCGAACAGGCCCAATACCCGTGGCTCGGGGCTTTGCTCGATCAGCCAGGATAGGGTGCGGCCTTCGGTCTCCCAGGGAGCAGCCGAATCGGCCAATTGCCCTGCGCTCAAACCCGTTTCCTCGAGCAGGCGCCGATTGCCCAACACCAGTCGCCGCCCCCCAAGAGTGCCGGCTATGCCGCGCCCGGTCAGGGTCTGACTGTCGCTGACATCGGCCACGTTCAAACCACGTTCGGCACAGGCATCCAGCACGGCCCTCGCCAACGGATGCTCACTGCCGCGTTGCAGGGCGCCGGCCTGTTGCAACAGGAGTGCTTCGTCGCCATCGACGGCGCTCAAATGGGCAATGCGTGGCGCCCCCGAGGTCAGGGTGCCGGTCTTGTCGAACACTACCGCGCTGACCTCATGGGCACGCTCAAGGGCTTCGGCGTCCTTGATCAGAATGCCGTGCCGCGCCGCCACCCCGGTGCCGGCCATGATCGCCGTCGGCGTTGCCAGGCCCAGCGCGCAAGGGCAGGCGATCACCAGCACCGTCACGGCGTTGATCAGCGCGGTTTCCAGCGGGGCGCCGTACAGCCACCAGCCGATCAGGGTGGCCAGGGCGATCACCAGTACTGTCGGCACGAACACCTGGCTGACTTTATCCACCAGTTTCTGGATCGGTGCTTTCGCCGCCTGGGCGTCTTCCACCAGGCGGATGATGCGTGCCAACACCGTTTCCGCACCGAGGGCCTGAGTGCGCACGAGCAAGCGGCCTTCGCCGTTGATCGCGCCACCGGTGACCTTGTCACCCGGTTGTTTCGGCACCGGCAGGCTTTCGCCGCTGATCAGCGCTTCGTCGGCATGGCTCTGGCCTTCGACCACTTCACCGTCCACAGGGAAGCGTTCGCCGGGTTTGACCAGCACCAGGTCATGCAGGCGCAGGGCACTGATGGCGACGTCTTGCTCGCGACCATCGATCACCTGAATGGCCCGTTCCGGGCGCAGTGCTTCGAGGGCACGGATGGCGCTGGCGGTCTGGCGCTTGGCGCGGCTTTCCAGGTATTTGCCCAGCAACACCAGGGCGATCACTACCGCTGACGCTTCGAAGTAAAGGTGCGGCATGCGCCCGGCAGCGGTGGCCCATTCGTAGAGGCTCAAGCCATATCCGGCGCTGGTGCCGATCGCGACCAGCAAATCCATGTTACCGGCACCGGCACGCACGGCTTTCCACGCGGCGAGGTAAAACCTGGCACCGAAGATGAATTGCACCGGCGTGGCCAGGGCGAATTGCGCCCAGGCCGGAAGCATCCAGTGCACGCCAAACGGCTGCAACAACATCGGCAACACCAGCGGCAAGGCGAGGCCGATAGCCATGATCAACGCCCAACGCTCGCGGTGCAGGCGTCGTTGCTGATCGTCGGATTGTTGATGCCCGGCTTCCTGGACGCTGGCGCTGTAGCCTGCCCGGGTGACGGCCGCGATCAGGATTTGCGCGTCGATCTGGCCGAGCAGTTCAAGGTGCGCGCGTTCATTGGCCAGGTTGACGCTGACGCGCTTTACCCCCGGCACTTTGCTCAGTGCCCGTTCCACCCGACCGACACAGGAGGCACAGGTCATGCCGGCGATGTTCAATTCAAGGGTCTGCTGCGGCACGCTATAGCCGGCCTTTTCCACGGCGTCCATCAAGGCCGGCAGGCTGTCGCCGGGTGCCTGGACCCGGGCCTTCTCAGTGGCGAGATTGACGCTGACCGCACTGGCGCCACTGACTTTGCTCAATGCTCGCTCGACACGTCCGGCACAACTGGCGCAGGTCATGCCGGCAATTGGTAGGTCGAAGGTGGTGGATTCGGACATCGGTCACGCTCCCTGTAGTAGATAACCACAGGATCAACCTTGCCATGCTGGCAAGGTCAAGCACCAATCAATATTCACCGCAGAACCCCTGTATGAGCGAGCATGCTCGCTCATACAGGGGATCGGGCTCAATATCCGAGGTCAGCACGCTTGAGATACATCCCTTCCTGCGTCATCGCGATCCGGTACTTGAGCACATCCCCGGCCTTGAGCGAAATCTGCTGTGAGCCCGGGGCGAGCATGCCCGGGTTGCAGCCCGGCGTTTGCCCCGGCAGCAGCTTGAGACGCAGCGACACATTGCCCGGCGGCAGGTTGAACGAAGTGCTCTGTTCCTGAAACAGACGCGCCGCCAGTTGATCCTGGATGTACACGCCGATCTCGCAAGAAGTTGCGACTTCCAGGCGCTCGCGGGAAATCACCAGCACGCCGTAATCCTCCCCGTTGGCATGTGCCGAGGGCAGGGCGGCGAAAAGGCTGAGGAAGCCAAACAGGCTGAAAGCTGACCAGCGCATGGCTGAATCTCCTGAGTTCGAGTCATTGATGGACGCAGCTTGGCCGAGCGCGACGTCGATTGCCAGCCCGGCAGATAGCTGCAGAACTTGACCTTGCCATGGAGGCAAGCCCGAGACTTTACTCAACCCTCATCAAAGGAGTCATTCCATGCAGGTTTTCAATGTTGAAGGCATGTCCTGTGGTCATTGCGTCAAGGCCATCACCCAGGCAGTGCAGGCTAAAGATCCGGCGGCCAGCGTGCGCGTCGATCTGGCTGCCAGGGAGGTGGGTGTCGAGAGTGCCTTGACGGCGCAACAGGTTATGGAGGCGATTCGCGAAGAAGGCTATGGCATCCAGTTGGTCTGATTTTTGATAGTTAGCGAGCTATCGGAATGTTCAAGGCGTCCATGGGCGGCTAGACTGTCGGGCTGCCGACTCTTGCCCCTCTGGATGCCTGATGAACTTTCGCACCATTCTGATTCTCGGCGCCTTGAGCGCTTTCGGTCCACTGGCGATCGACTTCTATCTGCCGGCGTTTCCGGCCATGGCGCTGGCGTTCGCCACGGACGAACAGCACGTTCAGTTGACGCTGGCGGCGTACTTCCTCGGCTTGTCCATCGGTCAGCTTGCCTACGGCCCGGTAGCGGATCGTTTCGGCCGACGCATTCCACTTCTGACGGGGGTCGGCCTGTTCACCGTTGCTTCTCTGGCGTGTGCTTATGCACCGAACCTGGAGTGGCTGATCGGCGCACGTTTTGTCCAGGCGCTGGGCGGGTGTGCGGGAATGGTGATCTCCCGGGCGGTGGTCAGCGACAAATGCGATGCAGTGGGGGCGGCAAAAGTCTTTTCGCAACTGATACTGGTGATGGGGCTGGCACCGATTCTCGCGCCGATGCTTGGCGGGCTGTTGGTCAACACCACCGGTTGGCAATCGATATTCCTCGCCCTGAGCGGGTTCAGTGCATTGGCGGGCTTGGCCGTGGCCTTCGGATTGCCGGAGAGTTTGCCAGCCCATGTGCCGCGTCAACCACTCTCGGGGGCGTTGCGCCAGTACGGTCGGCTATTGGCTGACCCGGTGTTCCTCGGCCACGCCATGACCGGAGGCATTGCCATTGCCGGGATGTTTGCCTACATCGCTGGATCACCGTTTGTCTTTATCAAGCTTTATGGCGTTCCCGCCGAGCACTTCGGCTGGCTGTTCGGCATCAACGCGGCAGGATTGATTCTGGTCTCGCAGATCAACGCGCGGTTACTGGCAAAACGTGGCCCGGCTTTTTTGCTGGCGCGTGCGGTGTGGATTTATCTGGCGGCCGGCCTGACGTTGTTCGCGGTCAGCTCGCTGCAAACCGAAAAACTGTGGCCACTGCTGATTCCGTTGTTCGTCTGTATCGCCAGTCTCGGTTGCATTCTTCCCAACGCCTCGGCCTGTGCGATGAGCGGCCAGGGGGCACGCGCCGGCAGCGCTTCGGCCATGCTTGGCTGCCTGCAATTCAGCGTGGCGGCAGGTGCTGCCGCGCTGGTAGGCGTGTTGCACGACGGCAGCGCCATGCCGATGGCCATGGTCATCAGCCTGTGCGGCGTTCTGGTGGTGAGCGTCGCGATGCTCACCCGGCGTTTGCAGAATACCCGGGTATTGCAGAAGGCCCAGGCTTGAGGTGAGGCTCAGCCAGCAGCACGCTGCGGATAGAGGAGGGGAATCTGGTGGGGTGCCTGGATACGTGCTTCCAGGGTGCGGGTAAAAGCACGGGCTTCCGCTTCGCTACGGAAAGTCACGGCATGCTGGTCAAGATTGACTTGCCACTGGGATTTTGCCAGTTCTTTTATCAGGATCTTCACAGCTGATCTCCTCTTGTAAAAGACGTCATGCAAAAGGTTGCCTCACAGGAGATTCGATTGTAGTCCTCTATACGAGCGCTTTTGTGACAAGGGTCAACTGTCGGACTGACGGTGTGTAACAAAAATAATCAGAGCCTCGGGGCTCCGGGAGAGAGAGGCTCTACCTCCCGGTTTCCTGATTGTGCGCGGTATCTCCTTGCAGGGCGATTGAGCTCAGAACCCTTCCAGAACAATCTTGCCCTTGGCCTTGCCGCTTTCCAGCAGTGCATGGGCACGGCGCAGGTTGGCTGCGTTGATGGCGCCGAAGTGTTCGCCAACCGTGGTTTTCAGGGTGCCGGCGTCAATCAGTCCGGCGACGCGATTGAGCAAGTTGTGCTGCTCGATCATGTCGGCGGTTTCAAACAGCGAGCGGGTGTACATGAATTCCCAGTGCAGCGACAGGCTCTTGCGCTTGAGTTTTACCACGTCCAGCGACTTGGGATCATCGATCAGAGCCAGCTTGCCTTGAGGGGCCAAGGCTTCGACCAGTTGATCGAGGTGCTGGTCAGTCTGGGTCAGGCTGGCGACATGGGTCACCTGATCCAGGCCTGCACGCTTGAGTTCTTCACTCAATGGCTGGCTATGGTCGATCACCAGGTCGGCGCCCAGCTCTTTCACCCAGCTCTGGGTCTGCGCACGCGAAGCGCTGCCGATGACTTTCAGACCGGTGAGCTGGCTGGCCAGTTGCGTCAGGATCGAACCCACGCCACCGGCTGCACCGACGATCAGCAAGCTCTGGCCTTCGTCGATGTTGCCTTCGCGCACTTGCAGGCGTTCGAACAGTAGCTCCCAGGCAGTGATTGCGGTCAGGGGCAGTGCAGCGGCTTCGGCGAAATCGAGCGTGCGGGGCATGTGCCCGACAATGCGTTCATCCACCACATGCAGCTCACTGTTGGCGCCTGCCCGGGCGATGGAGCCGGCGTAGAACACCTTGTCGCCAGCCTTGAACAGCGACACTTCACTGCCAACGGCCTTGACCACGCCAGCCACGTCCCAGCCCAGCACTTTCGCCGCGCCACCTTCAGGCTGCACATTCTGACGCACCTTGGTATCCACCGGGTTGACCGAAATGGCTTTGACTTCCACCAAGAGATCGCGGGGGCCGGCAACCGGCTCGGGCAGTTCAATGTCCTGCAGGGCATTGTCGTCGCTGATTGGCAAAGACGAGTAGTAGGCAACGGCTTTCATGTAGGGCTCCTGGAACACAAATAAAGGTAAGACGGGATGGGACAGATGATTGGCTATTTCTTGCGAAGATAAAACCGGCTACAAGAGCAGTCTCTTTCAATATTTTTTTGATAATCGGAGCTTGAGATGTTGCGTTTCGATGACTTGCAGCTATTTGTCCGGGCGGCGGACCTGGGTAGCCTGTCGGCGGCCGCGCGTGGCATGGACATGTCGGCGGCGGTGGCCAGTGCGGCGCTCAAACGTATCGAACAGCAACTCGGGGCGCGCTTGCTCGCCCGCTCCACTCGCAGCCTGCGCCTGACTGCCGAGGGCGAGGGTTTTCTTGAGTACGCTCGCGCGGCCTTGAGCAATCTCGATGAAGGTCGACGGCTGTTGGCCAGCGGCCAGGATCAGGTCAGCGGGATTCTTCAGCTGTCGGCACCCTCGGACTTCGGGCGCAATCTGCTCCTGCCGTGGCTTGACGCATTTCAGCGCGAGCATCCGAAACTCACCGTGCGCTTGCTGCTGGGTGACCGCATTGCCGACCTGTTCCGCCAGCCGGTGGACATTGCCTTGCGTTACGGCGAACCGGAGGATTCCAGCCTGGTGGCGCTGCCCATCGCCACGCACAACCGCCGTGTACTCTGCGCTTCCCCGGATTATCTGGCCAGGCATGGCGAGCCACGGCAACTGGAGCAATTGGCGCAGCACAACTGCTTGTTGTACATGCTCGGCAGCCGGGTCCACGACCACTGGAGTTTCCACGATGGCAAACGCCAGGTCGGCCTGACCGTCAACGGTGATCGCTTCAGCGACGATGCCGACGTCGTGCGGTTGTGGGCCGTGGCGGGTGCAGGGATCGCTTACAAGTCGTGGCTTGATGTCGCCGCCGATGTGCTCGCCGGTCGTTTGAAAATACTGATGCCGGAGTTGCTGTGTGAACGCGCACCGCTGAATCTGCTGTGTGCCCATCGGGCGCAATTGAGTAAGCCGGTGAACCTTTTGCGTGAAATGCTCGCCAGCCGATGCGCCGGGTTGAGTAGTCAATTTCCGGGTTTATCGAAGATCGATCATTAGTCGCACGAAAAAAGAGAAATTTCTCTCAGAACCTATCAGCACCTGGGGTTGGCGTCGGGCGGGAGCAGACGACTAATCTGCATACACTATCGTGTGCCTCATCTACAGATCGGCGGCTTGTCATTGAGTCGCCAGACTCAAGACGTCATCAGCGCCACGGCCGGCGGTACATCAGCGGATGTCTGCGGGCAGTAGACGGAACGATTCAACAGGGAGTGAATACATGGAACATGCACCTTGCATCAGCCAGATAGCCACATTGCTGGCTGAGCCAAAGCGCAGTGCGATGATGTGGGCCTTGATGGATGGCTCGGCTCGAGCAACCGAAGAGCTGGCATTGCTGGCGGGCCTGTCACCATCTTCGGCCAGTGCACACCTGGGACGCTTGTCCGCTGGTGGTCTGTTGAAAGTCGAAAGCCGCGGGCGCAAACGCTTTTTCCGCCTGGCGGCGCCGGAAGTGGGGGCGGCAATCGAAGCGCTGGCCAGTGCAAGCATCGCCAGCGCGCCCCGGGACATTCCGGCCGTCTTCAAGCGTACTGCGCCCCTGTACAAGCCCCAGGCGAAACCTTCGTCATTGCTGCGCGCACGTCTGTGCGACGATCACCTTGGAGGCACCCTGGCGGCGGAGGTGTACCAGCGTCTGCTGGATGCGGGCTGGATCGAGCAGTTCGATCAGCGAGTGAGTGTGACGCATAAGGGCGCGACCGGGCTGGCGGCACGGGGTGTGTTCATCCAGGCACTGGCCCATCGTAACGGCAGTATTTGCTGCGCATGTCCTGACTGGAGTGAAAGACGACCGCACATGGGCGGCTCGCTTGGCGCGGCCTTGCTGCAATTGTTCATGCAGTCGGGCTGGCTGAGTTTGCACGGCGATTCGCGAGCCTTGCAGGTGAGCGTCGCCGGGCAGCGTGAAATCCAACGGTTTGTCAGGGAAGCCGAGCTGGAACTTGCGCTCTAGTACGCCAAAGATGCAGGGCGACTCATTGTCGCTCCTGCATCTGCACTTCGGTCACTTACGGTTTGATCAACCGCGCATCCAGGCTGTTCTGCGCCAGGCGAGTGGCCTGGTCCTGGGTCATGCCCAGATGCGTGTGCAGCGCATGGAAGTTTTCGGTGACATAGCCGCCGAAGTACGCCGGATCATCGGAGTTCACCGTGACCTTCACACCACGTTCCAGCATGTCGAGGATGTTGTGCTGCGACATGTGATCGAACACGCAAAGCTTGGTGTTCGACAGCGGGCACACGGTCAGCGGGATCTGTTCGTCGATGATGCGTTGCATCAGGCGTTCGTCTTCGATGGCGCGTACGCCATGGTCGATGCGCTGGATTTTCAGCAGGTCGAGGGCTTCCCAGATGTACTCGGGCGGGCCTTCTTCACCGGCGTGGGCGACGGTCAGAAAACCTTCATGGCGGGCGCGATCGAACACGCGCTGGAATTTGCTCGGCGGGTGGCCCATTTCGGAGCTGTCCAGGCCGACGGCGACGAAGGCATCGCGGAACGGCAGCGCCTGGTCGAGGGTTTTCTCGGCCTGTTCTTCGCTCAGGTGACGCAGGAAGCTGAGGATCAAACCACTGGTGATACCCAGTTGTTGCTCGCCATCTTTGAGTGCGGCAGCGATGCCGTTGAGTACCACCTCGAACGGGATGCCGCGATCGGTGTGGGTCTGCGGGTCGAAGAACGGTTCGGTGTGAATCACGTTCTGTTCTTTGCATCGCAACAGGTAGGCCCAGGTCAGGTCGTAGAAATCCTGGGAGGTGCGCAACACGTCCGCGCCCTGGTAGTACAGGTCGAGAAACTCTTGCAGGTTGTTGAAGGCGTAGGCCTTGCGCAGGGTTTCAACATCGCTCCACGGCAGGGCGATCTTGTTGCGCTCGGCCAGGGCGAACAGCAACTCAGGCTCCAGCGAGCCCTCCAGGTGCAGGTGCAGTTCTGCCTTGGGCAGGGCGTTCAGCCAGTCGTACATAATTCTTTTCTCATCAGGTGCAATGCCCGCCATTCTACAGATGCTCGCAGCAACATTTGGTTAAACCTGACCAGCAGGTCGATCAACCGGCTTCTAGCTCCCTTCGATAGGCGTAGGTATCGGCGAAACGCGAGAGCAGGAATTCGGCGCAGGTGGTCGGCGGATACTTGGCCGGGTGCTGTTCATCCTGGCAGCCGGGGAGGCATTCGATGCGGGTGTCCGGATGCGGCTCGGCGAAGAACGGCATCGAATAGCGATCCACACCTTGCGGGCTGATCACCCGGTGCGGCGTCGACAGGTAACGGTCGTTGCTCCAGCGCGCCATCATGTCGCCAAGGTTGACCACGAAGGTGCCGTCGATCGGTGGCGCGTCGATCCATTCGCCTTTGACGTTGCGCACTTGCAGGCCGCCGGCGGCATCCTGATAAAGCAGGGTGATGCAGCCATAATCAGTGTGGGCGCCGGCGCCTTGCTGCTCTTCGGAGCTGGCGGTGTGGCGTGGCGGGTAGTGAATCATGCGCAGCACACTGACCGGCTCACTGAAGCGTGTATCGAAGAAATCCTGCTCGATCCCCAACGCCAGGGTCATTGCGCGCAACAGGGTTTGCGCGAGCGCCTGCATGTCGACGTAATGTTGCTCCATCAGCGCCTCCCAGCCGGGTAGCGACGGATGGCGATTGGGGCCGCGCAAGGGTTTTTCCAGCAGCACTTGCGGGTGGTCGGCCGGCAGGTGCAGGCCCATGTCGAAGGTTTCTTTCAGGTCGCTGGGTTTGCTCGGATCGAGTTGTTCAGTAGCTATTGCGCCGTAACCGCGATGGTGGCGGGTCTGGGTGATATCGATCTTCAGCTTCTCGGCGGCAGGCTGGTCGAAGAAGCGTTGGGCGCTGTCGAGCACGGCATCGATACGCTCGACGGAAATCGGGTGACCCTTGATATAGAAAAAGCCCCATTCGCGGCAGGCTTGGTCGATCTGGTTCGCCACGGCGGACCAGGCATTCTGATCGTCGCTGTAAAGCGGGCTGATGTCGATGACGGGAAGGCTGTTCATACAAAACCCTTAAGAACGCTGAAAATCCCTGTAGGAGCGAGCGCGCTCGCGATGGTCGTTAACGATAACGCGGGGGAGTCTGGTTCCCCGCGGTGTTCTTGAGTCCATCGCGAGCATGCTCGCTCCTACATCAGGTACAGGTACAGGTGGCGGTGTTTACTTGGGCATCTCGGCCTTCATGCCTTCGACGTAGTAGTTCATCGACGCCAGTTCCGCCATGGTTGCACTCACACCCGTCGGGATTTTCTCGGTGCCGGCCTGATCCTTGATCGGCCCGGTGAACGGCTGCAGCGTACCGCTCTTGATGTCGGCAATGAGCTGCTCGGCTTCGCTCTTCACTGCTGCTGGCACCAGGTCGCTGATGGGCAGTTCAACGGTGCCTTCCTTCAACCCGCCCCAGTAGTCCTGCGGTTTCCAGTCATGGTCGAGCACGCTTTGTGTCGCCTGGATGTAGTGCGGGCCCCAATCGTTGACGATGGAGGTGAGCACCGCCTTCGGCCCGAAGTGCGCCATGTCCGAAGCGTAGCCCACGGCATACACGCCGCGACGTTCGGCTGCCTGGATCGGTGCCGGGCTGTCGGTGTGCTGGAACACCACGTCCACGCCCTGATCAATCAGGGCATTGGCGGCGTCGGCTTCCTTGCCCGGATCGAACCAGGAGTTGACCCACACCACCTTGATTTCGGTGCCGGGGTTGTACTTGTTCAAGGCCAACTGGATGGCGTTGATGTCGCGGATCACTTCCGGGATCGGGAACGAGGCGACGTAGCCGACCTTCTTGGTCTTGGTCATCTTCGCCGCAAGGAAGCCGCCGACGTAGCGACCTTCATAGGTGCGCGCAAGGTAAGTGCCGAGGTTCTTGTCCTGCTTGTAGCCGGTGGCATGTTCGAAGGTCACCTTGGGAAACTGTTTGGCGACTTTCAGGGTCGGGTTCATGTAGCCGAAGGAGGTCGTGAAGATCAGGTCGTATTTGTCCTTGGCCATGTTGCGGATCACCCGCTCGGCGTCGGCACCCTCGGCGACGTTCTCCACGTAGTTGGTGGTGATCTGCGCACCGAATTTATCCGCCAGTTCCTTGCGCCCCTGTTCATGCTGATACGTCCAGCCATGGTCACCGATCGGACCGATATAGACGAAGCCGACTTTCAGCGGGTCGTTGGCACTGGCGGTCAGGCCGACGCTCAGGCCGATGGCCGCGGTCACGGCGCAAAGCAGCTTCTTCAATGGACGTTTATGCATGAATGAAACTCCATGTTGTTGTTTGGATTGGCTGGGCACTTGGGCTTGCACAGGGCAATGCAAATTGCTGACCAACAGGACAACAAAACCGAAGATTCAAGGGGGTCCGGTGTTTGGAATGGCCCTATCGCCGGCAAGCCGGCTCCTGCAAAAGCCGGATCGCCGTTCACCTTGTAGGCGCTGGCTTGCCAGCGATGGCGTACTTCGGTGCGCCGATGCATCTTCCTGCCTGCCCGTGGTGCACTAAGGTGTAACGAACCATTAGCGCCATCGTGCAGTCAGTTAAGTCATCCGCCCCCCTCGGCAAAAGGCCCGCCATGCTTACCGTGCTCAAGCAAGAAACCTTTCTGCTACTGGCGCTGATCGCTGCCGTCGTTGCCTTCGCGCTGGAGCACTGGATGCTGCACAGCGGGCAGCTCGTTGCGCTGATCAGCGGCCTGGTGCTGATCGCGTTCATCGTTGCCGCCTCCATGCGCGTAGCCCATCAAGCCGAACTGCTGGCGGAAAAAGTCGGTGACCCCTATGGCACGATGATCCTGACTCTGGCCGCAGTGCTGGTGGAGGTGGTGATCCTGGCGATCATGATGAGCAATGAAGCGTCAGCGACACTGGTGCGCGACACGATTTACTCGGCGGTGATGCTCGACATCAATGGCATCCTCGGACTCGCCGCGCTGATGGGCGGGCTCAAACACGGCGAGCAGTCCTACAACGACGATTCGGCCCGCAGCTACAGCGTGATGATCCTCACCGCCATGGGCGTGTCGATGGTGGTGCCGGAGTTCATTCCCGAAGCCAACTGGAAGATCTATTCGGCCTTTACCATCGGCGCGATGGTGGTGCTTTATGCCTTGTTCCTGCGCATGCAGGTCGGGCCGCACAGCTATTTTTTCAGCTACAGCTACCCGGAAAAACGCCGCAGGAAGGAGCCCGGAGAAGAGCCGCAGCCGATCAATCTGGCGCTGAGCATTGCGACCCTGGTGTTCGGCGTGGTGGTGATTGGTGCGCTGGCCGAGGTGATGTCCAAGACTCTCGATCTGGGCCTGGAAGGTACGGGTGCGCCGCCGGTGATCACGGCGATCCTGGTGGCGGCGATCTCGGCGGCACCGGAAATTCTGACGGCACTGCGGGCGGCGCTGGCCAATCGCATGCAGTCGGTGGTCAACATCGCCATGGGCGCGTCGTTGTCGACGGTGATCCTGACGGTGCCGGTAATGGAAGCGATGGCGCTCTACACCGGCCAGCCATTCCAGATGGCCATGACCCCGGTGCAGACCGTGATGATCTTCATCACCCTGATCGTCAGCGCCATCAACCTCAACGATGGCGAAACCAACGCCATCGAAGGCATGACCCATTTTGTGCTGTTTGCGACATTTATCATGTTGTCGCTGCTGGGCCTCTAAAAATCCGCAAGACGCTTGTGGGAGCGGTGGTTGGTCAGACCCCGGCAATAAGCTGGCGAGCCGCCTGGCTGTGATCGGCAATCAACCCTTTCAGATCCAGCCCCTCGACCTGACCGTCGATCACCCGCCACTTGCCACCGACCATCACCCGATCCGCGCGGTCGGCGCCGCACAGCAAGAGTGCCGACACTGGATCGTGGCTGCCGGAGAAACGCAGTTCGTCGAGTTTGAACAGGGCCAGGTCAGCCTGTTTGCCCACCGCGATCTCACCGATATCGGTACGCCCCAGCAGACTGGCCGAACCTTTGGTGGCCCAACCCAGTACGCGTTCCGGGGTGATTTTCTCGGCGCCATAACGCAGGCGCTGGATGTACAGGGCCTGACGGGTTTCGAGCATCATGTTCGAGGCATCGTTGGAAGCCGAGCCGTCCACACCCAGGCCAAGCAGGGCGCCGGCATCGGTCAAATCGATGCTTGGGCAGATACCGGAAGCCAGGCGCATGTTCGAACTCGGGCAATGGCAGATACCGGTGCCGGCTGCGCCGAGACGGGCGATTTCATCCGGGTTGAAGTGAATACCATGGGCTAGCCAGGTGCGCGGGCCGAGCCAGCCGACGCTGTCCAGATAATCCACGGTACGCAGGCCGAAGCGTTGCAGGCAGAAGTCTTCTTCGTCGAGGGTTTCCGCCAGATGGGTATGCAGGCGTACATCGAGTTTGTTCGCCAGCTCGGCGCTGGCCGACATGATTTCCGGTGTCACCGAGAACGGCGAGCAGGGCGCCAGTGCGATCTGGATTTGCGCGCCGTCACCGCGTTCGTGGTATTCGGCGATCAAGCGCTGGCTGTCGGCGAGAATGACTTCGCCTTCCTGCACCGTCTGTTGCGGCGGCAGGCCACCGTCCTTCTCGCCCAGGCTCATGGAGCCGCGGGTGAGCATGGCGCGCATGCCCAGTTCGCGAACGCTTTCGACTTGCACGTCGATTGCATTTTCCAGGCCTTCAGGAAACAGGTAATGGTGATCGGCCGCCGTGGTGCAACCGGACAGCAGCAACTCGGCCAGTGCGACCTTGGTAGCGAGGGCGAGCTTTTGCGGAGTCAGGCGTGCCCAGACCGGGTACAGGGTTTTCAGCCAAGGGAACAATGGTTGGTTAACCACCGGCGCCCAGGCGCGGGTCAGGGTCTGATAGAAGTGGTGGTGGGTGTTGATCAGCCCCGGCAGGATCACATGCTCGCGGGCATCGAAGACTTCAGTGCAAGGTGCAGAAGGTTGCTGTCCGGCGCTGAGCACTTCGACGATCAATCCGTCTTGCAGCACCAGACCGCCACGGGCATCGAGACCGTTGGCCGTGAAAATGGCGAGGGGGTTTTTTAACCAGGTACGGGTCGCAGGCATGTTGGCCGGCTCCTCTGAAAGTTGGGTTCAGGGTTGCCAGCTCAGTGTTGCCCTGTCTGCTGATCCAGGTTCGCCGGGGAGGCGAGGCGCGCAGTTTCGATCAAAACGCCCCGGCGGGCAAGCCCGGCCCGACCGGGTGGCGCAATCCCCCTGTAGGAGCGAGCATGCTCGCGATGGACGTCAACGATAACGCTGGGAGCCTGACACCCCGCGGTGTTCTCGGGTTCATCGTCGGAACGCCGCCCGGAGCACGCTCGCTCCTACAAGGGGGGCGGTGGTGTTACCAGGGAATGGTTTCGCCTTTGTAATTGATGAAGTGATGCCCACCCTTGCCGACGTACGCATTCACCTGATCGACCAAACCACGTGTACTGGTTTGCACATCGATATCGGCACCTTCACCCCCCATGTCGGTCTTCACCCAGCCCGGGTGCAGCGACAGCACGGTGAGCCCGGTTTCGCCCAACTGCGCGACGAAGCTGCTGGTCATGGAGTTCAGCGCCGCCTTACTGGCCTTGTACAGGGCAAGATCGGGTGAGTCGGGCATGGTCACGCTGCCCAGTACCGAACTCATGAACGCCAGCACGCCGGTGTCCGGCCGGATCTGCCCGATAAAACGTTCAGCCAGATTGATCGGGGCCACCGCGTTGGTGAAAAACAGCTGACCGACGTCGGCGATGGTCGCGCCGCCATTGGGTGTCTGAACCTGCGGGCCTTTGACCCCGGCGTTGACGAACAACAGGTCAAATACATCTCCCTTGAGCTGCTGGCTCAGTTCCAGCACTGCTCGCTGATCGTCCATGTCGAGCTTCTCGATCTGTACCTTGCCCAGGTCCTTCAAGGCTTCGGCGTTCTGCGGGTTGCGCACGGTGGCGGTGACTTGCCAGCCGTCGGCCAGCAAGGTTTTCACCAGACCCAGGCCCAGCCCGCGGGAGGCGCCGATGATGAGGGCGGTTTTTGTTGTGGACATGAGTGGCCTCCTTGAGTGTTGAGACTCGTGCAAGAGGCCATTATAGTTGCCGACTAATGCCCCGCCTGCCACGGCTGCCCCAACGACACCGGCGCGTACAGCCGCGTTCGCAGCGCATCCCGGGACAGCAGCACCAGCACCACGATGGTCGCGATATACGGCAGCATCGCCAGCAGGCTCGACGGGATTGCCAGCCCCAGTCCCTGCGCTACCAGATGCAGGATGCTGGCCAGCCCGAACAGGTAAGCCCCAAGCAGCAGTCGCCACACCCGCCAGCTGGCAAACACCACCAGTGCCAGGGCGATCCAGCCACGTCCGGCGCTCATGTTCTCGGCCCACATCGGTGTATAGGCCAGGGACAGATAGGCCCCGGCCAAGCCCGCCATCGCACCACCGAACAGTACCGCCAGCGTGCGCACGGTCAAAACCGGAAGCCCCATGGCGCTGGCCGCATCCGGGTTTTCGCCGACGGCCTGGATGATCAGCCCGACGCGAGTCTTCAGAATCGTCCAGGCCACCAACGCGAACAACGCGAAGGACAGATACACCAGCAAGTCCTGGGCAAACAGCATTCGCCCCAGCAACGGAATCCCGCTCAGATACGGAATCGCCAGCGGTTCGAAACCGGCCAGTGGTTTACCGACCCACGCCGCGCCGACAAAGGTCGACAGACCCACGCCAAAAATCGTCAGGGCCAATCCGCTGGCTACCTGATTGGCGTTGAACACCAACGCCACCAGGGCGAACAATGCCGACAACAGCATTCCGGCCAGCATCGCCAGCAGCACGCCGAGCCACAGGTTGCCGCTGTTGAAGGCGACGATAAAACCAATTACCGCGCCAAACAGCATCATGCCCTCCTGGCCGAGGTTGAGGACGCCACTTTTCTCGCAGATCAGTTCGCCCAACGCCACCAGCAGCAACGGCGTACCGCAACGGACCATGGCGAAGAAAATATTGCCTAGCAGATCGATATCCATCACAGCGCTCCTGCATGTACGGCGGTGGCTTGCGCGCGGCGGGTCCAGCGCAGGTTCAGACGTGGTCGGTAAAGAATCAGCACGTCACTGGCGAGCAGGAAGAACAGCATCATGCCCTGGAACAATTGCGTGATCGCCTGGGGTAGGTTCAGGGTCATTTGCGAGCTCTCGCCGCCGATGTACAGCAGCGCCATCAACAGGCTGGAAAACAAAATACCGATGGGATTGAGGCGCCCGAGAAACGCCACGGTGATGGCCGCATAGCCATAGCCTGGCGAAACCTGCGGCACCAGTTGGCCAATGGGGCCGGTGACTTCACAGACCCCGGCCAGGCCCGCCAGGCCGCCGCTGATCAACAGTGCCAGCCAGATCAGGCGTTTCTCGCGAAAGCCGACGAAGCCGGCGGCACGTTTGTCCAGACCGAGCACTTTGATCTGGAAGCCGACAAAACTCTTCTGCAGCAGTACCCATACCGCCACCAGGGCGAGCAGGGCGAAATACACCCCCGTGTGCACCCGACCGTCCTCCATCAACAGGGGCAAGCGGCTGGCGTCGCCGAACATGGCCGACTCGGGGAAGTTGAACCCGGCAGGGTCTTTCAGCGGGCCATGCACGCAGTACAGCAGCAGGTTCAACGCGATGTAATTGAGCATGATGCTGGTGAGGATTTCATTGGCATTGAAGCGTGTGCGCAACCAGGCCGTCAGCCCGCCCCACGCGGCACCGGCGAGGGTGCCGGTGAGCAGGATCATGACCAGCGCCCAGCGGCTTTGCAGGCCGATGATATTCACCGCCAAAGCGCTGCCGGCCAGTGCGCCGAGCAGCAGTTGGCCTTCGGCGCCGATGTTCCAGATCCGCGCCTGGTAAGCGACGGCCAGGCCCAGGGCACAGAGCAGGATCGGCAAGGCTTTGACCAGCAATTCGGAGACGCCATACAGGTCGCTGACCGGTGCGATCAGCAAGGTATGCAAGGTCAGCAGCGGATCATGCCCGAGGGCAATGAACAGCAGCGAGCCACAGGCCAGGGTCAGGACAGCCGCCAGCAACGGCGAGCACCACAGCATCAGGCGCGATTGTTGGCCACGGGGTTCAAGAGAAAGCAACATGTGACACTCCGTTAGCGCATTGCGGATGCGGATGATTGGGATGCGTCGAACTGGCCGGCCATCCAGCCACCGACATCGCTCAGGCGGGTATCGACGGTGGCCTGGAGCGCGGACAGACGCCCGCCGCACAGCGCACCGAGGCGATCACTGATCTGGAACAGTTCGTCGAGGTCTTCGGAGATCACCAGGATCGCCGCGCCAGCATCGCGCAAGGCGATCAAGGCTCGATGAATGGTGGCGGCAGCACCGACATCCACCCCCCAGGTCGGGTGCGCGGCGACCAGCAGTTTTGGTTGTTGGAGGATTTCCCGGCCAAGGATGAACTTCTGCAAGTTGCCGCCAGACAGACTGCGGGCCGGCGCTTGGCTGCCGGGCGTCTTGACGCCGAAGCGACGGATAATGTCCTCGGCAAGAGCCTCGACTCTGGCCCTGCGGATCAGCCCGCAGCTGACCAGACCTTGTTGAAAGGCCGTGAGCAGTGCGTTATCCACCAGGCTCAATTCCGGTACCGCGCCATGGCCAAGACGGTCAGCTGGAACGAAGGCCAGCCCGAGCTTGCGGCGTGCGTCGGGACGCAAATGGGCGACCGCTTCGCCGTCGAAGCTAATGGTTGCGCCGTTGTCGCGGGGCAGGCGTTCTTCGCCGCTGAGCAAGGCCAGCAATTCGTCCTGGCCATTTCCCGCGACCCCGGCGATACCGACGATTTCGCCGCTGCGTACTTCAAGGTCGACGTCCTTGAGCGAGCAACCGAACGGGTCCGGGTTGTTCCAAGACAATCCGCGAACCTGCACAAACGCGCTGGCGCCCGCGACCTTCGGATAATCGGCGATCAACGCCGCCGCTTCACCGACCATCAACTGCGCCAATTGCTGATCCGAGCATTCGGCGGGCACGCAATGCCCGGCCACCCGACCACCGCGCAACACCGTCGCACCGTGGCACAACGCGCGGACCTCACCGAGCTTGTGACTGATAAACAAAATGCTGCAGCCCTCAGCAGCGAGCCGGCGCAAGGTGACGAATAACTCGTCGGCTTCTTGCGGGGTCAGCACCGAGGTCGGTTCATCGAGAATCAGCAGGCGAATGTCCTGCATCAGGCAGCGAATGATCTCGACCCGTTGTCGTTCACCGATGGACAGGCTGTGGACAAGTCGTTCAGGTTCAACGGCCATGCCATAGCGTCGGGACACTTCACGGATCCTCGGCTCGAGTTGCGCTGGCGTACCAGCGGCGGCGCCCATGGCCAGGGCGATGTTCTGCGCCACGCTCAGGGTTTCGAACAGCGAAAAATGCTGGAACACCATGCCGATTCCCATGCCCCGGGCCTGGGCCGGGTTGCGCATGGACACCCGCTGTCCTTGCCAGATCATTTCCCCCGAGTCTGCCTGGGTGACGCCGTAGATGATTTTCATCAGGGTACTTTTGCCGGCGCCGTTTTCCCCGAGCAGGGCGTGGATCTCGCCGGGAGCGATGCTCAGGTCGATGGCATCGTTGGCCAGGCAACCGGGGTAGCGTTTGCTGATTCGGCGCAGTTGCAGGCGCGGAACCGGATCGGTTGGAACGGGATTGGGCATGACAGGCTCGGTGCGGTTGGACTTGTGCCTGTGGATAAAGCAATTTTCTGGCCACTAGGTCAGGAAATTGGTCAAGGTAGGCCAGCCACGGCCTTGGGCCCACAACTTTGCCATGGGGCGGGTCAAAGTCGGCACCACATCAGGGCAGAGCCATTAATCAGGCTCCGGATTTGCCCATTGTTTTATGATCAAAAATTGAACAAATCATTGCAGCCCATGCCTGCTGTGGCGCGGGGAGGGACATGAACGGGTTATCCACAGATTGCTCCACAGTATTTGTGCGCAAGCTCAAATGTCGGGCATAAGCACTGAGTGGCTTTCTTCTAAAGGAACTAAACCGCTCTAACTAGTTGTTTTCAAGCGGCTTTTGGTTGCCGGACAGCCAGTTGGACGAAAATTGAACAAAGCCCGCAAAGCCGCATGACAGAAGGGTTACAGCGGAATGTGCTCAGGTTATCCACAGTCGGGTGCACAGTAGATGTGGGCAAATATGGAATATGTGGAAATTCGCGGCGCCCCAAAAGAACGCGACCCTGTTGGAGCGGCCGCCGGCTGCGATCGTTTGATTTTCTAGCGCTCTAAAACGATCCGCCCCCGGCTCAAATCCGCCAGATGCGTCTGCAACCTTTTTATCTGCTGTTCGCCGACCGCTAACTGCAACTCGACACCATTGGCGGTAAACGCTTCCTCTACAACCAGCCCGTCAGCCTCTGCTACCCGAAGCTTCACCAGTGCCAACTCGGCAAATCCACAGGCGCAGCGCAGCGCCACCCGGCTGATCAGCTCGATCTTCGGCGCCGCTTGCAGGCATTTGTTGGCGCCCCCTCCATAGGCCCGCGCCAGACCGCCGGTGCCCAGTTGAATGCCGCCATACCAGCGAATCACCAGCACCGCGACCTGATCGCAATCCTGCGCGTCGATCGCCGCCAGGATCGGTCGGCCCGCCGTACCGCCAGGCTCGCCATCGTCGGTGCTGCGATACTGATCGCCGAGCTTCCACGCCCAGCAATTGTGCGAGGCATTCAAGTCGCTGTGCTGCTCGATGAACGCCTGGGCCTCGGCCGGGCTGGAGATGGGCGCCGCGAAGGTGATGAAGCGGCTTTTGCGAATCTCTTCGCGGTATTCGCAAAAACCGCTGAGGGTAAAGGGCATAGGTACTTAGATGGCAGGTGTCAGGCCGCAGCCCTTGAGAATGATGTGGATCAGGTTGTTGCCGGCGTCTTCCATGTCTTGTTTGGTCAGCCTGGAGCGCCCGGTGACGCGGCAGATCTGCGTGGCGAAGTCGGCGTAGTGCTGGGTGCTGCCCCACAACAGGAAGATCAGGTGCACCGGGTCGACCGGGTCCATTTTACCGGCATCGATCCAGGCCTGGAACACACCGGCGCGACCCTGGAACCAGGTGCGGTAGTCCTGGTTGAAATACTCGGTCAGGCATTCGCCGCCGCTGATGACTTCCATGGCGAAGATTCGCGAGGCTTGTGGCTGGCGTCGGGAAAATTCCATCTTCGCGCGGATGTAGCGGGTCAATGCCTCGGCAGGATCGTCCTCGGCCGTCAGTGTGTTAAAGGTGCTGTCCCATAATTCGATGATGTTGCTCAGCACCGCCACGTACAAACCGAGTTTGTTGGTGAAGTAGTAATGCAGGTTCGCCTTGGGCAAGCCGGCATTCTGGGCGATGGTGTTCATGCTGGTGCCTTTGAACCCGTGACGGGCAAACTCGTCTTCGGCGGCTTTGATGATGGCCTCTTCGTTTTTCTGACGAATGCGGCTGGCAGGTTTGCCGCCATGGGCTGGGACTTCAAAGGTCATGGGCACTTCCGGGCAAGTGGGTGGGGCGGCCAATGCGTTGATAACGCACCCTCTAGCAACATGCAATAAATCCGAAAACACCACAATCCCCTGTAGGAGCGAGCCCGCTCGCGATGAACCTCAGAGCACCGCTGGGTGTCAGGCCCCCAGCGTTATCGTTGACGCCCATCGCGAGCAGGCTTGCTCCTACAAAGTTCAGCGCGTCGCGGCCAGGCTTTCGAGAAAACTCTCCAGCACCAGGTGCGGGCGCCGACCCTTGCGCGTGACCGAAGCCAGGCTCAAATCATAGAAACGCACCGTGGGTTTCAGCGCCCGCAGCCGGCCCTGTTGCACCCACAGACTCGCATAATGGTCTGGCAGGTAACCGATGTAGCGCCCGGTCAGAATCAGGAAAGCCATGCCTTCACGGTCCGAGGCGCTGGCGGTGCAATTGAGGGCCTGGTAGTGGGCCTGGATCTCCGCCGGCAAACGGAACGTCGGCGCGATGGCGTCCTGGCTGTTGAGGCGTTCGTCGTCCAGTTGTTTGTCATCGACATAAAACAAGGGGTGACCAACCGCGCAATACAGCAGCGAACGCTCGCTATACAGCGGTTGATATTCCAGCCCGGAGAGGGCACTGGCCTGCGGCACCACGCCGACATGCAGGCGACCGTCGAGCACACCTTGCTCGACTTCATTGGGGGCGATCATGCGGATCTGGATCTGCACGTCCGGGCCGCGCTCCTTCAATTGTGCGAGGGCGTGGGTGATGCGCATGTGGGGCAGGGTGACCAGGTTGTCGGTCAGGCCGATGGTCAGTTCGCCTCGCAAGTGCTGGTGCAGGCCATTGACCTCGGTGCGGAAACTTTCCAGCGCGCTCAACAATTGCAAGGCCGACTGGTAGACCTCGCGGCCTTCTTCGGTCAGGGAAAAACCGGCACGCCCACGCTGGCACAGGCGCAGGCCGAGCCGCTGCTCCAGGTCGCTCATTTGCTGGCTGATGGCCGAGCGACCGATGCCCAGCACGCTTTCTGCCGCAGAGAAGCCGCCGCATTCGACCACACTGCGAAAGATCCGCAACAGGCGGATATCAAAGTCGCTGACTTGTGCAAGCGGATCGGGACGGCGGCTGGACATGCTTGTTACTCGATAGTTTAGTGAGGGCCTGACTGAACGTTAGAAGTGTTGCATTTCACCGACTTTATCGCCGTGGCAATTTAGCTGCAAGAACGCTTTCAACTCCACGCCGCTTATCGCCCTGCGAGGTTTCGCTCATGAACTTGCCTGAAAACGCCCCGACTTCCCTGGCCAGCCAGCTGAAGCTCGATGCTCACTGGATGCCCTACACCGCCAACCGTAACTTCCAGCGCGACCCGCGTCTGATCGTTGGTGCCGAAGGCAGCTGGCTGATCGACGATAAAGGCCGCAAGGTTTATGACTCGCTGTCCGGTCTGTGGACCTGCGGCGCCGGGCACACCCGCAAGGAAATCCAGGAAGCGGTGGCCAAACAGTTGGGCACCCTCGATTACTCGCCAGGCTTCCAATACGGCCACCCGTTGTCGTTCCAGTTGGCGGAAAAGATTACCGACCTGACCCCGGGCAACCTGAACCACGTGTTCTTCACTGACTCGGGTTCCGAGTGTGCCGACACTGCGGTGAAGATGGTTCGTGCCTACTGGCGCCTCAAAGGCCAGTCGACCAAGACCAAGATGATCGGTCGTGCCCGTGGCTACCACGGCGTGAACATCGCCGGCACCAGCCTGGGCGGCGTCAACGGCAACCGTAAACTGTTCGGCCAGGCCATGATGGACGTCGACCACCTTCCGCACACCCTGCTGGCGAGCAATGCTTTTTCCCGTGGCATGCCGGAGCAGGGCGGTATCGCCTTGGCTGACGAACTGCTGAAGCTGATCGAGCTTCACGACGCGTCGAACATCGCCGCGGTATTCGTCGAGCCTCTGGCCGGTTCCGCCGGTGTGCTGGTTCCGCCAAAGGGCTACCTCAAGCGTCTGCGCGAAATCTGCGATCAGCACAACATCCTGTTGGTATTCGACGAAGTAATCACCGGTTTCGGCCGCACCGGCAACATGTTCGGTGCCGACACCTTTGGCGTGACCCCGGACCTGATGTGCATCGCCAAACAGGTCACCAACGGCGCGATCCCGATGGGCGCGGTAATTGCCAGCTCCGAGATCTATCAGACCTTCATGAACCAGGCCACGCCTGAGTACGCGGTGGAGTTCCCCCACGGCTACACCTACTCGGCACACCCGGTGGCTTGCGCCGCTGGCCTGGCAGCCCTCGACCTGCTGCAAAAGGAAAACCTGGTGCAGAGCGTGGCCGAAGTCGCACCGCATTTCGAAAATGCATTGCACGGCCTCAAAGGCACCAAGAACATCATCGACATTCGTAACTATGGCCTGGCCGGTGCGATCCAGATCGCACCGCGTGATGGCGATGCCATCGTGCGTCCGTTCGAAGCGGGCATGGCGCTGTGGAAAGCAGGGTTCTACGTACGCTTCGGCGGCGACACCCTGCAGTTCGGCCCAACGTTCAATAGCAAGCCGCAAGACCTGGATCGTCTGTTCGATGCGGTCGGCGAAGTGCTAAGCAAGATCGACTGATTCACCGACACACTGCAGGAGCCGGCTTGCTGGCGATAGCGTCCTCAAGATCGCCATCGTTTCAGACCCGGCCCTCACAAAAGCTATCTATATAGCAGGCGTTCTTTGAAAGACGCCTGTGGACAACTTTTCAGGAGCTTCCATGAGCGTTATTCCGCATTTGATCAATGGCGAACTGGTGACCGAAAACGGTCGCGCGGTTGATGTGTTCAACCCGTCCACCGGCCAGGCCATTCACAAACTGCCGCTGGCCACCCGTGAAACCATCCAGAGCGCTATCGATGCTGCCAAGGCTGCATTCCCGGCCTGGCGCAACACCCCTGCGGCCAAGCGTGCCCAGGTGATGTTCCGTTTCAAGCAATTGCTGGAGCAGAACGAAGGGCGTATCGCCCAGTTGATCAGCGAAGAACATGGCAAGACCCTTGAAGACGCCGCCGGTGAACTGAAACGCGGCATCGAGAACGTCGAGTTCGCTTGCGCGGCGCCGGAAATCCTCAAGGGCGAGTACAGCCGTAACGTCGGCCCGAACATTGATGCCTGGTCGGACTTCCAGCCACTGGGCGTGGTGGCCGGCATTACGCCGTTCAACTTCCCGGCGATGGTGCCGTTGTGGATGTACCCGCTGGCGATCGTCTGCGGCAACTGTTTCATCCTCAAACCGTCCGAGCGTGATCCGAGCTCCACTCTGCTGATCGCTCAGCTGCTGTTGGAAGCCGGTCTGCCGAAAGGCGTGATGAGCGTGGTGCATGGCGACAAGACAGCGGTGGACGCCCTGATCGAAGCACCGGAAGTCAAGGCACTGAGCTTTGTAGGCTCGACGCCGATTGCAGAATACATTTACGCCGAAGGCACCAAGCGCGGCAAGCGCGTCCAGGCGCTGGGCGGAGCGAAAAACCATGCGGTGCTGATGCCGGACGCGGATCTGGATAACGCTGTCAGCGCATTGATGGGCGCCGCCTACGGCTCCTGCGGTGAGCGTTGCATGGCGATCTCGGTAGCGGTGTGTGTCGGCGACCAGGTGGCGGATGCGCTGGTAGCCAAACTGGTACCACAGATCAAGGCGTTGAAAATCGGTGCCGGTACCAACTGCGGCCTGGACATGGGGCCGCTGGTCACCGGTCAAGCTCGCGACAAGGTCAGCGGATATGTGGAAGACGGCGTTGCTGCCGGCGCGACGCTGGTGGTGGACGGTCGCGGCCTGAGCGTGGCCGGTCACGAGGAAGGCTTCTTCCTGGGTGGCTGCCTGTTCGATAACGTCACCCCTGAAATGCGCATCTATAAAGAAGAGATCTTCGGGCCGGTGCTGTGCGTCGTTCGGGTCAACAGCCTGGAAGAAGCCATGCAACTGATCAACGATCACGAGTATGGCAACGGCACCTGCATCTTCACCCGTGACGGTGAAGCTGCGCGCCTTTTCTGCGACGAGATCGAAGTCGGTATGGTTGGCGTCAACGTACCTTTGCCGGTGCCAGTGGCTTATCACAGCTTCGGTGGCTGGAAGCGCTCGCTGTTTGGCGATCTGCATGCCTACGGTCCGGACGGCGTACGTTTCTACACCCGTCGCAAGGCCATCACCCAGCGTTGGCCGCAGCGTGCGAGCCATGAGGCGTCGCAGTTCGCATTCCCTAGCTTGTAAGTAGAAGGGAAGAAGGCCGGCCCTCCTTATATGAAGGGGGCCGGCCTTCGTGTTTCTGGGTTTTTTTGACTTATATGACAGTTTTATGAAAATAGCGGTTGACGGCAGATTCTGGAAGCCTATAATTCGCCCCACTTCCGGCGCAGTCGAAACGGAAAACTCCTTGGTAAACA
>NZ_JBWKOF010000015.1:0-137089 GCF_059415945.1 Pseudomonas sp. GW821-FHT09H03 | reverse complement strand
GGAGTTTTCCGTTTCGACTGCGCCGGAAGTGGGGCGAATTATAGGCTTCCAGAATCTGCCGTCAAGGGTTGATTTGGATTTTCTATCAACAACCTCAAAAACCGCGAAAAAGACCGATTCCCTTCTTCTATATATAGAAGCGAATTCCTGACCCTCATCACAACCCTTGCATGAACGGACCTGCGCGGCACCGGAACTAAAAAAGCGATCCAGCCACTAAGTCAGGCACCTTTCAGATGGCGGCAACAGCCGCCGCCCCTCTCCCCTCTGGATTTCCGATCGGTACGAAGTCCGGGCTCCAACTGAAAAAGGTCGACTTGAAGTCGAAGCCGTCTCAATGCCCTCACCAGATGGAAGATGCTGACCGACCAGGAGGCTTAACCAGCTTATGAATAAATTGCACCTTTCGTTTTCTCTATCCCTGCTGTTGGCCATGACCGTAATGCCCACTGCTCACGCCAGGCAAGCAGCCGACAATAAGTCGCCAGCGCCGGGGGTGCTTTGCGACCGTTATGTATGCGCCAATGACCAGGGGATCTCTCGCGAGCTCACAGCCAAATATCTAGGTGAGAAAGCCGCCTCGAACAAGCTGTTCTCGATGCAGTCAGTTGATCTGACTGAGTTTACTTTTGCCAACGGTATCTTCTGCGACGTGAAGGAGCGGCTATGCCGTGAAGATCGCTACTATGGCGCGGATGGGCAGCGCACCGGAGCCATTTCCAGCAAATACACCAAACTGCTGTTTGGCGAATAACCGCCCCATTTATCCGTAATACCTCGACGCGTCCCCGGCCGGTCGCGTCCTCTCGGCTGCTTGACGAGCGACAGTCCTTGCAGGACGGCCTATGTGGTCCTATTGTCAGGATTCATCTGCCACGAAGTGTTTTTTGGGTTGTATTGGAGGAATATCATGATTCGCAAGCACTATCTGATGACCCTGGCGACACTGCTTATCGCAGCTGGCTTACAAGTGCTGGCGGTACCGGCACAGGCGACCGAGCAAGGCGAACAACGGCGTGAAGCGCGCGATACCAGGCAGGAAGGTCGCTCCACCGCCCGGCAAACCAAGGATGACTGCAGAAAAAGCAGCGACAAGAGCAATGTTGACTGCCGCCAGGAAAAGCGCAGTACCAAGCAGGATACCCGCCGCACCGCGAGGGACATCAAATATTGATAGATGACGGTAAACGAATATTGCTGGAGCGAATGGTCGGATTCGACTGCCGAAGAATCCGACACCCATCAATGATAGTCGCCCTGCTGCCTCATCCAATCCACCGGATGAGTCGCCAGATAGCTGTCGACCGCATCACCTATGGTCGGGAAGAACGCGGCCTCGCCTAGTCTGGCGAACAGCCCGAATTGCTTGAGCTTGTCCTTGACCGGGTCCTTCATCTCGGCCACGCGCAACTTTATGCCCGCTGCGTGCAAGGTCTCATCAAGTTCAGCCAGCATGTCGGCGGAAGTCACGTCGACGTTGGTGACCGGCTCTGCGGCGACGACCAGCCAGCGCACCGGTGTTGGTGATGCGGCCACTGCATCCAGCACCCGGTCATGGAAAGCCTCGGCATTGGCGAAGAACAAAGGGGCGTCCCAGCGGAACAGCACCAGCCCGGGTACCCGGTGTGCGTCGGGATAACGCTGAATGTCGTGATAACCCTTGACCCCATCGGCGCGCCCCAGCACCGCAGAATAGGGTCGCCAACTACCCCAAAGAAACTCGATGACGGCAATCACGATGGCCAGGCCGATTCCCTCGATCGCGCCAAACACCGCGACCCCGATGGTGCAGACGATCGACAACCAGAACTCCCAGCGCTGCATGCGATAGATGCGTCGCAGGTCAGCGACTTCAATCAGGCCGATGGCCGATGCGATGACCACCGCCGCCAGGGCGCTGGTGGGTAAATGCTGCAACAGGTTTGGCCCCACCATCAGCAGCAAGGTGACCGCCAACGCGCCGACAACACCGGTCAGTTGGGTCTTGGCACCTGCGGCCTCAGCCACCGGGGTACGCGAGGAACTGCTGCTGATTGGAAAACCCTGGAAAAAACCGGCGGCGAGATTGGCGACACCGAGCCCGACCATCTCCTGGTTGGGGTCGACATAAGTGCGGGTCCGCGCCACATAGACACGCGAGAGAACGCTGGTATCAGCGAACGAGACGAGGGCGACGGCAAAGCCGCCGATGAGCACCGGAACGATATCCTCACGAGTGATCCAGGGAATGGCGAATGCAGGCAAACCTTGGGGAAGCGCACCAAGGACCGACACCCCCGCGCTCGCCCCCAGGTCCAGCACACCCACGACCACGGTCGCACCGGCGACCGCGATCAAGATTCCGGGCAAACGCTTGTTGCCCTTGAGCAAAATGATCACCGCCAAAGTGGCTGCACCCACCATGAAGGTGACCCAGTTGGTCTTGCCCTCCAGCACTGCGGTGACAATGGCCCATATGTTTCTCAGCGGGCCGGTGGACTCAATCGAAAAACCGAAAAACTTCGGCATCTGACTGATCAACACGGTGACGGCGATCCCGTTCATATACCCATAGCGAATCGGTTTGGACAGCAGCTCCGTAATGAAGCCCAGACGCATGATGCCAGCCAGGATACACACGGCCCCTGACACCAGCGCCATCATGGACGCCAGGGCAATGGCCCGGTGCGGGTCGCCGCCCGACAGTGGCAGGACCACGGCAAGAATAACCGCAGCCAGCGAGGAGTCCGGCCCCAGTACCATGATCCGGCTGGGGCCGAACAAGGCATAAGCCAGCAGCGGAACAATGGTCGCGTAGAGCCCGTAAATACCCGGCACACCCGATGCCACGGCATAGGCAATGCCAACGGGGACCAGCATGGTGGTGAGCACAAGTCCAGCCATGATGTCGTGACGCAGCCAGCCCGGTTGGTATCCGCGCAACGTTACAAGTCCGGGAAGCCAGTGCATCCAGCCCTTCGGACGCCTGCTCGAGTCCCGATGTGCAATCCGGCCCGGTTCCGGGGCCGGCGGTAAAGCATCTGAATGGCTCATAGGAGAGTGGCCCCTGGCTGCACGGCCTGCTTCACATCAATGTGATGGAGCCTGACGAAGAGAGAATCGCTGTCAGGTAAATAGCGTAGGCCGCTTTGTGCTCATCCGCCGTGCCCCGCGCCTGCATGTTTTGCCTCCCAACAAAAAACCCCTCACAGAGAGGGGTTTTGTTTGACAGATTCAGGCGATTTCACTCGTCACCCTGAATGTCGTCAGCTCATCGTGCAAGGATTCCTGCAAACAGCCACGGAGTTTCCTGGGCCGATGCTGCCGCGTTGCGTTTACGTGCCCACTGAGTCAGCGCCACCATCATCGTAAAGCCGAGGATGATCAACACCGGATAGGCCATCAGCAGTTCGGTGAGCGAATATTTCCAGGCCAGCGGTCGACCGACACCGAGCATCGCGGCATACAACCAGGACACACCCGACAGTGCACCAGCGAACAGGGCAAACATTCGCACGCCGACCTGGAGGTCAAGAAGCGACCCGGCCTTGAGCATTGCAGGCAGTACAAAGCGGTGCAACAACATGCCGTTGAATGTCAGCAACAAAACAATAATGACTTTGGCTTGAAGTTTGGGGTTGGCAAAATAGGTCATTCCCTTTTCAAGGTAATCAATGCCGATGACCGCAGCACCGGTGACCCACAAAAAAAACAACGCGTTGGCCACAGACTTCTGAAGACTGGCCATGTGTTCGTTATCGTGCCCCGCCGACACGCGACCTTTAAACAAATCCTTGACCATTGCCGCATCGCTGGCGAACACCAGGCCAATCGCTACGCAACAAGCCAACAGGTGGACATACACCACACCTAAACGCAAAAACTCCATGGATTCTTTCTGGCCCAGCAGGCCGATCATTGTATTAATATCCACGATTACATCTCCACATTATGTAGCAGTGCAAAGCTGATCAGATTTCAAATGTGCGAATTAGTTGGACGCACTTGAAATATCAAGCTCACATCAATTAAAACAATTCGATTATTTTAAATTACAAGAGAGTGCGACTCGCCCAGCGAGCCAAGGGATGAGTTCATATATTCGCTCCAGATTTTCAGGTAAAAAAATCCCCACGTGCATTCCATTCAATGCAAATGAGGTCAACGTCCATTTTTTACTAGGGAGTGCAGCACGAAGACTCGAAGTTCGGATTCGTCTGCTGGAAAATAGGAGCCCAGCATATCCCAATCGTTCATTTTTTGGGCAGCGCGACCGACAGGCGGCACTTTGCCCACGCGCCTGCGCAGCCTTGTCTGACAGGCTGAAACCTGCGGAGCTACAGGGCTGAATCGTTTCCTGATTGAGCCATAAACCCAATACACTGGAACCGACCGATGGCGCAACTTACTCTCTTGTCTGCGGGCACTAATAACTCCAGATGCGGCACAAGAGCCAGCGTTTAAAACAGTATCGTGGGTATCTCCAAAGATGTTTCACCAGCAAATTTTCGCTTCCATAGCTACTTCCATTGTTAGAAAGAACCTGTTGACTTCGGTCATCGAAAGCACAGTAGTTGTGTACCATCGAAGACTGCAATTGTTCGCGATGTTGGTCGCAGTTATGACCAGGAATCTGCACAGTGATTCATCGGTGAAACACTGCAAAGCGAGTGGTCGGAAGGTTTGTCGATTACCCAGCTGCAATTCGCCTAAGCACACAAGCGGGTTACCGAAACCGGCAAGCGGCACCAAAAATGGGGTATCTCACCCACCCAACGGGGGTGTTTACCCCCAGATCAGCGGATTTTCCCCCATTCCCACTCCCCTTCATCATGAAACATTCAGTAATAATTTAATGGCTCATTAGTTGCACTCCCCCTTGTACCCGCAACAGCTGTCGTCCCGAACGTGGAGACGGCCGGGCGTTAGCCAAGGGGTGAAAAATGAAACGCACGACTCCACCTATCAGTTCCATCGACTTGCTACGCAGATCGAGCCTGCCCTGCGTGATGCTCATGACCCTCACCACCGCTAACGCGGTGCCGCTCGACGATACCAGCCAGCCGCCACCGACGGACCCCTCGGCGTTTACCAATCCGCCCGCCAACCCGGCCGCCGCCCTGGAAGCCCTGAAAACCATGCCACCAGCCAACCAGGGGGCGATCGCCCTGCCCAATGGCGCCTATGGCAACCGTAAGACCCCGACCGCCGAAAATGTGCTGCCGCCAAGCCTGCAGACATCATTCAAAGTCCCCACCAACGGCAAGCCCAGCCCGTTGTTCGGGGCCCTGCCGTACACTCAGCAATTACTGTTGCTCGAAGAATTCGGCACGGAAAAACTCGACCCGACCCTGCCCGCGCCACCGCTGACCTTCCCCGTGCCCCTTGCCGGTCCGGCGCCTGCGCAAGACCCCAACAGCATCGCGCGCAGCGGCCCTTCTAGCGCGGCACTGGAGGCCTTCATGCGCCAGCCGGGGCTGTACCCGTTTCCCTCGCAGTATTCCAACGTACTGGACCGCAACCCCTGGAAAGCGCAGATCGAAGCCTTCCTCAACCGCCAGCCAATCGGTTCATCGGCCGAAGGTCGTCCGCCAGGAAAGGGTTGGTCACATCAACGCTGGAACGAGTTCTACCCGCAGGTCGCCTTCAAAACCGTGCAAGCCGGCGCCAAACTCAACGGCGGCATGCGCGACCGCAGGCAGCTGCACAATTACGCGGTCGGTGAGTTCGGGCCCGGTGGGCTCTACAATCAGACGTCGGAAACTCCCCTCGCGATCGGCACGACCAAAGGCATCGACACGCGTTTTCACCCCAACATGCCGATTCAGAACCACAAGGCGCTCTGGACCTTCGACGGCACCTTTCCGGTAAAATTGTTGATGGTGCGATATGGTCAACCGGTGCTGATGCGTCATTACAACGCCCTGCCGATCGACCCGGCGGCCAACATGGGTTTCGGCCTGCACACCTTGAGCACCCACGAACACAACGGGCATTCCCCCGCTGAAAGCGACGGTTATGCCAACGCCTATTTCTTTCCGGGCCAGTACTACGACTATCGCTGGCCGATCCAGTTGGCCGGTTACGACACTATCAACACCACCGCTCAGGACCCGCGCGCGGCGTTCCCTTGCGCCCCAGGAGAAACCCTGTTCGTCAACGACGCCACTCCTGGCCTCAAGACCTGCAACAACGGCAGCATCAAGATCCGTGGCGACTGGCGCGAAACCATGAGCACCCACTGGTTCCACGACCACATGCTCGATTTCACCGCTCAGAACGTCTACAAGGGCAACGCGGTGATGATGAACTACTACAGCGCCCTGGACCGTGGTAACGAAGCCCTGCAGGACGGCGTCAACCTGCGCCTGCCCAGCGGCTCGGCGCTGCCATGGGGCAACCGCGACTATGACGTCAACCTGATGATTGCCGACAAGGCCTGGGACAAGAACGGTCAACTGTGGTTTAACCCGTTCAACACCGATGGCTTCATTGGCGACCAGATCCTGGTCAACTGGCAGTACCAGCCGCGCCTGAAAGTGCGCGCGCGCAGCTATCGTTTCCGCATCCTCAATGGATCGGTGTCGCGTTACTTCAGGTTCGCGCTGGTACGTGAAATCGCCGGCACGGGTGGCGAGTTCCCAGGGCCGACAGGTTCCGGGTTGTCATACGCCCGGGTGCCGTTCCACATGATCGGCAACGACGGCAACCTGATGGAACACGCCGTACCGTTTGACGGCAGCATGGACCTGGACGGCGACGGCGACCTGCAGGACCACAACGCCATCATGCCTACCCAAGGCGTTGCAGAGCGCTACGACATCATCGTCAACTTTGCGAAAAACGGGATCAAGACCGGCGACAAGCTGTACTTTGTCAACCTGATGGAGCACCAGGGCGGCCGGGGCCCCCAGCAGGCAGCGCTGAGCCTGGCCGATGTGCTGTCCGGGAAGTACAAAGCCGTGCTCAAGCTGGGCAGCAATGGGCTGGAATGGGACGGCGGCGACCCGGTAGTGGGCAAATTCATGCAGATGGTGGTCCAGCCTTATTCCGGCCAGGACGTGAGCATGAACCCCGCTGACTACGAACCCGCCAAGCCAGGCAAGGCGGTGGGTAAAATCATGATCCCGCTGAACCTCAATCGTGACGACCCGACGGTGCAGGCCAAACTGAACGCAGCACGGCATCGCGAGTTCATTTTCGGCCGATCCGACGGTACCGACGAAGAGCCTTGGACGATCAAGATGGACGGTGCTTTAGGCTATCGCATGGACCCCCGCCGGCTTAGCGCCGCCCCGCAGTTGGCCAACGGCCCGACCGCTGCCGGATTCTCCGGCGACGGTACCCTGGAAGTGTGGAAAATCAGGAACGGCGGCGACGGCTGGAACCATCCGGTGCACGTGCATTTCGAAGAGGGCATCGTGCTCAACCGCGATGGCAAGGCGCCGCCGGAATGGGAAAAATGGGCACGCAAGGACGTCTATCGCATCGGTGAAGGCATCGACAGTACGATGGACGTGGAGATTGCCATCCGCTTCCGCGAATTTGCAGGGACCTATATGGAGCACTGCCACAACACCCAGCACGAAGACACCTCCATGCTGATGCGTTGGGACGTCGAGAACCCCGGCCAGTTCCAGTTGATGCCAACGCCCCTGCCCGGCTGGGACGGCGTCACCTACGTGAGTTCCGCTGCGCTGCCGACCTTCCGCACCGGCCAGACCGAAAACAAAAAACCGATCGCCAATCCCGACAGCGCCGTCAGCAACACACTCCAGCCGTTGACTATCAACGTCCTGGCCAACGACAGCGACCCTGACGGTAATGTGCCACTCAAAGTGGTGGGGCTGACGCAACCGGCCGCCGGCAGAGGCACGGTCAGCACCGACGGATTGCGCGTGGTGTACACACGTCCGGCCACCGTCAGCACCCCGTTCACCGCGACCTTTACCTATCAAGCCATCGATACCAAGACTGCGGTGTCGACTCCGGCGACAGTGTCCGTAACGGTCTCGGCGCCGTAGTGAGCTGACAGTGCCGTTTGCAGACGAGGGCCTCAGAGATTTTGAGGCCCTTGGGTTGCAGGCCAATCGACAAATCAGGTAGCTGTCGAACGGTGGGCCGCGATAGCCACCCCTCCATAAATGGGGAACTACACCCACCAAAACCGGGCGCTTTTCACCAGATTAGAGGAATTTCCCCCACCTGTGGTGTGTCCGCGCATGTAACACCCATAAATCACCCGTTAGTTAATTTTAGCTTTCCGCTCGCCCTACGGTAATGGCTTATTAATTGCACCCTCCCCCTGTAACAGCTGTCGTTCCGGCCATGGAGACAGCGTGGCCTCAGGCGAGGGGTGTAAAAAATGAAACGCGCGACTCCACCATGCAATTCCATCTGTTTGCTACGCAGGTCAAGCCTGCCCTATGCGATGCTCCTGACCCTGACCACCGCCGACGCTGCGCCGCTCGACGATGTCAGCCAGCCACCACCAACGGACCCTTCGGCCTTCTACAACCCGCCCGCCGACCCGGCTGCGGCCTTGGAAGCCCTGAAGACCATGCCGAGAACCAACCAGGGCTCCATGGCCCTGCCCAACGGCATGTGGGGCGACCGCAAGACCCCGACTGCTGAAAACGTGTTGCCGCCAAGTCTGCAGACTTCATTCAAGATCCCTACCAACGGCAAGCCCAGCCCATTGTTCGGGGCCCTGCCATACACCCAGCAATTGCTGCTGTTCGAAGAATTCGGCACGGAAAAACTCGACCCGACCCTACCCGCACCGCCACTGACGTTCCCTGTGCCCCTCGCCGGCCCGGCGCCTACGCAAGACCCCAACAGCATCGCTCGCAGCGGCCCTTCAAGCGCGGCACTGGAAGCCTTCATGCGTCAGCCGGGGCTGTATCCGTTTCCCTCGCAGTATTCCAATGTGCTCGACCGCAACCCCTGGAAAGCGCCGATCGAAGCCTTCCTCAACCGCCGCCCGGTTGGTTCGTCGGCCGAGGGTCGTCCACCAGGAAAAGGCTGGTCCCATCAACGCTGGAACGAGTTCTACCCCCAGGTTGCCTTCAAAACCGTGCAAGCGGGCGCCAAAATCAACGGCGGCATGCGCGACCGCCGGCAGATGCACAATTACGCCGTCGGTGAGTTCGGGCCTGGCGGGCTCTACAACCAGACCTCCGACAACCCGGTCATTGCAGGCACGACCAAAGGCATCGACACCCGTTTCCACCCCAAAATGCCGATTCAGAACCACAAGGCGCTTTGGACCTTTGACGGCACCTTTCCGTCAAAATTGCTGATGGTGCGTCACGGCCAACCGGTGCTGATGCGGCACTACAACGCCTTGCCGATCGACCCCGCGGCCAACATGGGTTTCGGCCTGCATACCCTCAGCACCCACGAACACAACGGCCACTCCCCCGCCGAAAGCGATGGCTATACCAATGCGTTTTTCTTTCCGGGGCAATACTACGACTATCGCTGGCCGCTGCCTTTGGCCGGTTACGACACCATCAACACCACCGCTCAGGACCCGCGCGCAGCGTTCCCCTGCTCCCCGGGCGAAACCCTGTTCGTCAACGACGCCACCCCTGGCCTCAAGACCTGCAACAACGGCAGCATCAAGATCCGTGGCGACTGGCGCGAAACCATGAGCACCCACTGGTTCCACGACCACATGCTCGATTTCACTGCCCAGAATGTCTACAAGGGCAACGCGGCGATGATGAACTACTACAGCGCCCTGGACCGTGGCAACGAGGCGCTGCAGGACGGCGTCAACCTGCGCCTGCCCAGCGGTTCGGCGTTGCCCTGGGGCAACCGCGATTATGACGTCAACCTGATGATTGCCGACAAGGCCTGGGACAAGGACGGCCAGCTGTGGTTTAACCCGTTCAACAACGACGGCTTCCTCGGCGATCAGATCCTGGTCAACTGGCAATACCAGCCGACCTTGAAAGTGCGCGCGCGCAGCTATCGTTTCCGCCTCCTCAACGGCTCGGTGTCGCGTTACTTCAAGATCGCGCTGGTGCGTGAAGTCGCCGGCACCGGTGGCGAACTCCCCGGCCCGGCTGGTTCCGGCGTGTCTTACACCCGCGTACCGATCCACATGATCGGCAACGACGGTAACATCATGGAACACGCCGTACCGTTCGACGGCAGCATGGACCTGGACGCCGACGGCGACCTGCAGGAACACAATGCCGTTCTGCCAACACAAGCGATCGCCGAGCGTTACGACATCATCGTCAACTTTGCCAAACACGGGATCAAAACCGGTGACAAGCTGTACTTCGTCAACCTGATGGCGCATCAGGGCGGCAGGGGGCCGGAGCTTGCACCGCCGAGCCTGGCCGATGTACTGGCCGGTAGGTACAAAGCCGTGCTCAAGCTGGGAAGTAACGGGCTGCAATGGGACGGCGGCGACCCGGTGGTGGGCAGATTCATGCAGATGGTAGTCCAGCCGTATTCCGGCCAGGACGTGGCCATGAACCCTGCCGACTACGAACCCGCCAAACCGGGCAAACCGGCCGGCAAGAAAATGATCCCGCTGCACCTCAATCGCGACGACCCGACGATGCAGGCCAAACTGAAAGCGGCACGGCATCGCGAATTCATTTTCGGTCGCTCCGACGGCACCGACGAAGAACCCTGGACCATCAAGACCGACGGCAGTGTTGGTAGCAGGTTTGATGCCCGCCGCCTCAGCGCGGCCCCCCAACTGTCCACCGGCCCTACCAACGGCGGCTTCAGTGGCGACGGCACCCTGGAAGTGTGGAAAATCATTAATGGCGGCGAAGGCTGGAGCCATCCGGTGCACGTGCATTTCGAAGAAGGCATCGTGCTCAACCGCAGCGGCAAGGCGCCACCGGAATGGGAAAAATGGGCACGCAAGGACGTCTTTCGCGTCGGTGGAGAGCAGGAAAGTTCGGTGGAGGTGGAAATTGCCGTGCGTTTTCGCGAGTTCGCCGGAACCTACATGGAGCACTGCCACAACACCCAGCACGAAGACACCTCGATGCTGATGCGCTGGGACCTGGAGAACCCGGGCCAGTTCCAGTTGATGCCAACGCCCCTGCCCGGCTGGGACGGCGTCACCTACGTGAGCTCAGCGGCGTTGCCAACCTTCCGCACAGGCCAGACCGAAAACAAAAAACCGGTTGCCAATGCCGACAGCGCCACCAGCGCCGTCCTCCAGCCGCTGACCATCAACGTCCTGGCCAACGATAGCGACCCTGACGGTAATGTACCGCTCAAAGTGGTGGGGCTGACGCAACCGGCCGCCGGCGCAGGCACGGCCAGCACCGACGGCTTGCGCGTGGTCTATACACGTCCTGCCACTGTGACCACGCCGTTCACCGCGACCTTTACCTATCAAGCCATCGATACCAAGACCGCGGTGTCGACCCCGGCAACGGTGTCCGTGGCGGTCAGGTAGTACGAGGCGTCGGCGATCAAGGGGCCTCATAAGTCATGAGGCCCTGGATTAAAGTCAAAAAAGCCCGACTCGATGGTCGTAATGCTGTTCACTTAAGCGGGTAGCACACTTTGTGGCTAGGGGGCTTGTCGGACCGCCGCACCGCCCCGTTGGGCTGCGGACCGGCCCCAAAACCTGCCACCGAGGTGTATCAGGTACACCGCGTGTAATGGTTTTACGACTGCTCCGCAGCCGAGCGGGGCGGTGCGGCGGTCCGACAAGCCCCCTCACCACAGACTTTGTACTTGCCTTAAGATCGTCTTAAGTGAGCAGCATTAGACTCGATGGTCGGGCTTTTTAGTCACGCTTGAATCCGCAGACCGGCTCGTAACTCCTGCATCGTGAGCAAACCCAACTTTCCGGAATTGCGCACGGGCTCCTGGAAATGTACAACTAGAACGCGCTTACCTGGACCGACACTTCACTTGTACCAACATCAAGAAAGGCCAAAACAGTCACAACCCGATCACGACTCAGCTCGCCAGAATGAAAATCATGAGTGACTGCCCTATAGGTACAAGTCAAAGTTGTTTTATTTATATATGGATTGTCGAACGGCTGCAACTCCAAACCTTTTACACGATAGTTTTTTGCAATATCCGGCATTAAGCCGGTACAAATATCCCGGGTCGTCTTATCAGCATATTCTTCTGATTCTTCAATCTGAAAACTCTCTGCCAGTATATTACACGGCATAAGCAATACGAGGGCGAGCAGAAACTTTTTCATTGCATTCTCAAACAGAGCAACCAACTCAATCAGTCCACCTGAACGGCCAAAGCCCTGACCCCTTTCACCCAAGCAATATCAATATCAATATCAGAGCAAGACGTTTAGCTTATTGCTGGCGATATCCAGCGTAGCCATTACTCTTACAGCGCTCTCACCGTGAAATTTCCGGACAGTACCATCATACACACAGAGCACAAGCTCTTCATTTGCTGCATATGAACTGCCCTTGTCCACCAGCACCAAATTGTATACATCGTAGTCGCGCGTGACATCTGACCTGATTTTATCGCAAACGGCAACGTGGTCCGGTTCACCCGCAATTGCAGTAAAGGGTGAAAGCAGGGCCAGCAGGACAAGCAGCTTTTTCAATCTTCATTCCTCGTGTTCAGCTGATACAGAGACACCTGCGGACTAGCTACAGGCCTCTACATACTGTGCCTGCGCCATAATCCACTACGTCATCGGGTATCAAATCATTGAGATGTAAGCCACTGTTGTGGCAAGTACAATACGCAGCACAAGGAATACCGATTTTTTTCGTTTTATTTGCCAACACGCGAATATGCCAGACTAACCGCAAGCGCATAAAATCCGACGAGGCAACATGGTAGGGCCCCAGTTAGTTGACTGTCAATATGCGATATGTGCGAGCAAAAGCGTGGTACCAGGCGACGAAAGCCTGGTCGGCCAGTTCAGCATCTCTACGTTCACAACCGCACCGGGAACAATGAGATAACGCAAACAATGGCGATTTGATTACCTGACAAAGCGACTGTTCCGGATGTTAATCAAGCTGGTTAAAAATTATCGGCGTAGATAAACTAATACTTTCGCAGCAGATTGCGATTGGCGGAGCAGATGAAGAGTACACTCAATAATTATTATTTATTCTTCTACGGTGGCAGCCAGGTTGCGAAACCCGGTTAAAACCAAAGAAGTGCGTAACTCAGGCCACTTGCAACCACTTTGCGTACGCCGGTATTTGATCAATTCAGAACTCGCCATCAACAAATTTCACCCTGTGGCATTCAGAGGGCCCAAGTTTTTGACCGCTTGATGAGCGGACATCGATCGCCATCAAAGGCTGTCCGGACTCGTTGTCCAACAGCACCGAACGCGCCTCCTGCGGCCCGAAAAGGAAACGCTCGCCCCACTGTCTCATGCTGACCACAACCGGAAAGATCTCCCGTCCTTACCCACCAGAGCCTGATTTTTGCTGCTCGAGCCGACGCCCAAAGTGGCATGGTCGGTGCCTACATGTGCTTCTACTCGGTCGGCAGCGCGCTGGGGGCGGCAGCTGCGACCCAGGTTTATGCGCTCTGGGGCTGGATGGCAGTGAGTTTGCTGGCGCGTTGATCAGCGCGACAGCTTTGGTGCTGTGGGTTCTTTCACGTGATTGAAAGAACAGTCACTACGGCCGGGTTGAACCTGATAACTCATTCCTCTTGATCAATCGAATCCAGATCGTCAAGGTTATAAAGTTCTTCGTCTTCATCGTCTAAAATGCCTTGGGCATCTTCTTCAACCCATGGCTCTTGATCGTGGAATTCATGATCGAGCAGATGGTCATGCTCGGGTTCAGGAATATCAATCTCTTCGCTCATTTACGTTACCTGCGTTGACTGAACTGTGAATTGGGCACCTGTATAGGCGCACCATGCCCCTCAGTCAATACTCAGGCATACAGATACACCGGCAGCGCGTCGAAGGTCCGACGCGCCTGTTCGGCCGTGTCCTTATCAAGACTGCACGAACGCCAAAAGGTCAGTATTCAACCTTTCCTTATGGGTATCGGTAATCCCGTGGGGCGCACCTTCATAAACAATCAGCTTGCTGTTCTTGATCAGCTTCGCCGATGCCCGGCCCGCTGCATCGATGGGAACAATTTGATCGTCGTCACCGTGAATGATCAAGGTCGGCACGTCGAACTTTTTCAAGTCCTCAGTAAAATCGGTTTCCGAAAACGCCTTGATACTGTCGTAGGTGTTCTTGTGACCGCCGCGCATACCTTGCAGCCACCAGGCATTGATCACGCCTTGCGACGGCGTCGCACCGGGACGGTTGTATCCAAAGAACGGTCCGCTCGGGATATCGATAAACAGCTTTGAGCGGTCGGCCAGGAAACCGGCGCGAATGCCGTCGAATACTGCTATTGGCAAGCCGCCGGGATTGGCCTCGGTTTTAACCATCAGTGGCGGCACCGCAGAGACGAGCCCTGCCTTTTTAACTCGTTTGGACCCATGACGCCCGATGTACCTCGCCACTTCACCCCCACCCGTAGAGAAACCGAACAGGGTCACATCCTTCACGTCCAGGTGGTCGAGCAACTGAGCCAGGTCATCCGCGTAATGGTCCATGTCGTTACCGTCCCAGGGTTGGCTGGAACGGCCATGACCACGCCGGTCGTGGGCGATGCAGCGACAGCCATTGGAGGCCAGGTGATACATCTGGGACTCCCAGCTGTCTGCATCGAGCGGCCAGCCGTGACTGAAGACCACAACCGGACCCTTGCCCCAATCCTTGTAATAGATTTCCACTCCGTCTTTGGTGGTGAAGGTACTCATGGATTTATGCACTCCAGGGAAAGTTGTCGGGCTGGAAGCGGGTGTAGGAGATTGCGCAGTCGCCAGGCTGAAGCCTGGCAGCAAAGAGCCGACCGCCAATGCTGCGCCCCCCTTGATGAGAGAACGTCGAGCTTCATCGATTCCGGATTTTCGATTTGTCATGATTCCCGCCAGCCCATGGGCACCAGTTACGCTCACAGCATGCGCAAATCGACCAGGCACTGACTACGTAAATTCGGCAAGTTGCAAGGTTGTGCGGAGAGCTCAGGAACCTGCAATTGCCTGAGAAAACTTCGCAAACTTGCCTGTTTTACGTAGACCCAACACTCGGGTGGGCAGACTCTTGGTCAACTTGACCGAGCTTGATAGCAGGTTGAAATGGAAAAGCCCCCGCTCCCCCGTCCAAAATCCGCAGCGGCGCCGATGGCACGTTCCGGCGGGCAACAGACGACGCGCCAGGCCAACATCACCAGGGTGATGGAGCTACTGCAACACCGTGAAGAGCAGCCGATCAGGTTGTCCGAGCTGTGCCGCGATGCGGATGTCAGCGAACGCACAATGCGCTCGATTTTCAAGGAAATGTTTGGCGTCGGGCCTAATCGCTACCTGCACATTCGCCGTCTGCACCTGGTCCGTGTAGCGTTGTCCATGGCTAATCCGGATACCGAGTCCGTCAGCCAGATCGCCCTGCGCTTCGGCTTTTCCGACAGTGGCCGCATGGCCTCTGATTACCACGGTTTGTTCGGTGAATACCCCAAAAAAACCCTGATGCGAACGCTGCCGTGAACGCGAGCGCTCAGGGTCGGTTCAACGCCCTCGCAGCTTTAAGCCACTGCGCCGGCGGCACTCCGAAATACTGGCGGTACAGACTGGCGAGCCGGCCAAAGTCCCACACGCCGAAGCGTGCACAAATGCTGGTAATCGTATCTTCGGGGCCTGCATGACGGATGGCGTCGCGAATCCCATGCAAGCGGCGAATCATCAGATAGCGATGCGGACTCATGCCCAGGTATTCGTTGAAGACATTGCGCACCGTACGTTCCGAGGCGCAGGTCGCCTGACAGATGTCTTCGGTGTAAACCGGCTGGATCTGCAGCGTATCGAGCAGTTCCAGCGCACGCTTGAGTATTTCCTTGTGGTCGCGATGGTGCCTTGGTGCGGCGTGCAGCGGGTCTATGGGCAACAGCATGCGAAACACCACATCCATCACCTCCCGGCGCGCGGCTTCCTGCGCACCCTCGTTATGCAGCACCTCGGGGGAATGGGCCTCGATGTGGAACAGACGACGCGCCAGCCACAACAATGGGCCGAGATTGCGCTGGGCGTTGCCGACAAAGTTGCGATGCAACACGCAAAAGTCGAACTCATCTTCACGGAGCGATGCCCAGCTCAGCACTGACTCGCAGGACATCGCCACCGTCAGCCAACTGGCCGGGCATTTCGCGTTGATGTGGAACATGGCATCGGGCACCATCCAGCCGATTCGTCGGCGGTTGAAGGCATGGCCATCGACCACGGTGGACTCATGCCCCGTCAGCGGCAGGAAGATGTTGAAGTAACCGGGCAGGCCAATGCCTGAGTAGACTGTGCCGGCGCCTTCGCGCCCGCTCATCAGTGCCACACCGTCCAAATCGACAACGCTGAGTTGCCAGTCGCGTTGCTGCCGAGTACGCAGCACGTAGCGGCCTTGCACCCCGTACAACGCCTCTTCGAACTCGTCGAACTCCGAGCAGATCAGCTGCATCGCCCACCTCACTGAACCCGTACAGTGGAAAGCAGCCTCCGTGCCAATTCGGTCCAGGTGATGAGCGTAGACGACGAAAACGGCAGGCAGATGGACGCGCATGGCCGTCCATCTGCCCGATCGGTCAAACGGATCAGCGGCTCAGGTATTCACTGGTGGAAATGACTGGCGCGTAACCGAAACCGAGCGCGGCCATGAACGCCGCATGCACGTGCGCGGCGGGAACCTTGACCCCGTTGAACTCAAGATCCAGCGTGGCGCACGCATCGTGCAACACAGTGGTGGTGTAGCCGAAATCTACGGCTGCGCGGGTCATGCCATCCACACACATGTGGCTCATGTTGCCGACGACTACGATCTCGTTGATGCCGTGGCGGTCGAGGATGGCTTTGAGTTCGGTTTCACGAAACGAATTGATGAAGTGCTTGAGCACCACCGGTTCGTCCTCGCGATTCTTCGCGCTGTCGTGTATTTGCGCGCCTTCGCTGCCCGGGCGGAAAAAGGGCGCATTGTCGTCCTTGAACTCATGGCGGATATGCACCACCAGGTCGCCCCGCTCGCGGAACCGTTCAATCACCCGCGCAGCCTGTGCGGCGGCCTCCTCGACGTGGGAAAGCGCCCATCGGCCTCCCGGAAAATAGTCGTTCTGGATATCAACGACCACCAGTGCTTTTTTGTTTGAATCGCCATTGCTCATGATCTTTCTCCGGATGACAGGTTGCCAAATGGGGTGGGCTGATTGTCCGGTTCCGGATGCGTCGCTTGTAACTCCTGCGCAACCGGATTCAAGCCCAACGCTTTTGCCACACCGGCACCATAGGCCGGATCGGCTTTGGAGCAATTGACGATATGTCGATGCTTGATCATGACCGGCGCGTCGCCCATAGCCCGCGCCGTATTGTCGAAGAGTTGCTGTTGCTGAAGCGGCGTCATCAGGCGAAACAGATTTGCGGGTTGCTCGAAATGGTCCTCGACGACGCTCTGATCCCAATGTCCCGCATCGCCTTCAAGCGCCAATGCAGGCTCGTGCAGGTGCTGATGGTCCTGCCACTCGCCGAAGCTGTTGGGGTAGTAGGACAATGTCGAGCCGAGGTTGCCATCTGTGCGCATCGCCCCGTCACGGTGATAACTGTGGAACGGGCATTTCGGCGCATTGACCGGAATGTGATTGAAGTTCACGCCGAGGCGATATCGCTGCGCGTCACCATAAGAAAACAGGCGCGCCTGGAGCATTTTGTCAGGAGAAAAACTCACTCCCGGCACAATGTTGGCCGGAGAAAACGCCGCTTGTTCCACCTCGGCAAAATGATTGTCGGGATTACGGTTCAATTGCAGAATGCCCACTTCCTCCAGCGGAAACTCGGCATGGGGCCAGACCTTGGTCAAGTCGAACGGGTTGTGCCGGTGCGCACGTGCCTGTTCCTCAGTCATGGTCTGGATGCACAATTTCCAGCTTGGAAATTCCCCGCGCTCGATGCATTCATAGAGATCACGCAGATGGCTTTCGCGGTCATTGCCAACGACCTGTGCCGCCTCGCTATCGCTCAGATTGGTAATCGCTTGCTGACACACGAAATGAAACTTGGTCCACACGCGCTCGTTTCGTGCATTGATCAGGCTGAAGGTATGACTGCCGAAGCCGTGCATGTGCCGGTAACTGGAGGGAATGCCCCGATCACTCATGACGATCGTCACCTGATGCAATGCTTCAGGCAGCAGCGTCCAGAAATCCCAGTTGTTAGTCGCTGATCGCAGCCCGGTGCGCGGGTCGCGCTTGACCACATGATTGAGGTCGGAAAACCGCAGGGGGTCGCGAAAGAAAAACACCGGCGTGTTATTGCCCACGATGTCCCAGTTGCCTTCCTCGGTATACAGCTTCACTGCGAACCCACGAATATCACGTTCGGCGTCCGCCGCCCCACGCTCCCCGGCCACCGTGGAAAAACGCACAAAGGCTGGCGTCTGTTTACCGACCTCGGCCAGTGCTTTGGCCTTGCAATAACGACTGACGTCGGCGGTGACGGTAAAGGTGCCGTAAGCCCCGGCACCCTTGGCGTGCATGCGCCGCTCAGGAATCACTTCGCGGTCAAAATGCGCCAGTTTTTCCAGTAGCCAGATGTCCTGCAACAACGCTGGCCCACGCGGCCCGGCGGTCTGGACATTGAGATTGTCGACCACCGGTGCACCGGTGGCGTGAGTGAGCGTTTTATCGTTCATACGGTAGACCTCCGAAGGCTTGAAGCAACTCAGTCAGAACGCGAGTGGTGACGATGGCATGGGCGTAGGTCGGTCCATTGATCTCATGGGCGGCGGTCATGGCTTCCCTGGAAAACGCAGCGGTCGCATCCTTCACCAGCGTGACGTGGTAACCCAGTTCCGCTGCAAATCTGGCAGTCGTCTCGATACAGGTGTTGGCCAGCATTCCGACGATGATGACCTTATCGATGCCGTGCTGTTTGAGCTGGAAATCCAGATCCGTGTTTGCAAATCCACTGCCGCCCCAATGTTCCTTTACGACGACATCGTCGGGTTGCGGCATGAAATCCGGGTGCCATTCGCCTCCCCAGCTACCCGCTGCAAACACCTGCGCTTTACCCGCTCCCAACTGGTAAGGGCTGGGATGCTTCCACCCCAGAAAATCCTGCGCAGTGCAACGATGATGGGGTACGTAAAAAACGCGCACACCTGCTGCGCGAACCGCCGCGACGATCTGGCGCAAATTATCCAGCGTGCCCACCTCATCAGCGACCGCTTTGGCCAACCCGGCGAGCTTGCCCCCTTCGCTGAGGAAGTCGTTGTAAGGGTCCACCAGAAGTAATCCGGTGCTTTGGCGAGAATAAGTGACATCGCTCATTTGAACCTCCCGGCAACTGTAGAAATACCGCTGAGTCGCAACTCAAGGCTTATCCTTGGCGTTCCATGTTGCCGGTAATGAAAGATCACCCGAGGCGACATCCCATACCGAACTGACGCACAGCAGCGGATCGTGCAGATCAGCGTTGACCTTCAACCCTGCCGTGACACCGTCGTACTTGAAGGTTTCAGGAAAGCCGACGGCAGCCAGCGGGACCTCGATCGTCACCGTGTCCCTGGATAGCGTGAGCCCATAGCCGGGAGAGTCGATATACAGCGCGACGCCAGGCCATGTGGCTGGCATCTTCGGCTTCATGTCTTTGGGAATGTCCCGAACCTTGAGGCCGCTGGGCCCGCAGCTGGCTTCCTTGGTCAGAACGACCCAATGGGAATGCCATAACCCGCCGTCGTTGTCTTTTTTACCGTCCTTGTTTTCATCCAGCTGGGGGGTGTCGTCGAAATCGGGGTGGGATGTCAACGCCAGCGCGAGGATGCCGGACTTGGGCTCGAAGCCGACGACGTCGCTGTCCAGACTGGTTGGCCAGACGTAGCTATAAACGTCTGACCCGGCGAACTTGCCGGTGGATTTGGGCGTACTGTTGCCTGCAGTACCCGCAACGAGTTGTTGAAAGACGAGATTGTCGCCGTTGCGAAAAATGTGCGTATGAACCAGATCAAACGCGGCATCTGCTTGACCTTTAGCGCTGTCGATACCTCCTGGCTCATGGGCAAACAAGGGAAAGCTCATCGCCGAAGTCACGACCAAACACATTAAACGTCGCATGCCCTGCCCTCGAACAAAATATTGAGTTCAGTGCTCGTGGGGCTTTCGCATCAGTTTCGCCAGCATTGTCGCGTCCATTGAACACTGGCGGAGCTCAGCCGTTGAGCACTATCGCAATCATGTGAAGGGACGCATGATCCAGATATGCCAACGGGTGGGCTACGTAAAACCGGCAAATTGCGAACAAGCAGCCGGATCGTCTGTCGCTGCCTGCCACCTGGAAGGAGAATTAGCGATGAAAGTTAATGTTTTCGACACACATGTACGCACCCGCGACGGACGTTATCTGCACTTTGATGTTTTGACTCCAGGGAACGACCAGACTCTCGCTACCCAGTATGTCCGCGACTGGATGGCACAGCGGGGCGTACAAGACGTCGACATCGAGCAGAGCCGTTGCCAGTTCTGCCACAGCGAACCCGCCCACCCCGAAGTGGCTGCCGCCATCTCCAATCAGGGTTACTTCATCATCGCCCTTGAAGGCTGCCAGGAGAAACCATGAACGCGTATCAGCCGCTCAACTGTGATTTGCATGACTATCTGGAAATCGCCTGCATTCACGGTTACGACTTGCAGGTCGAACTGACTGATGGATCAACTTATGTGGCCAAGGCGCTGACTACGCGCACAGCAACTAGCAAGGAAGAGTTTCTCGTGCTGGGGAATCATGATGGTCTGCAAACGGTTGAAGTTCGGCTCGACCATTTGCTGGCGATCACGCCTATCGATGCCCATGCGAGTTTTGGTCGAGTCACGCTGGCGGGGAGTTACTGCGTCACTGGGCAGGAAGCTGAATCATCATGAATAGATTTCAACTCACCGTTCGCAAGAGTGAAAGCTGTTGGGGCATTTCGACTCTGATGCGCCTTGGGCAGAGGAGGCAGTTCAAGACATCGCGCGTTGTCTTGGCGAGGCCGGATGTACCTTGGAGCTGCTGGTCGCAGAAGGCGAACGTCGGGTGCTGGAGAGCGGGTCTGAGGGGATTCGGACTCATCTACAACGGGTCGCGGTGAAGCCGGGAATCTCACTTGTTTCTCTGTACCCATCCGACCAGCAATAAAGTGCAGCCTGTGACGAATAAGCCATAAGCCAGGTAACCGACACTGTCCCCCCTAAGCAAATGGTTCAGGCAAACGCCGAGCCCGAAAATTGCCAGTAGAGCCCCAATGACAAACATGGGGTTTTGAATCGCCTTATCCATCGCTGCCTCCCGCTCAAGACCTACTTCATTAAACCATAAGCCTGCCGGTGAATGGAGGTCGAAGATTGCGCATGCTCGAAGCTATCGAGGTGTCGCAGGTGAAGCGCTTCGCCGAAAACACGGCTGGCCGGGATTTCGCGGTCGGCGATTTGGTCGACCGTGGGCCGGAATGCCGCGACGTGCTCACTTGGCTCGACAAGCCATGGTCCTCCCGCTCCGGGGCAACCATGACGACTACGTTTGCCGCTTCAACAAAGGGCACAGAGTACTTTTTCGCTTTCAGACGAGAGAAAATAATTCAGTCCCCTTGATCAATCGAATCAGGATAATCAAGCTCATGAAACTCTTTGTCTTCATCGTCGACACCTGTGGCATACAAGTGAAGGTCGGTAGTACGGTGAAGGCGCCGGTTGATCTCCTTTTATCACGACTTCCCCACATAGATGAGCGCAAAAAAAATGCCGGATCGTCGGCGTCGTCGGTCGAACACGTGAGCAATAATGACAATGTCAAAGAAGCAGCAGGCAGATACACCGGCAGCAACCGCTGCAGACATAGAACGATCTATCCAGGCCCTGAATAAAATGGCGGAACGACTATGGGGAGATGGCCGGGAATCCGAAGCGAAAGCCCTACTCGATGCCTTGGATGCGTTAAATCGGGCGCTTGATCGGATCAGGATTGGAGAGAGCCGCAGGGTTCTCCATTAAGGGCTACGCGGGCATCTTTGATATTGGATCAAGGCCACGCCAGCCAAGCACGGCTGTTCACGTAGTAGCGTGTAAAAAGGCGTTTTCACCAGTCAATGATCAGGTAGTTTGGGCAGATCGAGTGTCTCAACAGAGTCGGCCATAAGCCATCATTCGCTGATTCGCTGAACGATCAATCACTCCGTATCAGAAAGTCACCGTGAGCTGTTACTCCCCCACCGATAAGGATCTGTTCAATTCTCCGATCTTTTCCAATCGCGCTCGCACAATGTTGCGACTGATGTTCAGCAGTCGCCCGGTCTGCAATTGGTTGCCGTGGCAAAAACGGTACGCGGCGCGAAAGATGGTTTCTTCAATGTGCTCATAGAGATCTGGAATGTTTTGCTCGAAAAGTGCGTTGAGTGCCGCTTCCAGGCTCACCGGTCCTGCGACACCAGTGCCCGCCTGAAACGCTTGTTCCTGTTCGTGGCGGATACCTGAGGAGCGCATGTCCACCAAGTGCAAGTCCGCCGGTGCGACCCGCTGATTGCGACACACCAGCAATGCATGGTGAATGGAGTTTTCCAGCTCGCGGATGTTGCCCGGCCAACTGTGCTCCAATAATTTGCGTTCGGCCTCGACACTCAATGAGGCGCGGTTGTAGCCCAGGCGCTGGCAGTGTTCTTCGAGGAAAAATTCAGCCAGTGGCAGGATGTCGCCCGGGCGCTCCCGCAGCGGCGGCAGGCGGATCGTGGCAACGTGCAATCGGTAGAAAAGATCCTCGCGAAAATGCCCGGCAACGACTGCATCCGCCAGGTTGACGTTGGTCGCGGCCACCAGGCGAACGTTGATCGGAATTGGCGTGCGCGAGCCCAGGCGCACCACTTCGCGCTCTTGCAAAACCCGCAGTAACTTGACCTGCATGTTCAGTGGCAAATCACCGATCTCATCGAGGAACAGCGTCCCGCCATTGGCCGCTTCGAACCAGCCGGCCTTACTGGAAGTGGCGCCGGTAAACGCGCCCTTTTCGTGGCCGAACAATTCACTTTCCACCAGCGTTTCGGCGAATGCGCCGCAGTTCACTGCGACAAAAGGCTCACGCCCTCTTCGGCTCAAGTTGTGGATATGGCGGGCCACCAGCTCCTTGCCGGTTCCGGTTTCGCCGATGATCAATGTGTTGGCCTCACTGGGCGCCAGGCGCTCTATTCGACTGAGCAACTCCTGGGAGCGCGGGTCCTTGAACACCAGAACGGTGGCCCTTACCGACTTGGTCAATTCACGGGCGTTTGGATGAGTGATCAGCGACATGGTGCATTCCTGGCAGTAAAAGCGCGTGCTCAATAGTGCACGAAGATATTTAGACTAAAAAATTATTAATTAGCATTTATATATTCCCATATCGAATATGGCTTCGAATTGCTCCTGCCTTGTTGCTGTAGCAGCAATTGGCAAGCATCGCCCTGCTTGCAGATCAGCACCCTCTGCTCTTAACAACCGAAGCCCCACACCCCCGCCCCCCCGCCACGCAAGGCCTGCAGCCAGATTTTCACGCTGTGGCATGCAATCTGCTCTCTCCCTCCCAACAGCAAATCAACTGTAGGAGCCGGCTTGCTGGCGAGGGCGTCCTCAACAACGCCGCAGGACTTGAAGGCCTCTCGCCAGCAAGCCGGCTCCTACAGGGTGCGTTTTGCCAATAGCCATCAAGGGAGATTTCAATGAAACGTTTCTGGCGCAATGGCCTTGTCGCATTGACCGGCTTACTGCTCAGTGCCACCGCACTGGCCGAACAGGTTCCGACTTCGGTGAAGATCGCCATCGTCGCCTACACCCAAGGCGGCAAGCCGGTGTTTGGCGGTATCGCCGGGCGGGTGATCGAGGACGGCTGGCTCGAACAGCAACTTAGCCAACGCGGCTTGAAACTTGAGTGGATCGCCCTGCCCCACGCCGGCGCCGGTCCGCAGATCAACGAAGGCTTCAGCAACAACAGCATCGACTTCGCCGTGCGTGGCGACCTGCCCTCGGTGATCGCCGGTGCGGGTGGCGTGCCGGGCAAATTGATCGTGCCCGGAGGCAGCGGCAACAACATCTACCTGGTGGTGCCCGCCGGCTCCGAAGCCAAGAGCATCGAAGACCTCAAAGGCAAGCGCCTGGCCCTGCACCGTGGTCGCCCCTGGGAGTTCGCCTTCAGCAACTTCCTCGCCAGCAAAGGCCTGAAGCTCGACGATTTCAAGATCGCCAACCTCAACCCGCAAGTCGGTGCCGCTGCCGTGTCCGCCGGCAAGGTCGACGCAGCAGTCCTGCTGAGCGAGGCCTACGCCCTGGAAGACAAAGGCGTGGGCCGGATTCTCTGGTCGACCAAGCAAGGCGCCAACGATTGGCGGTTGATTTCTGATCTCTGGGGCACCGACAGCTTTGTCACCCAGCACCCCGACGTCACGCAGTTGCTGGCGACGGCCTGGGTCAAGGCCGCGTGGTGGATCAGCCAGGAACAGAACCAGGACGCCTACTACCAACTCTCCTCCCGCGCCGGCACGGCTGAAAGCGTGCTACGCCGCGACGACCAGAACGATCCCGTGTCGTGGAAAGAACGTTGGGCACCGAAAAGCGACCAACAACTCAAGGCGCATTACCAGGCCCTGACCGCCTACGCCCTGGCCAATCACCTGATTCGCGACAATTACGACATCACCCCTTCGCTGGCCACCGGTTTCACCAACCAGGCGCTGATCGATCTGAAACTTACCGACTATTGGCCGGCCCTGCGCGGCCAGGTCAGCAACAATCCATGAATAGGGAATACCTGATGAAACTGCCGCAAAATTTCGTGTTCGGTCTGAGCGTCCTGGCGCTCTCCATGAGCGCCCTGGCTGCCGGTACCCACGCGCCAAAGTCCGACCCACTGCAAGGTGACGGTCGTGTCTCGTCGTTCTACACCTGGCAAGAAGTGATCCCCTCCACACCGGGCAAGCTGCTGCGTAGCGAACCGCTGGAAAAGACCTTGAGCCTGCCCAACGCCGCCAGCGCGCAGCGGATTCTCTACACCTCCACCGACGGCATCGATAACAAGACCCCAATCGTGGTCTCGGGCACGCTGTTCCTGCCCAAAGGCAAGGCGCCCGCCGGTGGATGGCCGGTTGCCAGCTGGGGCCATGGCACGGTCGGTGTCGCCGACGTTTGCGCGCCGTCCTGGCAAGGCCGCTCCTACCGCGACGTGCAGTACCTCAGCCGCTGGCTGGACGAAGGTTATGCCATTGTCGCCACCGACTATCAGGGCCTCGGCGTACCCGGTGGCCACCCGCTGCTCAACAATCGCATGGCGGCCTACGGCATTCTCGATGCAGCCAAAGCGGTGGTCGCTGGCGTGCCGGGGCTGGCCAACAAAGTGTTGATCGTCGGGCAATCCCAGGGCGGCGCAGGCGCTTTCGCATCGGCCGCCTACGCGCCGACTTATGCGCCGGACCTCGGCGTCAAAGGCAGCATCGGCACCGGCGTGATCTACACCGTGGGTGCAAAAAACGTCGGCGAACAGGACGTCAATAAGGTCGACGCGTCACTCGCCTATGGCTTCTACACGTTGCTGGCGGCCCAGCAGTACGACCCGAATATTAATCCCAAGGACTTCTACACCGACAAGGCGTTGCCTCTGTTCGAGCAGGCCCGCACCAGTTGCCTGGCAGCATTGGTCAGCGATGTGGTAGGCGTCGGCCTGACTCCGGCCAATGCGAAGAAAGACTACCAGGGCGACCAGCTCGCGGCGTGGCAGAAGCAAGTGTCTTACCCGACGCTGAAGCTGGCCCAGCCGATTTTCATCGGCACCGGCGCCGAGGACAAAACCCCGGCGGCTTCGACCCAGGTCGCGCTGATGCAAGACGCCTGCAAAACCGGCTCCGTGGTTGAGGGCCATCTCTACAAAGGGCTGGGTCATAGCGAAACCGTCAATGCCTCCCTCAAGGATTCGGTGCCTTTCGCCCACAAGGTCATCAACGACCAGCCGATCACCCCGATCTGCAGCCCTAGCGTGCAGTGATACGGAGCCCTCGACATGAGCATTGAATTTTTTACCCGCCTGCCCCTCCATGGCGAAACCCAGTTCCTCCCCGGCGACCCGCGCAACCGTGGTGACTGGCATCGCGGCGGCCCGAGCACCGGCGCCGTCTCGGCATTCAGCGTCGGCGACCACTTCACCTACATCGACTACCTGGGGCAGATCGCCAAGGCCTCAGAAATCAACGGCTTCGGCGGTGCGCTGATGGTCAACGCTCCCTCGGGTGAAGAACCCTGGACCGTCTGCTCACTGCTGGCCCGGGAAACCCGCACGCTGAAATTCGTCACCGCGTTCCAGCCCTACCACTACACACCGTGGGTCGCAGTGCAGCAAGCCGCGACCTATCAGCGCGCCACCGGCAACCGCCTGGTGTGGAACATTATCAACGGCGGCTCGGACGCGATTCAGCGTCAGGTCGGTGACTTCAGCGAGCACGATGAGCGGTATGAGCGGGCCATCGAGTTCATGGACGTGGTCAAGGGCTACTGGCACAACGAGAACTTCCACTACGATGGCAAATTCTACAAAGCCGAAGGCGGTGGTTTGCGCGGGCCCTTGAAAAAGGCCGAGTTGCCACTGATTTGCACTGCGGGCTCGTCGATCCCGGCCCGGGAATTCGCGGCCAAGCACGCCGATTTCTACCTGATGCGCGCCGAACATCCGGATGAAATTGCCGCGCTGATCGCTGATATCCGCGAGCGCGCTTTGAAGTACGGGCGTACGGACATTCGTTTCGGTTTGTCGATCGATGTCATTACCCGGGAGACCGAGGAACTGGCGCGCACCGAAGCCAAGCGTTTCTTCGACGAAGGTATCGCCAGGGGCGCGGTCAAGGCTGTGGCGGCCCATGCCGGGTTGCGCACTGCACGCAAGCTAAGCTACGAAAACGAGTTCGCGCAAAAAGCCGAGACCCAAAGCTTCGACGACTTTTTCATTCACCCCAACGTCTGGACCGGTTTCGGTTACATCGGCATTCCGCCGGGCTGCGCGCTGGTAGGCAGTTATGAAAATGTCGTGGCACGGATTCGCGAATACAACGCGATCGGCATCGATCTGTTCTTCCTCGCCGGCTACCCGCACCTGGAAGAAGCCTACCGCCTGGGCGAGCACATCCTGCCGCACTTTCGCAGTGAGCGCGTGCAACTGAGACGCCCGTCGCAAGCGCCGCTGGAACTGCGCTCCGCCAACGGCCCGACCGGAGCCTGATGCCATGAGCGACGATCACTCACTATTGAGCCGCCGGGACTTTCTCGGCCACAGTGCACTGCTAGGCGGTGGCTTGCTGCTCGGTGGCGGCCTGCTCGCCGGCTGCGGCCCGAGCAGCGAGAAGCCAAGCACCAGCGCCACGGCCGACAATCAACCGCGGTATGGCGGACGCCTGCGCCTGGGCATTCTCGACGGCAACCAGAGCGGCAACCTCGACGCGCACAAACCCATCGGCAGCGGCATCGTTCGCGGCTTTGCCCTGTACAGCAAGTTGTGGGAATGGGACGAGCAAATGCAACCGCGCCTGGCCCTGGCCGAGTTCGCCGAGCCGAATGCCGACGCCAGCAGTTGGACATTGCGCCTGCGTGCGGACCTGGAATTTCACCACGGCAAAACCATCGATGCCGATGACCTGATTTTCTCCATCCGCCGCCTCACCGATCCACAACTGGCCTCGCCTTACGCTGCGTTGCTGCACTGGGTGGACCGCGACAACCTGGTCAAGCTCGACTCGCGCACCGTGCGCCTCAATTTTCGAGAAGGCCGCAGCTACATGCCGCTGGCGGAAACCTGGGTCAACTTTGGCGGGATCGTGCCGGTGGACTACCACCCGGTGACCAACCCGGTGGGTGCCGGCCCGTACAAACTGAAAAGCTTCACCCCTGGCCAACGCTCGCTGTTCACCCGGTTCGAGAACTACTACAAGGACGGCAAACCCTACGCCGATGAGCTGGAAATCATCGACTTCAAGGATCAGGTTTCGCGCCTGGCGGCCCTGCGTTCCGGGCAGATCGACATGGCCAACGTGATGCCCACCGAACAGCTGCAAGTGCTGCAGCGCGACCCACGGCTCAGGGTGCTCAAATCGGTGAGCGGCAACTGGTTGTCGTTCGACATGAACCTCGACAAGCCGCCGTTCAATGATCCACGGGTACGGGAGGCGTTTCGCCTGCTGGCCGACCGCGAAGAGCTGGTGCGCCGCGCGCTCAACGGTCAGGGCCGAGTGGCCAACGACCTCTATGCGCCGAGCGATCCGACCTTCAACCACACGCTCGGGCCGCGCCCCCACAACCCGCAACGCGCGGCGCAACTGCTCAAGGAAGCCGGGCATGAAAATCTTGAACTGGAACTGGTGACAACGCCTGGTCCGGGACTGACTTCGGCGTTGGTGCTGGCTGAGCAGGCCAAGCGCATCGGTGTCACCCTCAAGGTCAAGCAGGTTGATCTGGCGACCTTCCAGGGGCCGTTGCGCAACGACTGGACGCTGAGTACCGGCGGCAGTATCGGCGCGCCGTTCCTGGCCAGCGCGATTCACACCGACGCGCCGTTTGCCGTGTCGAACAAAACCCATTTCAACGATCCTCAGTTCAGTGAGCTGTTTCTGGCGGCGATGGCACAGCCCGACCTGGAGAAACGCAAGGCGCTGGTCCACCAGGTTCAGCAGATCCAGTACGAACGCGGCGGCATGTTGATCTGGGGTTACGCCGATTTGCTCGACAGCGTGGCCAACCGCGTAGGCGGCGCGGCGGCCGAGGAGTCGCTGTTCAGCACGTGGCGCTTTGAAAAGCTCTGGTTGAAAGACACGGCCTGACGCAACACCGACCTGTAGGGGCCGGCTTGCTGGCGGTGGCGGTGGTGAACGTTACACCGCTATCGCCAGCAAGCCGGCTCCTACAGGTCGGTGTTGTGTCAGGTGCTGCTTGTTTACGTATTTCAATGAATTTATCTATCGAGGCACATTTTCATGCCCTCTCTCGGCTTCGTTCGTCCCGCTTCTGGCCACGCTCTGGCGTTGGTCATCGTTTCTACCCTGTCGACGTCGACCTTCGCCGCCGACACTCAACTGCAAACCGTCACCGTTCAGGCCAGCGCCAGCGATTCCGATGATGACGCCCTGCCCACCCGACCGGAGTCGTCGATATACGGTGGCATCGAAACCAAGGTGCTCGACACCCCGCGCTCAATCACCCAGGTCAACGCCGAGCAACTGGCCAACGATCCGATTCGCAGCGCCGACGACCTGGTGAAGTACGCGCCGGGCATCACCCGTGGCGGCGGTCAGAACGCCGGGATCGCGCCGCAGTTCCGCGCCCAGGGTTCAGAAGTTTTCCAGGACGGCCAGCGCGCGTACGGTGTGCGGCACCCGGCCAACTTCAACGCTTTTGAAGGCGCCGACATCGTTGCCGGCCCTTCCTCGGTGACCTATGGCTCGGTGTCCGGCAGCGGCGGCTATGTCAACTACCTGAGCAAGAAACCGAATTTCAGTGAATTCAAAACCAGACTCAGCGGTGAGCTGGGCACTTGGGTACCGGACGGTGAATCCCGCGACTCCAGCAAATTCAGCGTCGATAACACCGGCCCGCTGAGTGACAACCTGGCCTACCGGATCAGCATCACCAAGCAGCGCCAGGAGGATTTCTACGACAACGTCGACAACAACTTCGACGCGTTCTACGGCGCCCTCGCCTGGCGCAATGACAACGTGCGCGTGGACTGGAATGCCAGTTACGACGACTACTACGACTACAACATCACCCACGGCTGGAACCGCGCTAACCAGAAGTTGGTGGATAGCGGCAAATACTACGCCGGGCGGGCCACGCCGATCATCCAGAACGGCAACACCCTCTGGTCACCGGTACTCGCCTCTGGCGCGGCCGATGCGCCGACCCTGGGTTGGGTCAAACGGCAACGTAACGCTCAGGGCCAATACAGCGTGGTCGATGGCAGCTTCCAGTCCGCCTCCCCCAACACCCAAACCAACCCGGGTAGCCTGCGTGGCTGGGTGTATGACCCGTCACTCGCCGGCAACGGCCTGACCTCGCTGTCCTCGCAAACCGGCCAGCGCGACGAGGATGAAAACTCCTCCCGGCGCTTCACCACGCAACTGCGGGTAGAAGCCGATCTGACCCCGACGATCACCTTGGCCAACAACACGTTTTACCAACGTTCACGGGACATGACCGACGCCGTCGGTTCTTTCCAGGTGCAATCCAAGGACAATATTTTCGATAACCGCTTCGAATTCCGCTCGCGCAATGAAACGCAGCTTGGCGGCCTGACCCTGCGTGATGACAGCAATACCGGGGTGATCTACCGCCGCGAGTTCAACCAGTCGATCGCCGCCAACAACAATTTCGGCTCGACCATCAACGCCTATGACTTGACGCAGGATCCGTCGGGCAAGAATCCGGGAGATCTGCTGGGGCTGACCGGTTCCAATCCGGCGGGCGGCAACGGTGCCTGGATCGGCCAGCCCGGTGTGCCGCAATTCTCCAACTACTACGGCTGGCTGAACCTACCGGCCATGTACCCGGCCGGCCACGGGCTCTACGCCGAATCCGTCGCGCCTTACACCGCTGAAAGTACCTGGACCACCAGCACATTGTTCACCCAGCACAACCTGCGGTTCGGTGAGTCGGTCGGCCTGAACATCGGCGCCAGCCGTAGCTGGATCGACGCCGAAATCGAAAACCCGTTCGTGCTCGCCGGCGGCAACCCGCGCAAGGACAGTGACAACTACCGACTGTTTGCCTTTCAGGTCAGTCCGTACGTTAAACCCACCGAAAACAGCACGCTGTACTACACCTTCGATCGCTCGCTGGCAGTCAATACCGGGTTCTTTTCCAACGGTTTGGGCTGGGGCAGTGGCGCCGGTGCCAACCTGCTGAATCCCCTGGCGTTCGAAAGCCTCAGCGTACTGCACGAAGTCGGGTTGAAAGTCGAAGCGCTGCCCAACGAGCTTTTCTTGACGCTCGCAGCGTTCAAGCAAGAGCGGGATCAATCACCCGACAGCAACAACAACATTGCCAGGCTGGTGATCAAGGGAGTCGAGTCGACCATTCGCTACCAGCCTGACGACCACCTACGCACTGCGTTGAACCTTTCGAAACTCACTGCCTACAACGAATTTGCCTCCCAGGCCGGTTTCGCCTCGGCGGGGTTCATTCCCGACAACGGCACGGTGTTCGGCGACAACAACAGCCTCAATCAGCGGCCGTCCGGGAGGTTCGACGCGGTACAGATTCCCGAATACACCGCCAGCGGATACTTCGACTATCGCTTCGATTCAGGCTTTGGTGCCGAGCTGTCCGGCTGGTGGACCAGCAGTTGGTACCTGAACCTGAGCAAGACCGTGAAAGTCCCCGACGAATACAACCTCGACCTCGCTGTGTACTACCGCCAGCCGCAGTGGAGCACCACTTTACGCGTGCTCAACCTGACCGATGAATTGAACTTCGTCAGCGGTCTGGCCGGCTCCACCAACACCTTCCTGCAACCCATGCCCGGCCGCACCGTGCTGGCCCAAGTGGATTACCAGTTCTAAAACCGTTTATCGCCATCAGGAGTGTTCCCATGTCCATTGAATTTGTCGGCATGATTTTCCCCCGCCAGTGGTCCGAGACCCGAGGCGTGCGCAGCCCGGATTTCGATCTGGACTTTATCCGCCACCACGCCCGCGCCCATGAGCATGCCGGCTTCGACCGGGTGCTGATCGCCAGCGGTCCGGGTAGCGCCGACAGCTTGCAGATCGCCGCCTACGCCGCCGCTCACACCGAACGCCTGGGGTTCATGATCGCCCACCGCCCGGGTCTCACCGCCCCGACGGTCGCGGCCCGGGCTTTCGCGACGCTCGATCACACCACCGGCGGCGGGCGGATTCGCCTGCATGCCATCACTGGGATCACCGCCGAGCCTCAGGAAGGCGACTTCCTGCTGGACAAGACCGAGCGCTACAAACGGACCGATGAATACCTGGAAATCGTCCGCCGGACGTGGACCGCCGAGGAGCCTTTCGACTTCGAAGGGAAATACTTCAACATCAAGGGTGCGTTCTCGCCGGTCAAGCCGTTGCAGCAGCCGCACATCCCGATTTCCTTTGGCGGGTCGTCGGATATTGCCTATCAAATCGCGGTGAAACACGCGGACCTGTATGCGTTGTGGGGTGAGCCATTGAGCGGCGTGGCCGAACAGATCGGCAAACTGCGCGCAGCTGCCAGCGCGGCGGGGGTCGCGGCACCGCGGGTCAGTCTGTCGGTGCGTTTGATTCTGGGGGCGACCGAGGAACTGGCGTGGCAACGGGCGCAGCAGATCCTGGAGCAGATCAAGGCCAACCCGCAGTTTGCAGCCGGCAGCCCTTGGCAAAAACGCATCAAGGGCACCGGCTCCGAACGCTTGCTCGCCGCCGCAGCCCTGGGCGATCGCCATGACCGCGCACTGTGGATGCCCACCGCCACCGCCGTCGGCGCCTACGGCGACACCACCGCCCTGGTCGGCACCCCGGAAACCGTGGCCCAGGCCTTGCTCGATTACGTCGATCTGGGCGTGACCACATTCCTCAACCGTGGCTACGATCCGCTCTACGACACCGTGGATTATGGCCGCTGGATCATCCCCGCCGTGCGCGAAGAAGCACGTCGTCGCAAGGCGCGGGTCGCGTAAGCACTTCGCAATGTACACCAACGCCATCGCCAGCAAGCCGGCGCCTACAGGACCGTATACACACGCCCCCTTGCAGGAGCCGGCTTGCTGGCGATGGCGGCATGACATCCACCACCGAATACCTGACAACCCTGCGCCTAATAATCCCCACCCGCCAACGTCGGCGAATTCTCCAGCAACGTGCGTGTATACGCCGCCTGCGGCTGGTCCAGTACGGCATCCACCCGCCCCTGCTCCACCACACGCCCCAACTTCAACACCAACACCCGGTCGGCAATGGCGCGGACCACACCCAGGTCGTGGGTAACGAACAGCAGCGTCAGCCCTTCCCCTTGCAATCGCCGCAACAACGCCAGAATCGATGCCTGTACCGACACGTCCAGGGCCGAGGTGATTTCGTCGCAGATCAGAAGCTTTGGTTCACAAACCAACGCCCGCGCAATCGCCACGCGTTGACGCTCGCCCCCGGACAAGCTGTGGGGATACTGATCCGCCACCGAGGCCGGCAGCGAAACCCGTTTGAGCACTGCATCCACACGTTCCCGAGCGGCTGCACCCTTGAGACCGAAGAAATGCTCCAGCGGCGCACTCAAGGTTTGATACACCGTTTGCCGCGGGTTCAGCGCCCGGTACGGATTCTGGAAGATGTACTGGATCTGATGCCGTTGCGCACCGTCACGTTGACGCGCCGACAGGCTCAACAACCCGCCCGCGTAATGCACTTCACCCTCGGCATTTTCTCCCAGCCCGGCAATGGCGCGGGCCAGGCTGGTCTTGCCGGAGCCGGACTCACCCACCAGTGCAAGGCATTCGCCGGCCGCCACACGCAACGACACATCGAACAGCACCTGACGGTCATAAGCCACGTTCAGGTCCTTGATCTCCAGCAACGGCGTGAGCTCCAACGCCGCGGTGACTGGCGCCAAAACGCTTTGGCCGACCAGTTCCAAAACCTGAAGATGGGGAGCCAGACACGCCACCCGCTGCTGTGACGACACGTCCTGCAACTGCGGCTCAACCACCGAACACGCCGCGACACGCCGGGCACACCGAGGCGCGAAGGCACAGCCTTGTGGCCTCTGCCCCGGTGCCGGTGCTTGCCCCGGAATCGCCAGCAGATCCCGGCGTTGCGCCACATCGGGAATCGCCGCCAGCAAGCCGCGGGTGTAAGGATGCGCCGGCCGATGGAACAGCACTTCACGCTGTGCGACTTCGACGATACGCCCGGCGTACATCACCATCACCCGGTCCACCAGATCCTTGATTACCGCCAGGTCATGGGACACATACACCGCCGCCACACCCAGGCTTTTGCACAATCGGCGTAACGTGGCGAGGATGTGCGCCTGGGTGGTCACATCCAGTGCGGTCGTCGGCTCATCGAGGACAATCAATGCCGGGCGCAAGACAAAGGCCAGCGCCAGCATCACCCGTTGCTGCTGCCCGCCAGACAACTGATGGGGGAAGCGCTGCAAAAAAGCCGCGTCATCGGGCAACCCGACATCCCGCAAGGTCTCGACGATGCGCTGCTGTTGCGCCGTGCGATCGAGTTCGACCTGGTGAACGCCAAGGGTTTCGCGCAGCAAACTGCCGATACGCAGCGCCGGATTCAGCGCGGTCGCCGGGTCCTGGGCCACATAACCAATCAGGCTGCCCCGGGCTCGACGCAGGTCTTCGCCCGCCAGGGTCAGCAATGATTGACCGGACACCTCGACCTGACCGCCGACGATCCGCGCGCCCCTTCGAGCATGGGCCAGCAAGGCGGTGGCCAGGGTGGTCTTGCCGGAACCGGACTCGCCGACCAACCCAAGAATTTCTCCGCGTTCAAGGCTGAAGGTCACCCCGGACAGCACATCGATCTGCCCCGGTAACTCGACCCGCAGATCGCGAACCTGCAAAACGTGCGTCGTCTGCACAGTAGAGCGGGATTCAATCCCGGCAATGGCGTTCATGGCTGTTTCTCTCCGATCCTGGAACTGCTGCGGCCGATGCCTTCGGCCAGAATGTTGGTGCCATAGGCGAAGATGCCGATCAGGATGGCCGGGGCCAGTACCGCCCAGGGTTGGACCAGCAGGCCCGCCTGGTTCTCGTTAATCATCAGCCCCCAGTCAGCGGTTGGCGGCGCCACGCCATAACCGAGAAAACTCAAGCCCGAGAGCATCCCCACACCCCAGGTCAGCATGTTGCCGAAGTGCACCAACAGCGGCGTGAGGATGTTCGGCAGGATTTCCTTGAACAGAATCCGCCGCCTTGAATAGCCCATCATCTGTGCGGCCTCGACGAACTCCTGCCCCGCCACCGCCACCGCGCTGCTACGGGCCAGACGAATCACGCCTGGGGTGAAAGCGATGGATACGGTCAACACAATCAGCCAGGGCGCGCGTCCCAGCATGGAGACAATCAGCAGCACCAGAATCAGGTCGGGAAACGCCAGCGACACGTCCGCCAGCCAGGTGATCAATTGATCCAGGCGCCGCCGGGAAAGTCCCGCCAACAACCCCAGAGTGCTGCCGGCCAACAGTGCGATCGAGGCCGCCGCCACCGACATCCACAACACCGATACGCCGCCGCTGAGCAAGCGCGACAACACGTCATGCCCGAGAAAATCGTAGCCCAGCAACGCCGCGCCCACCGGCGCGCCATACACCGAACCGACCATGTCCGTCGGGCTGTGGGGCGCCAGTAACGGGCCAAGCAATGCCAGCGCCACCACCGCCAGAGTGATCAACGCACCCTTGCGGGTTTGCGGTTCCGCCAGCCACAAGTGCCAACGTCGGGATTGAGTCATGCATCACCTCTCAAGGCGCCTTGGATGGGGAGCGTCGCCACCAGGGCTGGATGCCCCGACGGTTACGCTGGATCATGGTGACCCGGCGCGCGGTGCGCAGTTTCGGGGTCAGCAGTACTGTCAGCAGATCCGCGAACAGGTTGATTAGCACCACGCCCAGGGTGATCACCAGCACGATGGCCTGGACCATCGGCAAATCGCGCATCTGGATCGCCGAATTGAGCGAGGTGCCGATGCCCGGATAGCTGAAGATCACCTCGGCCAACAGCGCTCCGCCGATCAACGTGCGCAGGGTCAGGGCCACGCCCTGGATCGCCGGAATCAGTGCATTGGGCAAGGTGTGACGCCAGACGATTCGCCACTCGGGAATACCCCGCAGCCTGGCGGCGACCACGTAGTCGGACTCAAGCGCTTCGATCATCGACGCCCGCACCATGCGCGTCAGGTACGGCAATGCCGAGAGGCTCAGGGCCAGCACCGGCAGCACCAGAAATTGCAATTGGCGCAGCAGCGATTTGTCCGGATCGAGAATCGACACTGCCGGCAACACGTCCATGTGCGGCATGGAAAACAGCAACACCAGGCCGATGGCCAGGAGAAAACCTGGCGTGGCCTTGAGGAAAATCAACAGCGACAAGCTCCAGCGATCCAGGCGACTGTCACGTCGCAAGGCCAGTGAAACGCCGAGCAGCAACGCCACCGGCACCACCAGCGCGATCACCCCGGCGAGCAACGCCAGGGTGTAGCCAAAGCGACCGAACAGGATGCTGCCCACCGCCACGTTGGAGTCCAGTGACACGCCCAGTTCACCACTCAAGGCATGGCCCAACCAGCGCAGGTATTGCTCGATGATCGGCCGGTCCAGGCCCAACTGGCGTTGCAAAGTGAGGATGCTTTCCAGCGGCGCATCAGGGCCGAGGATCACTCGTGCCGGGTCCGAAGGCAGAGCCTGGGTGGCGATGAACACCACCAGGCTGATGACCCACGCGGTCAGCAGGCCGTAGCCCAATCGTCCGATGAACCAAGACAACCAGGCTGGCGTGCGCGGGGTTTTGCAGGACGGCTCAGGCATGGTTCACCCACACTTCATCGAAACGCCATGAAGCAAATGTCGTCTGTTCCGGTGCCAATCCACCGACCCGAACAGAGGCTGCATCCAGCACGTCATTGAAGCCCCAGATCAGCAAACCGCCGCGCTCGTGCTGGATGCTTTGCGCTTCATGCACCAGCAGCTTGCGCCGCTCCAGATCGGGTTGAGCCAGCGCCTGTTGGTACAGCGAAGTGAAACGTTCGTCGTGGAAATTGCTGCGGTTGTAGATGGCCTGCGGCGCGTCGTTGTGCAGCGCCGATGCAAGGAAACCCCGAGCCGGCGTCGAGCCCGGCGATAACAACCAGTTTTCCCGTTGCGGACCGTTGAACACCGAGCCATCGACCTGGGTGACCTTGACATCGACCCCGGCCTTTTTCGCTTGCTGGGCAAACACCAGCGCTGCGTTGACGCCCGGCCCCGGCGTGGTGGTCAGCTCCACCCGCAAATCGTCCTGCCCGGCCTGACGCAAGAGTGAGCGCGCCTGTTCCAGATCGTACGGACGCTGGGCAATGCTGTGGTTGTACGTCGGGTCGTGGGGCGAATACAGGTCATTGGCGATGCGCCCGAAACCATTGAGCCCGCGGTCGACCAGCTCACGACGGTCAGCCAGCAGACGGAACGCCTGGCGCACTCGCACATCCTGAAACGGCGCCTTGGCCAGATTCAGATTGAAACCGGTAAACGACGTGCTGGGCGATGCATACAACTTAAGCCGCGAATCGGCCTTGAGCAGCGCGCTGTGTTCGGCCTGCACGCCGCTGGCAACATCGATTTGCCCGGCACGCAACGCCGCCGAACGGGACACCTGGTCCTTGAACTCGATGATTTCCAGTTCATCGGCATAGGGTTGCCCGGGCTTGTAGTAGTTTTCGAAACGCTGGTAGAGCGAACGCTGGCCGGGAATGAAACTCTTGAGTTTGTAGGGCCCGGCGCCGACCGGATTCGTGATCGGGTCGTAATCGGTGGGAACGATGCCGCCAAAACTGATCAGGGTTTCATCCAGCGGATAGAAGCTTTGCCCCTCCTTGAAGCGAATTTCGATGGTGCGCTCGTCCAGTTTGCGCAAGGCGTTGCGGTCGATCGCACCCACTAGCCCGGCAAAGGGCGACGCCAGTTTCGGGTCGGTCAGGCGCAGGATCGAGAACAGCATGTCGTCGGCGCCAATGCTCTTGCCATGGTGAAATTCCAGCCCCGGCTTGAGGCGAATGGTCCAGGCGCTGGCATCGGCATTGGGCTCGGCGAACTCGGCCAGGGCCAGGCGCGTGCTGACATCGGTGTTCCACTCCCAGAACTTGCTGTACAGCGCCCAGCCGCGAATGATCCCGCCGCCCACCGGTTTGTGCGCATCGAGGTTGCCTGACTGGTCGCCATCGATAATGCCAACCCGCAAACGACCGCCACGCACCGGCGTGCTGGACAGCGCCGCTGCGCCACTGACGGCCGCGCCACTGTCGCAACCGCTGAGCAGGCTGCTGCCGAGGATCAGGCCACCACCGACCGCGAGGCCGTTACCAAGAAAGCTGCGACGGGAAAATCCTTCGCTCATGACTGACTCCTCAGGCCCGCTCGACCGCGTTGGCGCGTTGCAGCGCAGGCGTCTCGGCCCGCAGGCGCGGCACGTCGAAACCGTGATCCAGGTCGAGCAACGGGAACAGCAGATCCGCCACCCGGTGCGCTTCATCGATCAACGGGAAACCGGAAAGAATGAACGCCGACGTGCCTTGGGCTTCGTATTCACGAATGCGCTCGGCGACCTGCTCGGCGCTGCCCACCAGATAAGTGCCGGCGGCCGGGCCGAGTATGTTGAAACCGAACAGGCTCGGGCCGAGCCAGACGTTGGGGTAGATCTCCAGGTCCCGGGCCTTGGGCAGGCGGCCTGCGCGGATGGTCTCGACGTTGCGCTGGATCTGAGGGTCATCGCTGTGGAAACTGTCCAGGGTTTCACCCGGGGGCAGTTGCCGTTCGATGGCCGTGCGGGCGGTTTGCAGCGAGGTGCGTTGCAGGAGTTTTTCGGCGTGAGCCCAGGCTTCCTCTTCGGTCTCACGGACGATGATTTGCAGGCGCGTGCCGAAGGTCAGTTCGCGACCGATCTTCGCTGCTTGCGCCGCCACTTTGCGAAACTTCTCGCCGAGTTTTGGCGGGGTGTTGGCGAAGCTCAGGTAGACGTCAAGCAACTGCACCGAGTGGGCAACGCCGGGGCCCGAAGTGCCTGCGCCCCATAACGGGATTCCAGGTTTCTGTTTTGGTGGGTGCCAGCCGCCCAACGGGTGATTGGCGGCGGCTGGCGAGCGTGGCGCGAGTTTGACGTATTGGCCGTCATAGCCCGAGGTGTCGCCGGCGTAGAAGCTCTGGAAGGCGCGCCAGTATTCGAGGCTGAAGTCGTAGCGCTCATCGTGGGCGTAATGCACGCCGAGGGTGGCCAGGCCGGCGTCGTTGCCGTTGACCACGTTGAACAACAAACGCCCGTTAGAGAATTGATCGAAGGTCAGCGCCCATTTGGCCAACACCGCTGGCGACAGTTCGCCGGGGTGTTGCGCCACCAGGAAACGCAGACGTTGCGTGGCATCGATCAAGGCGGCGCAAACGGCCAGGCTCTCATTGGGACTGGAACCCAGCAGCGACCCGTAATACCCCAGGCGATCACTGGCCACAGCCAGTTGCTTCAAATGTTCGAAATCGGTTTTCCAGCGCCCTTCAGGCTCCCACGGATAAGGTCCGTCGGGGGTGGTGAGGTACCAAAGTATTTTTACAGCCATGGGCGTGTTCCTTGGTTTATGTGTCGACCGTTCGGCCGTCATCGCCAGCAAGCCGGCTCCTACAGTCCAGACGTTGTGAACCGGATACCTGTGGGAGCCGGCCTGCCGGCGATGGGGCCCTCGAACCTTGCATTAATCTGCAGACCGCCATCGCTGGCAGGCCAGCTCCCACAAGGTCCGTGTTGACCGGGGGTTTGGCGGGTCAGGTGCGACGATCAATGGCGGGCACCAGGCCCAGTTCGGTCGCTTGGTCGTACAGTCCGCTCATTTTCCATTGCTGGGTCAGAACGCCCGGACCATAAGCACGCGACCCGCCCAAGGCGTCGGCGAGCAATTGCAGTTGCGCGCCCTCTTCCAGCAACAGGATGAACTCGGCGGTTGCACGCAAGCCTTGCTTGCCCCACACGGTCGAGCCGCCATTGGCTTCCAGAATCGCCAGGTTGAAGGGGTTCTCGGCGATCTTGTCGAGGATGAAATCCACTTCCTGCTGACGTCGGTCGATGTACACCGGCAGTTCCCGGGCCAGTTGATAACGCTGCACCGGCACGTAGTGGAATGGCAGGGTGCGATGGGTCTGCGCCCACGCGCCGAGATACGGCGAATGCACATGGGACACCGTGGTGATGTCGGCATGCTGCTGGAACAGTTTGGTGTAGCGACCGAACCCACCCTTGCCTTTGCCGTAGATCACCTTGCCTTCAAAATCGGTGACCGTCGCTTGCAGCGGCTTGCGGTAATTCCACGGGCCGCCGTAGTTGACCGACACCAGCAGCTCCTGACCCGGTACGCGCTCGATAAAACCGACGGTGCCATTGGCGGTGATGGTGTTGGTTTCACGGAACACGGTGAAGGCTTCCTCAGCCTCGACCAGCACCTTGTCGATGAAGTTCTTCAGTTCTTCGCTGATCAATTGCTCGTTTATAAGTACGGTCATGGCAGATCTCCAGATTCAGGCGCGGCGCTTGGCCAACAGTTCATGGGCGGCTTGCAACGGGCGCGGATCGACCCAGTCAGCGATGGAAAAATCGCGTTCCAGGAAGCCGTGCAGATACAGAAAATCTTTTTGCGTATCGAGAAACTCCAGTCGCTGCGCGGACAGGTCCGGTGCCAGCGTGGTGTGGAATTCGCCGCGATAGGCCTCGGCAACCCCGGCGCTGCCGGCGCGGGTTTCTTCTTCGAGAATGGTGTTCAGGGCATCGCGGTTATTGGCGGCCCAGTCAGCAGCGTTGAGGGTTTGCGCGAGAAATCGCACCACCAGGTCGAAATGATTGTCGAGCAGGCTCTGATGGACCGTGATCGGACGCGGCGTGCCGTTGTTGATGCGATAGCGCGGCTCGGCAATCAGGTCCAGGTCGATCCCCACCACCAGCCCGAGACGGCGTGCGGCGTCGGCGGCGGAAGCGCCTTTGACGTAGACCGCGTCCACCTCGCCGCGCACCAGGTAATCGAGACCCGACCACAGGCGTTGCAAGCCTTCCTGCGGGCTGGCTGCGCGTTGCTGATCTTGAAGCGCGACTTCCACCAGTTCGACATCATCGAAACCGAGCCCGGCCAGGCTCAGCGCACCTTTGTAACCGTGCAGGCTCATGGCCCGGGCGATGCTGCCCGGACGGGTTTCACCCCAGGCCGGAAGCGCCAGTCGCTTGCCTTTGAGGTCCTGCGGCCGGCTGATGCCGGAGTCCGGGCGGACCAGAATGGTCTGCCATTCTTCAATCCAGGTCAGGCCGATCAAGCGACTCGGCGCACCGGCTGCACGCGCCGCCAATGCCGGGACGTTTCCGCCTTCGCGAAACAGTCCCGGCAGTTCGTGATCGTAGTGGTGATGGCCCAGTTGTCGGGCCTCCTGCAAGGTCGAAACCGGCAGGCCATCGGCGGCGAATTCGTCGCTGAGCCAGCCTAGCTTGTAGGCGATTCCGGAGGCCGTCGGCACCGGGCAACGGGTGAACCAGATCTGGTCAAGTTTGGCTTGGGTATCGGGTCGGGTCTGTTTGGCAGCAAGCGTCATGGGCGGCTCCATCTGGTTGGGCAAGTCAGTCGCGGCGACTGTTGCCAGAGCTATTGCAGTGCCCGTGCCAAAAGCTGAAAGCCGCTGTTTTAGCGGCTTTCAGGTCAACCAGCGTAAATGAGCCGCCTCTAACTGCTGGCCTGCCAGCAGCGTTGCGCGGTGACTGCTGCTGTTCGAGCAATTGCCGCAAACCCGTTGCTTCCCCAGCAACACCCGCCACCCCTTCACAGCGACAAACCCAGCGCCGGGCAGGCTTTCGAGCCCTTGGCGCAGAACTTGCTCAAGGCCCTTTCACAAACCCGTAGAACGCCATCGTCGGAGCGCCGCCCGCAGTAAGCCGGCTCCTACAAGGGCGGTTCGTGTGGTTTTACGGGCAACAGCAGATCCATTATCAGAGGTACAACAATGAGCAAGGTTGAACACGATCCCGCCGGCCAACTGACCCAGGAACAGGCCCCCATTCGCCCGTTGCAAAGCGAAGCCCAGGCCATCGCGGTGGCCAGGGAAATCGCCCTGGAGATTGCCGAAATCGCCGCCGATGCCAGTCAGAACGGTCAACTGCCACGGCGCCAGGCGCAGCTGTTGTCCGAAAGTGGCCTGACCGCCATTGGCGTGCCTAAAGCGTTTGGCGGGCTCGGTGCTTCGGTGGAAACCATCGTCGAAACCGTGCGCCTCATTTCAGTGGCCGACGGCGGCGTCGGTCAGTTGCTGCAAATCCACAACGTCATGCTGCGGGGGATTTTCACCGGGTATTCCGACGAGATCCGCGACCGCTTGATCCGCGATGTATTGGCCGGCAAACGTTTCGGCAATGCCTTGGCCGAGGTGGGTGGCAAGAACAAGTTCGCGCTCAAGACCCGGGTCGAACGTCGCGCCGACGGCAAGCTTGTCCTCAACGGCAGCAAGTTCTACTCCACCGGTTCCTACCTGGCCGAGTGGATTTCCCTGACGGCCGCCAGCGACGACGGCGGTGCCGGGGTGCTGCTTAATCGCAATACCCCGGGCCTGACGCTGGTCGATGACTGGGAAGCTTTCGGTCAGAAAAACTCGGTCAGCGGTACGGTGATTTTCGACAACATTGAACTCGACGAAGGCTTCGTCTCCCAGCGCAAAGGACCGATGAAGCGCACGGGCCTGACATTCCCGCAGATTCTCCACGCGGCCATCGACACCGGTATTGCCGAAGGCGCGCTGTCGGCGGCGGTGCAATACCTCAACCACAACGCCCGCCCTTGGGTGGAAAGTGGCGTCGATCATGCCCATCAGGAGCCGCACATCATCAAACAGGTCGGCGAATACGCCGTGGCCTTGCGTGGTGCGCAATCTTTGCTGCGGGATGCGGCGCGGGTGTTCGATCAACATGAACTGGACCCGGACAACAAAGAGCTGCAAGACGAACTGATTCTCTCGGTGGCCACCGCGCGCGCTCATTCCGATGCGGCCTCGCTGAAGATCTCCAGCGATATCTTCTCCCTGCTCGGGGCCAGTTCATCTCTGAACAAATGGAACCTGGACCGCTTCTGGCGCAACGCCCGGGTCCACACCACCCACGATCCGATCCGCTGGCGCCTGCATCATGTCGGCAACTACTACCTCAACGGTGTCGACCCGGGCGAATACACCGCGATCCTCAACGCCAAGGAAAAACAGGGCGCCACCAGCCCCCGGCGTTGATTGGACGACCCCCATCGCCAGCAAGCCGTCTCCTACAGGTCCGTGTTTTGCGCGGTATCACTCGGTACGGCCTGGCATACCCCCACAGAGTATTTACATGATCGAAAAACACCCTCTTCTGCGCAGCCTGACGATTTACCGGGAGATGCCCTGGCGCTTCGCGCTGGTGGCGGCGCTGTTCGTTGCCGTGAACCTCGGGCTGGTCTGGCAGCAATGGCTGATCGGGCATGCGGTCAACGATGTCAGTGCCGGCCGCGCGGTAACCCGCCACGCCGATGGCAGCCTGGACGCCAGCCTCGGCTGGTATTGGTTGTGGCTGATGCTCGCCGTGGCCGTGGGCCGTGGCGTGTTGCAATACGCTGCCAGCGTGCTGTCGCTGGTGCTCAGCCAGGAACTGCTGACGCGTCTGCGCGAACGCATCCTGCACCAGGTCCAAACCCTGCACCTGGGCTATCACTGGCAACACGGCATGGGTGAAATGATCACGCGTACCACTCGCGACGCCGACAAGGTGCGCGATGCGCTAATCAGTTTCTGGCGCCAAGTGGTGGAAACGCCACTGGTGGTGCTGGCAACCGTCGGCCTGCTCAGTTGGTACAACCCGCTGCTGGGCCTGGTACCGTTGTTGCTCACCGGGTTCGGCCTGTGGATTTTCGTGCGCCAGACCGAACGCCTGGTCAGCCTCGATCGAGCGGTTGGCGAAGCCTATGACCGGGTCAATCAAGACCTCAGCGAAGGCATCAGCGGCGTGCGGGTGATCAAGTCGTTCGGCCTGGAGCACAGCCGCATTCAGCGCTTCGCCACGCAAGTTGCGGTGTTCGCCGACCATGCCCGCCTCGCCCTCGCCTACTCCAGTTCGCGCATCCCCCTGCCCCAGGCCGTCGTTGCGTTAGGGCATGTGTGGATTCTGATTTACGGCGCTCATCTGGTGGCCGCCGGCCAGTTGGGCATCGGCGAACTGGTAACTTCGCTACTGATCGCCACCACCCTGGTATTTCGCATCGAAGGCATTGGCCGCGTCATGCAGACCTTCGCCGACGCGCGCTCCAGCGCCGAGCGCATCTGGCAACTGCTGGACGAACCAGCCGCGATTCGAAGCGGTGCCGACAGCCTGCCCGACTCGCCATTGGGACTGAAACTGGAGCACGTCAGTGTCAGCGCCCCCGGCGGTGGACGAGAGATTCTGCAGGACTGCTCGCTGACGCTGCAGCCAGGTGAACTCGTCGCGCTGGTGGGCGCAACCGGCACCGGTAAAAGCCTGTTGGCCAGCCTGCTGCCGCGCCTGAGCGACATAAGTTCCGGTCGCTTGTTGATCGGTTCGGACAGTGCCGGTTGGCAGGACATCCGTCAGTTGAATCTGGACGAACTGAGACGGCGCGTACATGTAGTGCCCCAGGAAAGCTTTTTGTTTTCCGACACGCTTGCGGCCAATCTGCGGCTGACGGCGCCGCACGCCAGCGATGAACAACTGCGTCAGGGTTTGCGTTTGGCTGCTGCCGAAGACGTACTTGAACGTCTGCCCCAAGGCTTGGCCACGCCGCTCGGTGACCGTGGCGTGACGCTGTCTGGCGGTCAGCGCCAACGCTTGAGTCTGGCCCGCGCGCTGCTCGGTGAGCCGGACATCCTGTGCCTGGACGATGCCACCAGTGCGCTGGATGCGATCAGCGAACGCCAGGTTCTGAACAACATTCGTCAGTTGCGCCGAGACCAGGGTCGGGCAACGACCTTGCTGCTGATCTCCAGCAAGCTGTCGACCATTCTTCTGGCGGACCGCGTGCTGATGCTCCAGGACGGCCGGATCGTCGCCAGCGGCACCCATGCTGAACTCTTGAAAACCCATCCGGACTACCGCGACCTGCTAGGGATCGACCATGGCTAACCCAATCGCCGGCAAAGCCTTGAGCGATATCGAAATAGAAGAAATGCTGGCCAAAAAGGCCCTTGACCGCAGCATGTTCAGTCGGCTGCTGCCGCTGCTCAAACCGATTCGCCGCCACATTGCCGCAGTCATCGGCATTGAGCTTTTGCTGGTCTTCACCGTGTTCTTGCGCCCCTGGTTCGTCCGTGAATTGCTGGACCGTGGGCTGATTCAACAGGGCGATCACTGGTTGCTCGATGAACGCCTGGTACTCTGGCTCGGCTTGGGGCTGGCAGCCAGTTGGCTCGGGCGTTTCCTGCTCGCCGGGGTCTCGCAGTTTGTGGCGGGCAGTGCGGCGATTCGGGTCTTGAATGACCTGCGGGTGCGGGTGTTTGCGCATGTCCAGAGCCTGAGCGTGAGCTATTTCGACCGGACCAAGGCCGGACGGATCATTTCCCGTGTCGACCGGGACGTCGATGCCCTTGAACCGCTGCTGATCCAGGGCCCGCCTGAATTGCTGGGCGCCTTGCTGCGCTGTGGACTGGCGTCGGTAATGCTCTGGCGAATCGACCCACGGTTTTTTCTCAGTCTCGCCGCCACGGTGCCTTTGCTGGTGCTCGCGACCTGGAGTTTCAAACGCATCTCCCAGCGCAACTGGGCCAAGGTCGCGGAAAACCGCAGCCGCTTCACCGCGCATCTGGTGGAGAGCGTGAGCGGCGCGCGCATGTTGCAGCAGTGTGCCCAGCAAGCCCCGAACCTGCGGCGCTATCGCGGTCTGCTGGATGACTTCAATCATTCGCTGATTCGCGGCAGCCTGCGGTCCGGCTGGTTCGCCCCCTTTACCGCCCTGCTCAGTTCGGCCGGCATGGCAGTGCTGTTGCTGGTGGGCGCGTACGGTCTGGCGCAGGCGGATGTGACCGTGGGCCAGATCGCCGAGAGCCTGTTTTACGTGTTTCTGTTCCTCGGGCCATTGCAGGAACTGTCGGACTTGTTCGAGCGCTACGCCACCGGTTCGGCTTCGGCACAGCGAATCTTTCTGCTGCTCGACACCCGACCGGAAATCAACGACAGCGCCACACCGCAACGAGTGGGCAAAGCCCGGGGTGAAGTGCGTTTTGAACAGGCGCGGTTCAGCTACGATGGCAACAGTGCGTCGCCGGTGATCAACGACCTGGACCTGCACATTCCTGCCGGTGAGGTGCTGGCGATTGTCGGCCCCTCGGGCCATGGCAAGAGCACGCTGGTGCAGTTGTTGACGCGTTTCTATGAGGTGCAGTCGGGCGCGGTCCGGCTTGACGGGGTCGATGTTCGCCACCTGACCCAACATGAACTGCGGCGCAATGTCGGCGTGGTTTTGCAGGACAATGTGTTGTTCAGCGGCAGCATCCTCGACAACCTGCGACTGGCATCGCCCCATGCCGACGATGCGAGTCTGATTGCAGCAGCCCGGGAGCTGGGCGCGGATGAGGTGCTGGAGCGCCTGCCGCACCAGTATCAGACCGAAGTCGGGCCATTGGGTGGGCACTTGAGCCATGGGCAGCGGCAGTTGGTCTGCCTGGTGCGCGCCTACCTCGCTGACCCGGCGGTGTTGGTGCTGGACGAAGCGACCTCAGCCGTCGATATCCATACCGAGCGCCGAATACAGCGAGCATTTCGCCGACTCTGCGAAGGCCGCACCGCCATCATCATCGCCCATCGCCTGGCCACCATTCGCGATGCCGACCGCATCGTGGTCATTCGCCAGGGTCGCCTGGTCGAACAAGGGCCACACAGCCAATTGATCGAACAGGGTGGCGCTTACGCGGCGTTGTACCAGACCTATTTGCGCAGCGCCGAGGCCGGCTCGTCCATTGATGAGATCGTCGCCACAGCATCAGTGTGATCGCAACCGTCATCGCCGGAACGCCGCCCGCAGCAAGCCGGCTCCCACACAATCGGGTTCACAACACGGACCTGTAGGAGCTGGCTTGCTAGCGTTGGCGATTGCCAGTTCGCCTGAAAATTAACCTGTTGCACCCCGAGCAACCATTGCTGACGCACTGCTGCCACAGCAGCACCCTGATCCTCAATCCTTCCCCGCCCCCCTGCCAAACGCCCGGCCCTGCTGAGCAAAACCCGGCTCACCGCGCATGGCATGTCCGTTGCAATCATCCACTCAAAACGTCATCGCACCTACACGACGCAACGCGTAATTGAATCAGGAGCACCCTATGAGCACTGAGTTTTTCTGGCGCCTGCCGCTGGGCACCGATGGTCCGCAACTGACCACCGACAAACACAACCGCGGCAATCCCCACTATCGTCCAGGCAACATCGCACCCGGGCGTCTGCCCAATGGTGAACCGGACGACTTCACCTACATCGACTACATCGCCCAGGTCGCGAAAGCCGCCGAACTGGCCGGTTTCGAAGGCGCCCTGTTGCCCACCGGTCCGGAGCCATGGATCGCCGCAGCGGCACTGGCCCGGGAAACCCGCCGGATCAAATTCCTCATCGCCTTCCAGGCCACCTGGACCCTACCGGCCTATGCCGCGCAACAAGCGGCCATCCTGCAGAATCTCAGCCGCGGTCGCCTGGAGTGGAACATCATCACCGGGGGCAACCCGGCCAGTCAGCGGGCCAACGGCGACTTCCTCGAACATGACCTGCGCTACAAGCGCACCGGCGAGTTCCTCGACATCATCCAGGGGCTTTGGGAGAACGAGCGCTTCTCCTATGACGGCGATATCTATCAGCTGGAGAACGGTGCCCTGCCGCACGGTCTGCAAAACGAGCGCAAGCCCGGCGTGTACTTTTCCGGGTTCTCCGATGCGGCCCTGGATGTTGCCGCCAAACATGCCGACGTCTACCTGAACTGGGCCGAGCCCATCGACAAGCTCAAGCCGCACATCGATCGCGTGCGTGAACTGGCAGACAAACAGGGTCGCAGCGTGCGCTTCGGCCTGCGTGTCGACCTGTTCGCCCGGGAAACCGAAGAGCTGGCGTGGAAAGATTTGCGCCGCCAGTTCGACAAGCTCGAAGGCAAGAGCAGCGTGGTCGCCAAGGGTTTCGCCAGCGGCTCCGATTCGGTCGGTGGTGCTCGCCAGACCGCCTACCACCAAAACATCGACCGCTTCGACGACCTGATCATCGGTCCGAACCTGTGGGCCGGTTTCGCCAAGGCCAAACCGGGCCCGACCGTGGGTCTGGTGGGCAGCCACGAGAACATCGCCGAACGCCTGGTGGAGTACCGCGACGCCGGTTTCTCGACCTTCATCCTCGCCGGCAACCCACATCTGGAAGAAGCCCTGCGCATCGGTCAGGAAGTCCTGCCGCTGGTGCACCAACGCCCTGTCGCACAAACGGCATCTCATCTGAAAGCCAGCGCCTGAACGCTGCAGGAGACTTACCCATGACTCACCCCCTCGACACCCTCTGGTACACCCGCTGTCCCGTCCCCACCGGGCTGGGCATCGCCGTGCAAAAAGGCTGGCTGCAAGAGACTGTTGGTGCCTTGGGCACGCAGGTGCAGTCATTGCGCGAATCCGCCGACAAGGCTGTGCGCGAATCGCATTTCGATCACACCCTGCGCAACTCGGTACGCCACGGCGGCAACATCCCGGCGATCTGGGCCCGGGCTCAAGGCCGGGAGACGCGGGTCATTGGCCTGTCCTGGGCTGATGAAGTGCAACTGATCCTGACGCTTCCAGACAGCGGCATCAAAACCGTCAAGGACCTCAAGGGGCGCCGTTTCGGCTTGCCTGACTGGGCCGGTGCGCAGATCGACTTCACCCGCGCACAGGCTCTGCGCGGGCTGGAAAACGCCCTGCTGCTGGAAGGCTTGCAGGTCGGCGATGTGCAACTGGTGAACTACCGCTATGAGGGCACGTTCAGCGACCCGCAGGTCAGCACCGTGAACGGTACGCCGGTCAGCACCCAGCGGGTCGAGGGACGCAACCTGGAACTGGTCGGCCTGCTGCGCGGCGAGGTCGACGCGATTTTCCTCAAAGGCGCCAGCGCCGCCCGCCAGGCCCATGAGTTCGGCCTGCATACCGTGATCGACACCGGCTCGCACCCCGAACCGCTGATCCGCAGCAACAACGGCACGCCTCGCACGCTGGCAGTGGATCTGAACCTGCTGGACAACCACTTCGATGTTGCCACCGGCATTCTCGATTCCGTACGCCGCGCCGAACTTTGGGCCCACACCCACCCGGACGAAACGCGCCGCTACCTGGCCCGCGAAACCAACAGCAGCGAGTACTGGGTCAGCGCCGCTTATGGCAATGACGCACACCTGCGCTTGCGTACCGAACTGGATGAGCAAGCCATCGCCTCCCTGCAGGACTTCACCCACTTTCTGCATCGCTGGCGTTTCATCCCCAATAGCTTCGACGTGCGTGACTGGATCGATCGCCGGCCACTGGACGCGTTGCTGCAATCACACACCGCGCTGGCCGGATAACCCGCAAGGTTTAATGGACTCGAACTGAAGGCTTTTATGAGCAAACCACTCGATACGCTTTGGTACACCCACAGTCCGGTTCCCACAGGACTGGGCATCGCCGTGCAATCCGGTCGACTGGCGCAAGCCTTTCTGCCATTCGGCACCAACATTCAATCCCTGCGCGAGTCCAGCGAACGGGAAGTTCGCGAAGCACACTACGACCATCACCTGAAAAACTCGGTGCGCCACGGCGGTAATATCCCGGCCATCTGGGCCTACGCCAGCGGTGTACAGACCCGGGTGCTGGGGCTGTCCTGGAGCGACGAGGTGCAGTTGATCCTGACCACCGCAGAAAGCGGTGTGAAGACGGTTCGCGATCTGAAAAACCGCCGCTTCGGCGTGCCGAAATGGGCCAACGTGCAGATCGACTTCACCCGCGCCCAAGCCCTGCGCGGGCTGGAAAACGCCCTCAAGCTTGAAGGCCTTGAGGTGTCGGATGTCGAGTTGGTGGACTACCCCTATGGCGGTACCTACAGCGACGATCAGAAGCAGCATGTCTACGGTTCGGAAGTCAGCCTCGGTGTGACGCGCTTCAGCCGCCGCAACAACGAACTGATCGGTTTGTTGCGTGGCGACATCGACGCGATCTTCCTCAAGGGCGCGCATGCCGTGCACCTGGCCAACGAATTCGGCTTGCACGTGGTCATTGATACCGGCTCGCACCCTGACCCGCTGATTCGCTCGAACAACGGCACGCCACGGACGCTGACGGTTGACACTCGCTTGTTGAATGAACATTTCGATGCCAGCGTGAGGATTGTCGATACCGTGCTGCGCACCGAGCAATGGGCCTGGGCCAATCCGGACGAGACCCGGCGTTTTCTGGCCCGTGAATTGAACACCAGCGAATACTGGGTCGCTGCCGCCTACGGTGAAGACGCCCACCGGCGTTTACGCACGACGCTCGATACGCGTTCCATCGAGGCGTTGCAGGATTTCACTGACTTCCTGCACCGCTGGGACTTCATCCCGCGGCGATTCGATGTCCGGGACTGGATCGATTTCAGCGTGTTGGAAAATGTCATTGGTTCCACTTCCCGCCTGGCGGTTTGAAATCTTCGTCGCCCGCTACACCGCCATCGTCGGAACGCCGCCCGCAGCAAGCCGGCTCCTACAGAATCGGGTTCACACTGCGGACTTGTGGGAGCCGGCTTGCTGCGGGCGGCGTTCCGACGATAGCGTCTTCAAGGTCAACGAGTTGTTGACCTGGCAACACTCCCTCACTCAATGTTTGCTGCTCCAGCAACACCCGCCAAGCAACTTATGTTGAATCTTCGGCAAACGCTTTCAACGCGCAGTGGATTCAACTAAAAAAACCTTGAAACCCCTGAAAAATCACAACTTTATAAAATTTAATATCCTTTAAATACAGGCACTTAACAAAACTAAACCTTCCATAAATTCACTTGGCACGATCTCTGCTCTACCCCCATTAGTGAAACATTATCGGGGGAGACTTAAATGCATAAACTTAATCCAATCACCAAAAGTATCTGGCTAACCTTATTGCTGGCCGGGGGCGGCGTCAGCGAAGGATTGCTGGCAGCAGAAACCACAGAAACCGACACCAGCAAAACGGCCACCGAGCCTTCACTCAAGACCGTCACCGTCACCGCGCAACACCGCGAAGAAACCCTGCAAGAAGTTCCAGTGGCGGTATCGGCAGTTCAGGGCACCAGCCTGGTGGCCGATGGCGTGCGCAACATGGGCGATATCACCACCTTCGTGCCCAACGCATCAGCCAAGAACCCGGATGGCGACGGCCGACCACGCTGGTACATCCGCGGCCTGGGCACCGGTGACACCGGCGCCGCGACCGTGTACCCGGTGGGCATCTACGCCGACGACGTGTACCTGAACGCGCCGATCGCCGGCGGCGGGCCGTTGTTCGACCTGGAACGCATCGAAATACTGCGCGGCCCGCAAGGCACGCTGTACGGAAAGAACACCACCGCGGGCGCGGTCAATGTCATCTCCAAAAAACCGACCTTCGACACCGACGGTTTCGGTACGATCGGGTTTGGCACCAAAAACGAACGCATCGTCAGCGGCGCTCTGGGGGGAGCGCTGGTGGACGACAAACTCGCCGCCCGGATCTCGCTGTATTCCGAAGAACGCGACGGCTTCCAGGAGAACCTGGTGGATGACAACACCTACGGCGACGTCAACAAGAAAGCCGTACGCCTGCAGTTTCTTGCGCAGATAAATGATGATCTCGAGGCATTGCTGAAAGTCCACAGCCGCGAGTACAAAGGCGATGGCAGCAACGGCTCACTAACCATCGGGCGCTACTACAACGTCGGCTATGAAAGACCCCGCGGGCGCGATATCGCCCTCAATGTCAATGAAGACTCCAAGCTCGATCATGACGGCACTTCGCTGACGCTGAACTGGCATCTCGGGGACTACACGCTGACCTCCATCAGCGCCTACGACTACATTCGCGGGCAGTCTACAAGCGACGCCGACTACACCCCTTATGAGGTCAACGGCGCGGCAATTGCCGACAACAAATACTCGCAATATTCCCAGGAACTGCGCCTGGCCTCGCCGCAGCAGGAAACCTTGCGCTGGTTGCTCGGTGCGCACTACTTCCACGAGGATCTCGACAGCTCTGCACAGCGCTTCATCACGCCAGGCCCTACGCCTAACGGCACCGGTTCGAACCAGACGGGCGGTGCCACCGACTTTCGTGACTTGAGCTACGACCACACCACGGACAGCTACGCGTTGTTCGGCAACCTGACCTACGACTTCACCGACAACTTCTCCGTGACCAGCGGCCTGCGCTGGACCCAAGAGAAGAAAGACATTGATCTCGACCTGACCCAACTGACCCGCATCACCGCCAACGGCCCGTTGGTGCCACTGGCGGGTGTTGGCACCAATGGCAATCGTCAGGAAGACAAGACCTGGGAAGCCTGGACCTACGACCTGACGCCGGAATACCGGTTCAACGACAACGTGCGCGCGTTCTTGCGCTATGCCCACGGTTTCCGTTCCGGCGGTTTCAACACTGGCCTGTCCACCAGCCTTTCGCAGCTGACCACGGTGGACCCTGAACAACTCGACGCCTACGAAATCGGCCTCAAGTCTGAATGGTTCGACCATCGCCTGACGGCCAACGCCAATATCTTCTATTACGACTATTCGGACATTCAGGTGAACCTGCTGACGGTCAATAACGGCGTGCTCACCACTGCGCTGACCAACGGCGCCAAGGGGACAGTCAAGGGCGCCGAGCTGGAACTCGAAGCCCAGCCGACCGATTACCTGCACTTGCGTGCGGCGGTCTCGTTCCTGGACACCGAATACACCGACTTCAAGAACACCAACCCCAACACAGGCGCCATCACCGGCGATTACAGCGGCAACAGCTTTGTACGTTCGCCGCGCAACGTAGTAGCGCTTGGTGCCGACTACACCTTCCCGCTGGAAATCGGCGGCAAGTTGGTCGCGGGTGGCGACGTGAGTTTCCGTGACAAGGAATACTTCCTCGCCGATCGCCAGAGCAGTGCTGACAAAACCCTCAGCCAGCCGCATTACACCCTGGCCAACACCCGCCTGACCTGGTTCAGCCCGGATGAAAAGCTCAGCGTCACCGGCTTCGTGAACAACGTCACCGACCGCCGCTACCAGGTCCACGGCCGTCCGAACGGCACCCTGGGCCAATACGTCATCACCTACGGCGACCCGCGCACCGTCGGCCTGAGCGTGACCAGCCGCTTCTGATTCCTGTGGCACCACGCAACCCCTTGTAGGCGCCGGCTTGAAATGGCGATGAGGCCCCCGAGGTTTGCATCGCCCTTACGACCGCCATCGTTGGCAAGCCAGCTCCTACAGAACGTCTGCGATGTCCGGTCCTCCGGAACTACACAAAACCCTGTGGGAGCCGGCTTGCCGGCGATGGGCCCGCAAGCCTTGCATCGCCCTGACGACCGTCATCGTTGGCAAGCCAGCTCCTGCAACGCCTGGAAGGAATTTACCCATGTTCCATCACACCCCGTTGGCCGGCGCTATCGCGTTGGTCATTGGCAGCTTTGCCCTACCTGTCATTGCTGCCGAAACCAACCCCGGCGCAACCAGCGATCACCTGGACACCGTGGTCGTACTCGGCACCCGCCGAAGCGATGTCACGGCACTGGAAAGCGCCGCACCGATTGACGTTCTGTCTGGCGAGCAACTGGAACAGACCGGCGCCAGCGACCTGTCCGGCGCCCTCACCGCGCTGTCGCCCTCGTTCACTTATCCGCAATCACCCCAGGGCGCCTTCGCCGGTTCCATCGCCCAAGGCGCGTCCTTGCGTGGGCTGGCGTCTGATCAGGTGTTGGTGCTGGTCAACGGCAAACGCCGCCATACCAGCGCCAACGTTACCCGCCAAAGCCTGGTCAATGGACGCGGCGCCGCAGCCGTCGATTTGAGCCTGATCCCTCTGAGTTCGATCCAACGCGTGGAAATCCTGCGCGACGGTGCGGCAGCCCAGTACGGCTCCGATGCCATTGCCGGGGTGATCAATATCGTGCTCAAGGAAAAGGACGAAGGGGGCAACCTCGGATACCGCTTCGGCGGCTACGACAAGGGCGATGGCATCCAGCGCAAACTCAGCGGCTGGAAAGGCTTCACCCTGCCCAACGACGGCTTCCTGACCTTGGGTTTCGACGCCGGCAGCCAGGACCCGGCCAGTGACACTAACCCGGACAACCGGATCTTCTACCCGGGCTCCACCAGCATCAACACGCCCCGCGAACAAAACAACCGTTACCGTACTTGGCGCTGGGGCTCGGGCAATGTGTCGGACCAGTACAACTTTGCCCTCAACAGCGAGGTCGGCATTGGCGAAGGTCTGACGGCCTACGGCTTTGCCACCTACTCCCACAAAAACACCGACGCCGAAGGCTTCTTCGACCCGCCCACCACCTTGCGCAACAACTACAGCAGCACTGCGCTGCAACGCTACCCGGACGGACGCCTGCCGATCACCCGCTACTCGCTGGAAGACTATGCGTTGACCGGCGGCCTGCGTTACGAAGATGAGCAACTGGGCAAGTTCGACTTCGCCGTGAACTATGGCAACAACACCCTGGATTCCACCGACCGCAATGCGATCAACCCCAGCTGGGGTACCAGCAGCCCGCAAAGCATTTACACCGGCCAACGTGAGGCCGACCAGACCAACGTGACCCTGGACTGGGTGCGGGACTTGCCCACCGACCTGCTGTTCAAGCCGCTGACCCTCTCCGCCGGCGTGGCCTGGCGCCAGGAGAACTATGAACTGAGCGAAGGCGAAGCCGCGGGATGGCAGAACGGCTCGCTCTTCAACACCGTCGACCCGATTACGCGGCGACGCATTCCGGGTTACTACTCGGGCATTACCCAAGTCGATGCGGCCTCGCTGGACCGCGACGTATTGGGTGCCTACCTCGATGTCGAAGGTCAGATCACCGAGAAATTCCAGGCCGGGGTCGCGGTGCGCACCGAGCACTATTCGGACTTCGGCGACACCACCAACGGCAAGCTGTCCCTGCGTTATGACTTCACTGCGCAGATCGCCGCCAGGGCCACCGCCAGCACCGGCTATCGCGCGCCGTCGCTGGTGCAGAGCGGCTTGTCTTCGTTCAGCGTGCAGGTGGTGGAACAACCGCCGGGCAGCGGCAACTTTGTCGAAGTGCAGCAACGAACCCTGCGCGCCGACAGCCCCGAAGCAACGTTGCTGGGCGGCAAGTCGCTGAAGCCGGAAGAGTCGACCAGCTACTCCCTGGGCCTGGTCTGGCGCCCACTGGCCAATGCATCGGTGACGCTGGACGCCTACCGCATCGACATCGACAACCGCATCACCCTCTCTGACCAGTTGCCGGCGTCGGTGGTCTCGCCGATTTTCGCCGGGACGCCGTACGCGAATATTCAAAGCGCGGCCTTCTACACCAACGTCGCCGACACCCGTACCGACGGTATCGAACTGGCGAGTAATTATCAGTTGGACCTGCAGCAATGGGGGCAACTGAACCTGAATGCCGGCGTGAGCCAGAACAACACCAAAATCACCGCTCTGCGCGACGTCGGCAATATCAGTGGCTCGCAGATTGTCGGCCGTACCACCCAGGGTCTGATCGAAGACGGTACGCCCAAATCCAAGCTGATCTTGAGTGCCAACTGGCTGTATGACGGTTGGGGCGTCACCGTCGCCCAGCGCCGCTATGGCGAATGGAAAAGCCTCAACGCCACCAACCCGACGCTGGACCAGACTTATAGCCCGCAATGGGTGACTGACCTGGACTTGTCCTACACCTTTGACAAAGCGCTGAAGGTGTCCGTGGGGGCGATCAACCTGTTCGATACCCACCCGGACAAGGCTGAAGGTACGCAGTTGTATGGCGTACCGAAGTACTCGATCACCAGCCCTGAGGGTGCCCAGGGCGCGTTCTATTACACCAGCGTCAGTTACGAGTTCTGAGTGGACTGCTGGTGGGGTGTTGCCCTGGCAGCAGCGGATGCTGACCAGGCATCAATTCCCGGTGTTCATTACGACGCCATCGCCGGCAGGCCAGCTCCCACAGGGTGGTGCATAACCTGCGGGAGCCGGCCTGCCGGCGATGGCGTCATCAGGTCCAGGCAGTATTTACCGGTACTGGCACAGCTCTTGCGATACCCCTTCGGTACTTCGCCGAAATAAGACCTGCCATGCGTATTCAACGACTGTTGTCCTCCCTGACCTGGCTCATCTCCCCTGTTGCCCTGCTGTTGCTCTGGGCGGTGGTGGCCGAGGCCGGGATTTTTCCGCGCAACCTGTTGGTCCCGCCCGCGCAGGTGTGGCGTACCTTCGAAGAGCTGTCAGCCAGCGGTGAGTTGCTCGACCACCTGCTCAACAGCCTGTCGCGCCTTGGGCTGGGATTCGCTATCGGCTCGTTGTCGGGCCTGGCGTTCGGCGTGCTCATGGCCCTGTCGAAAAACGTCGAGAACTACTGCTCGCCGCTGTTCCACACCCTGCGCCAGATTCCGAGCATCGCGTTGATCCCGATGTTCGTGCTGCTGTTCGGTATCGATGAAACCTTCAAGATCATCATCGTTGCCAAAACCGCCTTCTTCCCGGTGGCACTGGCCGCCAGCGAAGGCGTCAAAGCCATCCCGCGCAGCTACTTCGAAGTGGCTGACGTGTATCGACTGCGCTGGCCGACGTTCGTCCGCGAGATCGCCCTGCCGGCTGCCGCACCACCGATCATCACCGGGTTTCGCATCAGCCTGACCCGCGCCTGGGTGGTGCTGGTGGCCACCGAGTTGCTGGCCGCCGACAGTGGCCTGGGACAGATGATTGAAATGAGCCGGCAAATGCTGCGCATCGATGTGGTGATGGTTGGGGTGGTCGTCACGGGCGTGATCGGCTTTGTGCTCGACTTCAGTTTTCGCCAACTCGAACAGCGGATGTTCCGCTGGCAGACCCGCTAGGAGCCGCCGATGTCTCGACTATTTGCCAAATTGCGCGGCCTGTTGCTGCCGCTGTTGTTGATCGGCACCTGGGAGTACCTGTCACGCCAGGGCGCCGCCGGGGCTTACGCTTTTGTGCCTTTGTCGGCGATTGGCTCGGCCTTGATCGAACTGCTGGCCAATGGCGAGTTGCTGGTTAACCTGTTGGCCAGCCTGACACGTACCAGCACCGGCCTGGCCTTGGGCATTTTCTTTGGCGTATCGCTGGGGGTGCTGATGGCGCTGTCAGCCGTGGCCAATCGGTTGATCGGGCCGCTGTTCCACTCGATCCGCCAGGTTCCGATGCTTGGCTGGATTCCGCTGATTGCCATGTGGTTCGGCAACGGTGAGTTCTCCAAGGTACTGATCGTCAGCCTCGCGGCGTTTTATCCGATGGTCCTCAACACCTGGCAAGGCTTCAGCCATGTCGAGCAGCGCTACCGTGAAGTCGGGCAGGTACTGGTCCTGAGCCGCTGGCAGCGGTTCCGTCATGTGCTGCTTCCGGCGGCGCTACCGAGCATTGCCACCGGCGTGTTGCACGCACTGGCGTTTGCCTGGGTCACCGCCGTGGGCAGCGAGCTGTTTCTGTCTTCCGGCGCCGGCCTGGGCAACCTGATGATGAACGCCGAAGCCGGTTCACGCATGGAGGTCATCGTCCTCAGCGTGCTGTGCATTGGCCTCTGTGGCTACCTGATGACCCTGCTATTCACCCTTCTTAGCCGCCATTTGCTGCGCTGGCGCAACACTCGTTGAAAGGCCATTCCATGAACGCAATCGCCCAACATGCCCCGCTACACAGCACTTCATTGCAGTCGGGTGCGCTGCACATTCGCGGCCTGAGCAAGGCTTATCGGATCGAGGGCAATCCTCTGCCGGTGCTGCATAACATCGACCTCGACGTCCGCCCCGGCGAGTTCGTCAGCATCGTCGGTGCCAGCGGCTGCGGCAAATCAACCCTGCTGCGGCTCATTGTCGGGCTGGAAGCCGACTATGAAGGTGACATTTTGCTGGATGGCAAACGGATCGTCGCCACCAGCCTGGAGCGCGGGATCGTGTTTCAGGACCATCGTTTGTTTCCGTGGATGACCCTGAGCCAGAACATCGCCCTGGCCCTGAAAAATCATCCGTTGTCCGACGCAGAAAAACAGCGGTTGGTGGCCGAGCACATTGCCCTGGTCAAACTTGAAGGCTTTGAAAACGCCTACCCGCACCAATTGTCCGGCGGCATGGCACAACGAGCGGCCATCGCCCGTGCGTTGATCAACAAACCGAAAGTGCTTTTGCTCGACGAGCCTCTGGGCGCCCTCGACGCGCTGACCCGGGTACGACTGCAGCACGAGTTGCAACGCATCTGGGTCCAGCAGCGCTGCACCGTGATCATGGTCACCCACGACATCGAAGAAGCGCTGTACCTGGGTGACCGGGTGATCGTCATGGACGCCCACCCGGGACGGATCAAGCACGAAATCAAGGTAGATCTGCCCCATCCCCGGGATCGGGCTTCAACCGTATTACAAGGTTTCAAGGAACAACTGCTAGCGGAATTGGTGGGGCATTGAGCCTCGTAGCTATTCGTCGAAGCGTTGTAAAAACTGAAGATTCACAGGAGTACACAAATGGGCAATGTCCAGAGCCCCGCAACGCTGCCACAGGTATTCCAAAGCCCCAGGCCCGGCGAACTGCTCGAGCTTGGCCGGGTCTTCCGCGAGCCCCTGTCGCAGTCACGTCTGCACAGCACGCCCAAGCGTGTGTTGAGCCGCCGCGAAGTGGCCTTGCTCGGGGTGTTTGCGCTGGTGCTGCATGGCGCAGTGATTGTCTGGGTCAACCAGGTACCAACGCCGCAACTGCCCGTGGTGCCGCCGGAGATTCCGCCGATGACCATCGAATTCTCGCAGCCGGCTCCACCGGTGGTGGAGCCTCCTGCGCCCGAGCCGATTGCGCAGCCGGTGGTCGAACCGCCACCACCGGTGGAGGACGAATTGGCCGTGAAACCGCCACCGCCTAAACCGATTCCCAAGCCCAAGCCGGTGGTCAAACCGGTGCCCAAACCGGTAGCCAAACCCGTGGCGCAGCAACCTGCCCCACCCGCTCCGCCACAACCGGTCGCTGCGCCAGCCCCAGAGGCCCCACCTGCTCCGCTACCGATCACCCCTGCGTCCGCCAACGCAGGGTACCTGCACAACCCGGCGCCGGAATATCCGTCAGTGGCGATGCGTCGCGGCTGGCAAGGCACGGTGTTGTTGCGAGTGCATGTTTTGGCCAGCGGCAAACCGGGTGAAATCCAGATCCAGAAAAGCAGCGGCCGCGATCAACTCGACGACGCGGCGCTGGCCGCAGTCAAGCGCTGGAGTTTCGTCCCGGCCAAACAAGGCAACGTCGCCCAGGATGGCTGGGTCAGCGTGCCCATAGATTTTAAGATCAAGTAGCAATCAAGACCCCTGCACCCTGGCAACAGCGGGCCACCCCACAAAAGGAGCGCCGCGACTCAGCAACCTATATCAGAGAACGAAGACCATGAATCTACTCGCATCCCCCTTCGAATCCATCGAACATGCCGTCATCTGGCTGTTGATCCTTTTTTCCGTCGCGACTTGGGGCTTGGCCTTGCTTAAAGGACTGCAATTCTTCCGGCTCAAGGCCCAGGATCGGAAATTCCACAAGCAATTCTGGGCCGCTTCGAGCCTTGAATCAGCAACCGAGTCCGCCAACAGCCTGCCGGGGGCCGCTGCTCGCGTCGCGCTGGCCGGTTATGCGGCGATTCAGGTCAGTGACAGCCAGGCAACCGACCTCAGCCAGTCGATCAATCATCAGGACCGTCTCGAACGTGCCCTGCGCCAGCAGATCGTACGTGAACGGCGTTCGCTGGAAAGTGGCCTGGCCATTCTCGCCAGTATCGGCAGTACCTCGCCCTTTATCGGGCTGTTCGGCACCGTCTGGGGCATCATGTCAGCGTTGAAAGGGATCAGTGCGGCGGGCTCGGCGAGCCTGGAAACCGTGGCCGGGCCCATTGGTGCCGCGCTAGTCGCCACCGGTGTCGGGATTGCCGTCGCCGTACCCGCAGTGCTGGTCTACAACTACTTTTTGCGTCGGCTGAAGCTGACGGCGGCGGATCTGGATGACTTCGCCCACGACTTCTACAGCCTGGCGCAGAAGCATTCATTCCGCGTGCTGCGGCATCCTGTACTGAGCAAGTCCAGCGCCACCGTCGCCGGGCAGAACGTCAAGGAGGCCTCCTGATATGGCCTTCTCTACACAAGACAGCGATGAAGTGCTCAGCGAGATCAATGTCACGCCCTTGGTGGACGTCATGTTGGTGCTGCTGGTGGTATTTATTGTCACCGCGCCGCTGTTGACCAACGCGATTCCGATCAATCTGCCGAAAACCGAGTCGGTCGCGCCAGTGGAACAGAAAGACCCGCTGGTGGTGAGCATCGACGACAAGGGCAAGGTGTTCATCAACAAGGATGAAATCCAGCCGGATTTGCTGGAAACCAACCTCAAGGCCGCCAAGACCAAGGACGCCGAAGTCCGTGTGCAATTGCAGGCCGACAACGGTGTGAATTATGGCGAAGTAGCCCGTGCCATGGCGTCGATCGAGCGGGCCGGGATTACAAAACTGTCGGTGATTACGGCGAAGTAGTTGATCGGTGGCCAGAGGCGTAACGTTCTTCCGGAGGCGATCCGATGAAGAACAAGAATTGAGTCTCTCAGCAGATCGACCCGCATGTTCCAGGCAATGGAACATGCGGTTGGAGTGATAGGTGGCCATGGCTACTTCGATGCCGTCTTTAACCTGGAGCTTATGCAGCGCCTCCTCGGTCCCTCCAGTGAGAAAGCCAGTTTGATCTCATGCGATGCACCATCACTGAAATCGCCCGGCGCGTTGGCGTATCGAAAGCCGCGATCATTCAAGCCCGCAACCGTCGCTGACCGCCATCGCCTGGCGGCACTACGGCGTCCGTTTGGGTCTTTTACCGAGCCTTAAATAAACGCCAACCCTGCTCGCGCCCCACGCACCGCGGCCATGTGCTGCTCGGCCTGGGGCAGCAGGTAGCTGAAAAAGAACCCCGCTGTTTCCCGTTTGACGGCGCGCAGTGGATCGTCCTCAGGCAATTGCTGCGAGACCCGTGCCGACCGTGCCCAGGCCAGCGCAAGCAAGGTCAGGCCGCAAAGCTGAAGGAAATTCCCTGCAGCTCGATATGGGTACTCAACATCTTCAATTGATATCTCACGCACCTCGCCAACCAGCACGTGAAGCTCACCACACAGGTTCACCAGTTGTGCAGCAAAGCCGGCGCACTGTGGCAGTTCGGCGCCCAGCCTGGACTCCTCGCGCAATTGCGCCAACAACAGGTCAAAAGCCTGCCCCTGATCGCCCAATACCTTGCGTAGCAGCAGGTCGTTGGCCTGAATCTCGTTGCTACCTTCGTAGATCATGGCGATACGGCTGTCGCGCAGGGTTTGCTCGATGGCAAATTCGGTGACGTAACCGTAGCCGCCAAACACCTGCAAGGCGTTGCTGGCCTGGCGAAAACCCTGTTCGGTAAAAAACGCCTTAATGATCGGCGTTAGCAGTTGCGCCAGTTGCCCGGCTTGTTGCCGAGCCATTAGCTGCGGGTCATGTTCGGCCTGGTCCAACAGGTGTGCGACCCAATAGCCGATAGCGCGCATGCCTTCGCTGGTGGCGCGTAACTCGAGCAGGACGCGGCGCATTGCCGGATGGTAGTGGATCGGATCGGCTGCCTGCGCCACGACCCCGGCCGGTCTTAACGGTGCACGCATCTGCTGGCGCTCACTGGCGTAGCTACGGCAGTTCTGCCAGGCCGCTTCGCTGTGCCCCAGACCTTGCAGACCTACGTGAAGGCGTGCTGAATTCATCATCACGAACATCGCCTTCAAGCCACGATTGACCTCGCCAATCAACCAACCCTGAGCCGCCTCGAACACCAGGGAACAGGTGGCACTGCCCCTAATCCCCATCTTGTGCTCGATACCGTCGCAGGCCACGCCGTTGGCCTGACCTTGATTCAATAACTTCGGCACCAGGAACAGTGAAATCCCGTGGCTGCCAGTTGGTGCTCCCGGCACGCGAGCCAGCACCAGATGCAGGATGTTGTTGGTGAGGTCGTGTTCGCCGCCCGAGATAAACAGTTTGTTACCGCTGAGCCGATAACTGCCGTCGTCCTGAGGTTCGGCGCGACAGCGTAGCAGGCCGACATCACTGCCCGCTTGGGGCTCAGTCAGGCACATGGTGGCCAAGGTTTCGCCACTAATTATCTCGGGAAGATAGCGCTCTTGCAGCCACGCGGCTGCGTGGGTCTTCAAACACAGATAGGCGCCGTGGGCGATGCCGGTGTACATGGCCCAAGCGTGGTTGCTGGCGTAAAGCATCTCTTGCAACGCCGCGTCGAGCACCTGCGGCAAGCCTTGTCCACCCAGCGCTTCGGCACAGGCCAGGGCCGGCCAACCGCCTTCGACATAGGCCCGATACGCGTCGCAAAAGCCATCCGGAGTAGTGACCCGTCCCTCAGCCAAACGGCAACCCTGACGATCGCCAATGCTGTTTAACGGCGCCAGGACGCCACTGCTGAAACGCCCAGCTTCCTCCAGCACCTGCACGGCCAGCGGCAAATCCAGCGCCTCGAATACCGAACTTCGACGCCACGCTTCGGGCGCCTGCAGCCAGTATTCAAGAACAAATCGCATATCGCGCAAGGGCGCCTGATAGTTCCACATGTGAAACCTCATAGGTTAGAGAACAGGTGACATCCGTTGCTACGGGAGGGCTACTTATGCCTCAGGCGCGCCAGTTCGGGTTCTCGATCAGCAGGGCCATGCCCTGCCCACCGCCGACACAAGCCGCAGCAATCCCATAGCGCAGGTTGTGCTCGCGCAGTTGGCGGGACAAGGTCAAGACCAAGCGCAGACCACTGGCAGCCAAAGGGTGACCGAGGGCCAGCGAGCCGCCCTGAACGTTGAGACGGGAGCGGTCCAATTCCAACTCCTGAGCCACGGCGAGGACCTGGGCGGCTTGAGCTTCGTTGATTTCAAACCTGTCGATCTGATCCAGGCTCAAGCCGCTGCGCTGCGCCAACAGACGAATCGCTGGTGCAGGACCGATACCCATGAACTCCGGCGCCACCCCCACTACAGCGCTAGCCCGCAGAAAGGCTAACGGTGTATTGCGGCTAGCCGAAGCAGGTCCGACCAGCGCCGCTGCCGCACCATCGACTACCGCACAGCTGTTTCCGGCGGTTTGTACGCCACCCTCGTGCACGGCGCGCAGCCGGGCCAGGGCGGCGAGATTTGCGGGTCGTGGGTGGCTGTCTTCACTCACCGAGTCGACGCCCCGAGGCAAGCGAATACTGCGAGATTGATAACCTTCAAGTTCAAAGATCTGTGGAGCCACAGCAACAATCTCAGGCGCCAGCCACCCTGCCTGCTGCGCTGCAAACGCCTGCTCATGACTGGCATAGGCATAGGCGTCCACGGCTTCGCGACTCAGCCCATAGCGCCGTGCCAGCTTGTCGGCGGTGGCGATCATGTCCATCCCGGGAGCTGGGTCGTACAACGCTTCCCAAAGAAAGTCCTTGAACTGCACCTCGGCGCCAAGACGGAAACCGCCACGATGGGTATAGGCCGCAATCGGATTGCGTGACATCGATTCTGTGGCCACGCACAGCGCCAGTTGCATACCGTCATCAAGTTGCCTGGCAGCTTGGCGCAGCAGTTCGAATCCGGTGGCACAGATACGCTGCACACCCAGTGCCGGAACCGATTGCGCCACGCCGCTATAGAGACCGATATGCCGTGGCAGCAGGTAGGCATCAAAACTGGCCTGGGCCACCGAACCCGCCAGTACGCTGTCTACCGCCAGCGGATCGACGCCCGCGCGAGCCAGTACTTCGCGCCCGACCTTGATGCCCAGGTCGATCGGCGAAACCTCGGCCAGTGCGCCACCGAGGTCCACCCACGGCGTTCGCACCGCATCGAAAATCGCCGCATCGGCAAAGGCCGAGTACTGCCCGTCTGTGTTCAAGATTTCGCCCCAGCCCGCAGGATGGTCGGATCGAGCCCGCGATACAGGGCCTCGACCTGCTCCGCGCGCCACTGCAACACCGCACGCTGATTGATCGAGCCCTTGTCGGTGATTTCCCCGCGATCGATGGACGCGGCCTCGTCGAGCAACGCGATCCACTCCAGGCGACTGGCATTGCCGCTGGCTTCGCGATTGAGCCGTTGCAACCAATCGGCGAACCACTCGCGTACCGGCGTGCTTGCCAACACCTGAGCGTCGCTGGCACTGGTCGCCAGCCCCGCCATGCGGCGACATTCGTACAACCGTGGGAACACCAGCGCTCCGAGGCATTCACGATCCGGCGCGGTCACTACCAGGTCCTGGACATACGGCGAGCCCTCCAGTACCGCACGATTACGCAGCGGCCCGACACTGACGAACACCCCGGAAGACAGCTTGAAGTCTTCGGCGATGCGCCCATCGAACATCAGCCCCAGTTGCGCGTCATCCGGGTCGGCAAGCTTGAGTGCATCACCGGAACAGTAATAGCCTTGTTCGTCGAACACTTCGGCGGTCTGCTGCGGTGAGCGCCAGTAACCGGGCATGATGTGCGGCCCACGGAAGCGCCCTTCCAGCTTGCCGTCTTTTGGTACCAACCGGACCTCGCAACCCGGCGCAGGCAGGCCGATGTAACCGGCCATGGACAAGGGCCCGGTGGTAAAGGTGCAGGATGGCGCGGCCTCGGTCATGCCCAGCCCCGCCATCATCCGGATTCGTTTGCCACAGTGTTGTTCGGCGACCCGGTCAAGGCGATCCCAGACGCTTTGCGACAACCCGGCAGCGGCGAAGAAGAACAGGCTGACGCGCTTGAAAAAACACTCCCGTAGCTCTGCGTCCTGTTCCAGGGCCGAGACCAGTTCTTCCCAGCCCTTGGGCACGGTCAGGTAGGCGGTGGGAGAGATTTCCTTGAGGTTGCGCAGGGTCTGGGCAATTCCCTGCGCGGTAGGTTTGCCGTCGTCCAGGTAAAAACTGCCGCCGTTGTAGAGCACGATGCCGAGGTTGTGGCTGCCGCCGAACGTATGGTTCCACGGCAGCCAGTCCACCAGCACCGGAGGTGCTTCACCAAACACCGGAAAAGTCTGCAACAGCATCTGCTGGTTGGCGCAGAGCATGCGTTGGGTGGTGATCACGGCCTTGGGCAGCCGGGTCGAGCCGGAAGTGAAAAGAAACTTGGCGATGCTGTCCGGGCCGGTGGCGGCAAAAGCGGCTTCAGCCTCGGCACCGCCCGGTTGCTCAAGCAGGCTGGCAAAGCTCACCTGGCGACGACCTTCGACCTGACCACGGACGCTGATCAGTGGCGTATCCGCCGGTATCACGGCATCGATGGCGCGCCGGTACGCCGCGGCATCACTGACGAAGACCAGGCCTGGCTTGAGCAACTCGCACACGTGGCGCAGCTTGGAGAAGTCCTGGGACAGCAACGAATAGGCCGGCGATACCGGGCAGTAGGGAATGCCCGCATACAGGGCGCCGAAGGCCACTTGCAAATGCTCGATGTCATTGCCCGAGAGCAGCACCAGGGGCTTGTCGGCCGACAGACCATAACCCAGCAGGCTTTGGGCGATCGCCCGGACACTGTCAAGCATTTGCGCGTAACTCACCCGACGCCATTCACCGTTTTCCTGGCGGGCGGCGATAAAGGTCTGCTCAGGACGCAACCGGGCCCAATGCACCAAGCGGTCGAGCAAGCGCCTGGGCAACTCGGCCAAGGGTTCCAGGGAACGCATATGCAGTTCGCCATGCTGCTCTGTCACCTCGACCGCCGCACAACCGATGGATACGGGGCGATAGCGCGGTGTGCCGGCTTGGACATTGGCTTGGGTTTGTAAACTGAATTCGGAACTCAAGTGCTTGTACTCCGTCGAGGCACGCTAAACCCAAGCCACCCGAAGGTGACTCACCGAAAGCGTGGCAGCCATTGGCTGCAGCCTTGTTATTGTTATTTCGGCCTTGCACGCGGGCGATTGACTTACGGGAAAGTCAATCGCCCGCCTGTTCAGATCGGGTAGTGCCGCGGTCCGTTCTGCAAGGTAACCCAACGCAGCTGGGTGAAATGCTCGATGGACGCCTTACCGCCGAAACTTCCGTAGCCGCTGGACTTGACCCCGCCAAACGGCATTTGCGCTTCGTCGTGCACGGTTGGGCCGTTGATATGACAAATGCCCGACTCGACCCGTTGGGCCAAGGCCAGGGCACGCCCGGTATCGCGACTGAAAATCGCCGCCGACAACCCGAACTCGGAATCGTTGGCCAGTTGCAGTAACACTTCATCACCCTCACCGCGCAGCAACACGGCCACCGGCCCGAAGGACTCCTCGCGGTACAGGCGCATGCTCGCGTCAACGCCGTCGAGCAGGGTCGGCTGCAATATGCTGCCGTCCAGTTGCCCACCGACCACCAGGCGCGCGCCCTTGGCCAGGGCATCGTCGATCAAGCCCTTGATGCGCGTGCCGGCGCTGGCGTCCACCAGCGAACCGAGCACCGAGCCCTCAGCCGCGGGGTCACCCGCGCGCAGGGTGGCGACCTTGGCCGCCAGCTTGTCGACAAAGGCATCGGCAACCTTGGCATCGACGATCAGACGCTCGGTGGACATGCAGATCTGCCCCTGATTGAAATAGGCACCAAAGGCGGCCGCCTCTACCGCGGCGTCCAGGTCGGCATCGTCGAGCACCAGCAAGGGTGCCTTGCCTCCCAGTTCCAGCAAGGCCGGTTTGAGGTGACGCGCCGAGAGTTCGCCGACGATGCGTCCGACATGGGTCGAGCCGGTGAAATTGACCCTGCGCACCGCCGGGTTGGCGATCAACCGTTCGACAATCGCCGCGGCATCCGCTGGCGCGTTGCTGATGACATTGACGACGCCATCGCCCAGGCCAGCATCCTGCAATACCTGACCGATCAAGCGGTGCACCGCAGGGCTGAGCTCGGAGGCCTTGAGCACCACGGTGTTGCCGCAGGCCAATGGCATGGCGATAGCGCGGGTGGCGAGAATCACCGGGGCGTTCCAGGGCGCGATGCCCAGCACCACGCCGCAGGGTTGGCGCAGGGCCATGGCGAAACTGCCAGGCACATCCGAGGGAATGACTTCGCCATTGATCTGCGTGGTCATCGACGCCGCTTCACGCAGCATATTGGCCGCCAGCCGCACGTTGAACCCATACCAGTTGGCCATGGCACCGGTCTCGCCCGCCGCCTCGATGAACTCGGCGCTGCGCGCCTGCAATTGCTCGGCTGCCTTGAGCAAACGGGTTCGACGTTCATTCGGGGCCAGCGCGGCCCAGGCGGGAAACGCCTTCTGCGCAGCGGCCACCGCGGCGTCGGCATCTTCCAGGGTGGCGGCGGCAACCCGCGACACCAACTCGCCGGTCACCGGGTTACGGCGTTCGAAGGTTCGACCGTCGCGGGCGGGGCACGACTGGCCGCCAATCAGCAGGGGCACGTCCAGCATGGTGATTCCTCTTTATAGTCTTTGTCGGGAATACATAAGAACGGTGTAACCGCAGCACCAGGGCGCAACCGCCAGTAGCGGCATGCGCCGGGCTACCTACCGCAGCACTTCAGCGCTTGTACGCTTGCAGGCCAGGCTTGATGCTCTTGTCGTCGAGGAATTGTTTCATGCCCTGCTCACGACCACCTTCGGTGTCCAGCAGGCGTGACTGATCGAGCTTGGCGTACAGGTAATCCTCGTTCTGCTCCCACGTCAGTTCGCGGCAACGTTTGAAACCATGCTTGGCCGCACGCAGCACCACCGGGTTTTTCTCCAGCAGGTTACGCGCCAGCTCCACGGTAACTTCACGCAGTTGCGTCAGGGGTACGCTTTCATTGACCAGGCCCATCTCGGCGGCTTTCTGCCCACCAAAGGTCTTGCCGGTCATGATGTAGTAGAGCGATTGGCGATGGCCCACGGTGTCGGCCATGGCCTTGCTGACCAGGTTGCCCGGCGGGATGCCCCAGTTGATTTCCGACAGGCCGAAGGTCGCTTCGTTGGCGCAGATCGCCAGGTCGCAGGCCACCAGGGGGCTGAAGCCGCCGCCGAAGCACCAGCCGTTGACCATGGCTATGGTCGGTTTGGCGTACATGCGCAACAATTTCCACTGCCATTGCGAGGCTTCACGACGGATTTTTTCCTGCAGGATTTCCGGGCCGGCGTCCACTTCGCGGAAGTACTCCTTGAGATCCATCCCCGCCGTCCAGGCTTCGCCCGCACCGGTCAGCACCAGGACACCGGCGTCCGGATCCTGCTCGAGGGTTTCCAGAACATCGATCATCTCGCGGTTCAGGGTCGGGCTCATGGCGTTGCGTTTTTCCGGGCGGTTGAGGATGACCCACGCGATGCCTTCCTCGATTTCCACTTTGACCGTTGTCCAGCGACCTTCGTAATTGCTCATGACGATGCTCTCTTGTTCTTGGTTTGAAGATGACTGGAAATTAAACCGGCCAATTAGTTATGTCAATTAACTATTAATAATATTAACCTGTTTCCGTCACGCTGTGAGCGCCCACCCTCCGAACGCCAACCAACATTGGCCATAGCAATCACCGGTCAACGCCGGCAAAATAGATAGCCTTGTTAACCCAAAATCCTCAGGACTCACCTGCAATGGCCAAGCCCTCCCCCCTCGCCGAGACGATCGAGGCAGCGTCGACCAGCGCCGAGATGCAGGCACCACTCGATTCGGCATTGAACGACCTGATCGGCTACGCCATGCGCCGCGCACAACTCAAGCTGTTCCAGAACCTGATTGGCCGCCTTTCGGCCCACGATCTACGACCTGCCCAATTCTCCGCCCTGGCGATCATCAACCAGAACCCCGGCCTGATGCAGGCCGATCTGGCCCGGGCTCTGACCATCGAGCCGCCTCAGGTGGTGCCGCTGCTCAATAAACTGGAAAGCCGTGCGCTGGCGGTGCGCGTGCGGTGCAAGCCTGACAAGCGCTCGTACGGGATCTTCCTCAGCAAGACCGGCGAGACCCTGCTCAAGGAGCTGAACCAGATCGCCGCGCAAAGCGACCTGGACGCCACCGCGGCGCTGGAGGATCAGGAGCGGGAAGAGCTGCTGCGCCTGCTGAAGAAGATTTATCAGGCGTGAGACACGCCCCAGAGGGACGTGCCGGTGAGGCGTCTGCAGGACCGTGGGGTTACCAGATCGGTAAGGTGTAGGTCACCAGGAAGCGGGTCTGGTTTTCATCACGAAAGGCCGCACCGGTCGGGAAATCGTTGCGGTAGATCGCCTTGCGCGCCACCAGTGCGACATTTTTCAGCGGACCGCTCTGCACCACATAGCCCAACTCCATCTGAAACTCGCGCTCCTTGCGGTCCTCGGCGTTGAAGGCTGCCATCTCGATATTGTCACCGCGCAAATAACGCAAGCGGCCCCTCAGCCCGGGTACTCCGGACGCTGCGAAGTCATAGTCATAGATGGCCTGCCACGTGCGCTCCTTGGCATTGAGAAAGTCCGACGCCATGGTCATCTCACTCATGCCCATCAACTCTGTCCCGGAGATGTAGGGCGTCGCCGATTCGCCAGTGGAATGCATATAACCGATGCCCAGCTTGTGTCCGCCGTATCGGTAGCTGAACATCCCCGAGACGTTGCGATTGTCCACTTCACCACCCTTGGCGCTGCCATCCTCGCGACTGAAAAAACTGCGCAGGTCGCTGGTCAACACACCTCCTCCCAGCGGCAGCTCATGCAGCAAGGCAAAGGTGTCCTGTTGGTACAAGTCAGTCACCTCGACGTGATAGGCACGCAGGCTCAGCGTCTTGCTGACCTGGTAATCACCCCCCGCATAGGCCATGTGCGAGGTCGTGGCAGTGGCGTTGAAGCGCCGGTTGGGCGACGCGATGGTCATCGCCTCATAGTTTGTGGAATTGCGCTTGTCGATGCGATCGATATAACCGGTGTTCAGCGTCAGCCCATCGAAGTCCCTGGAGCTCAGGATGGTACCGCGAAAGGTTTGTGGCAGCAGTCGCGAGGGGCTGGCAAAGGCAAACGGCAGGAAAATCGACACGTCCCCGGACTTCACCGTGGTCTGGGCAAAACGCAGCTTGGCGGTCGGGGCCAGGCGCGAGTACTCGTCCGCCGCCCGATTGTCGCTGGCCGACACCGGCAGCAACTCGGTGCCGCTGCGGTCCGGCGCGGAGTCGAGCTTGACCCCCATCAGCCCGCGAACGTCCAGGCCAAAACCCAGCGGCCCCGGGCTGAACCCCGACTCCATGTTCATGATGAAACCCTGGGCCCACTCCTGGGCGGCGGACTTGGCGCCATCGTCCTTGTATTGGCGATCCAGGTAGTAATTACGCAGGGTCAAGGTGCCATGGCTGTCTTCGATGAAGCCCCCGGCGCGCAGCTGAGTGGGTAGAACGCTCAAGCCGAGCAGCGCCAGGACCAACCCTCGGTTGATACCGGGCACACAGGTGGCAGACGCCGTGGCAACGTCGTGCGCAGGGAGATTTGGCATGTTCGATTTCCATTTTTTATTGTTGTTTGTGCCGCCGGCAGAGCCCAGTGCAGCCGGCTTCGCGGACAGAGAATGGAAACAGCCAACAACCGCTGTCAATGGTAAATGACCGATAATCGAACATTAATATTATTATCTATTTTCCAGCAATCCGCATTTTCTAGATCTTAGTAGTTGATTTATAAGCCTTATCTGCCGATTTTTATGATTTTCATAGGGCGATTCATTTTTTAGTTATCTTTGTTATCTTATTCGCCAGCAGCCATCTTCAGCGTACCCCGTGCGATGGGACGGCTCGACTCCACAACAAAAACAACAATGAGGTTCCACCCATGGACAGCCCATCGCGTCGTTCGACGCTGACAATCGCTTTGTGCTTTATCGTTGCGCTGATCGAGGGTTTTGATCTGCAGGCCGCCGGCACAGCTGCCGCCGGACTGCGCCAGAGTTTTGCCCTGGACCCGAAGATGATGGGCTGGGTGTTCAGCGCCGGAATCATCGGCCTGCTGCCCGGGGCGTTTTTTGGCGGCTGGGTCGCCGATCGCATCGGCCGCAAGAAAATCCTCGTCAGTGCCGTACTGCTGTTCGGTCTGTTTTCCCTGTGCACCGCCTATGTCGAGAGCTACTCCAGCCTATTGCTGGTGCGCTTCATGACCGGTCTGGGTCTGGGCGCCGCCCTGCCCAACCTGATCGCCTTGTGCGCCGAAGCCGTAAGCGAACGCAACCGCGGCACCGCCATTAGTGTCATGTACTGCGGCGTGCCCCTGGGCGGAGCGCTCGCGGCGGTGGTGGCGATGTTTTCAAGTGAACACTGGCAAACCACCTTCATCATCGGGGGCCTGGTGCCCTTGCTGGTCGTGCCGCTGATGGCCCTACTGCTGCCCGAATCCACTGCATTCCGCGAGCAACATTCAGCCACTGGCAGCCTGCGGCCATCCAGCGCACAGGCGCTGTTCGGCGAAGGCCGCACACGCAACACCCTGGCCCTGTGGCTAAGCTATTTCTTCACCTTGACCGTGATGTACATGCTGCTCAACTGGCTCCCATCATTACTGCTGGAACAGGGCTTCAGCAAACCCCAGGCGGGCATGATCCAGATGCTGTTCAATATCGGTGGCGCCCTCGGGTCGCTGCTCGGCGGCCTGCTTCTGGACCGTTGTAACGGCCTCAAGGTCGTGCTGTTCGTGTATGCCGGGTTGCTGGCGGCGCTGGCCGGGGTGGGCCTGTCTATCGGAATCGTACCCATGTCGATCGCCGGGTTTGCCGCCGGGTTGTTCGTCATGGCTGCGCAACTGGTGCTCTACGCCCTGGCGCCACCGACCTACCCGACCGCAGTGCGCGCCACCGGCGTCGGCGCGGCCGTGGCCATCGGGCGCCTGGGCTCAGTGGCAGGCCCTCTGGCCGCCGGGCAGATCCTTGCTGCCGGTGCCGGCACTACCGGCGTGCTGCTGGCGACTTCACCCGGGCTGGTGATCGCAGCCTTGTCGATTATCACCGTGATCGCACGCTCCAGTTCGACCACTGAAGCATCACTGAATACCGCCAACTGAGCATCACTGCGAAGTTCTCAACCCTCTCGCGAAATCACATTGAGCAAGAGCCGGTGTCACAACCGCCGTCCTCTCCCAGTGCCAGCGTGCACCGGGATTGGGCGTGTGTAGTGACAAAGTCTCGAATCGATCGAACGCCAAAGCCTGGAGCGAATACCGCTGGTCTGCGGTGCTGCGGCTTGAAACGCAAAGCATGTCCCGGGGTCTACCCCACGAGCTCCTCACACCCTTATATTGGATCCTTTGCAGAAAAATTTACGAAATGATCGATAATCGAACACTTTAATAATTCATAACTAATTGTTTTTAAAGGATTTTATCTTCTTTTATTAAAAATCAGATAAAAATCCTCTAACAACCACTTTTCAATGGATCCATAAAACGATTGACTGGCGCCACTCGGTGTCAGGTAAAACGCCTGCCCGCTCATAAAAATAACAAGGGTGTCGTGATGAGTAACTTCTCAATCGGGTTCGAGCTTCGGCTTGCACCCAGCTTCGTGTGCCTTTCTCGCTTTACCATTGCCCAGCCTCATCTCGAGGGCAAGCCATGAGTGTGGATCTGAAGAGCGTGGTAGATGAGCGTTCCATGGCACGTTTCCAATGGCTGGCCGTGGGTATCTGTATTGTCCTGAACATGATCGATGGCTTCGACGTGCTGGTGATGGCTTTCACGGCCTCCTCGGTGTCTGCCGAATGGGGCTTGAGCGGCGCGCAGATCGGGTTGCTGTTGAGTGCCGGATTGTTTGGCATGGCGGCAGGCTCTTTGTTCATTGCGCCGTGGGCGGATCGTTATGGACGTCGACCATTGATTCTGTTTTGCCTGCTGCTCTCGGGGGCCGGCATGCTGTTGTCGGCCCTGAGCCAGACGCCACTGCAACTGGCGCTGCTGCGTGGCTTCACCGGCCTGGGGATCGGCGGAATCCTGGCCAGCAGCAACGTGATTGCCAGCGAATATGCCAACAAGCGCTGGCGCGGACTGGCGGTGAGTTTGCAGTCCACCGGTTATGCCTTGGGCGCGACCTTGGGCGGGCTATTGTCGGTGTGGCTGCTGACGCACTTTGGCTGGCGTTCGGTGTTCATCTTTGGTGGCGCCGTGACCCTTGCGGTGATTCCCCTGGTGTTGCTGTACCTGCCTGAATCGCTGGACTTCCTGATCGCCCGTCGTCCCGCAAATGCCTTGGCACGCATCAATCGCCTGGCCGCACGTCTTGGCCAGCCTCCATTGCGCGAACTGCCCATGGCTCTTTCCGCGCCGACTTCAGGCCGTGGCCGCCTGGCGCAGTTGCTCTCGCCGGATTCGCGACGCACCACCCTGCTGATCTGGCTGCTGTTCTTCCTGGTGATGTTCGGCTTCTACTTCGTGATGAGCTGGACGCCGAAGCTGCTGGTCTCGGCTGGGCTTTCGGCACAGCAAGGCATCAGCGGCGGCGTGCTGCTGAGCGTAGGCGGCATCTTCGGCGCCGCGCTGATTGGCGGCCTGGCCTCGCGCTGGCGGCTGACCCGGGTGCTGTCGCTGTTCATGCTGATTACCGCGGGCCTGCTGGTGCTGTTCGTCGGCTCCGCGTCATCGGTATCCATGGCACTCGGCCTGGGCCTGCTGATCGGCTTGTTCGCCAACGGTTGCGTGGCAGGCCTGTACGCGCTGTCGCCGATTGTCTACGACGCTTCCGTGCGCACCACGGGGGTCGGTTGGGGCATCGGTATCGGGCGCATCGGCGCGATCCTGTCGCCCACCGTCGCCGGCCTGTTGCTGGACAGCGGGTGGCAGCCACTGCACCTGTATGGGGTGTTTGCCGTGGTCTTCGTGATTGCCGCGGCCGTGTTGCTGCAGCTGCGGCCCAACGCCCCGGCGCAGCCTGCCGGCCAACCCAGCCAGGCTTGAATCAAAGCGGTAGCGAGGCCCTCCCCTCGCTACTGAGTCCATCCTCCAGGAAAACAACAATAATGAATTACCTTCCTCTCCCTCCCCGGGCCCTGCTCGGCGGTGCAATGGCGCTTGCCCTGATGCCTTCGGCACACGCTGAAAGCAGCGGTTTTTTCGAGGACTCCAAGACCAGCCTGACGCTGCGAAATTACTACTTCAATCGTGACTTCAACGATCCCGGCGCCAGCAAGAGCAAGATCGAAGAATGGGCCCAGGGCGCGATCCTCAAGTTCAGTTCCGGTTATACCCCGGGCGTTGTCGGCTTTGGCCTGGACGGTATCGCAATGCTGGGCATCAAGCTCGACAGCGGCCCGCAACGCAGCGGTTCGGAGCTGCTGCCGGTGCATGACGATGGTCGCTCCGCCGACGACTACGGGCGCGCTGGGCTGGCGGCAAAAATGCGTATTTCCGACACCGAGTTGATGCTCGGCGAACTCATGCCGGATATTCCGCTGCTGCGCTACGACGACGGACGCCTGCTGCCACAAACCTTCCAGGGCGCCATGCTGGTGTCCCGGGAGCTTACCGGCCTGAGCCTGCAGGGCGGTCAATACACCTCGGTGAGCCTGCGCAACTCCTCGGACATGCAAGACCTCTCGGCCTGGGCTGCGCCCACCGTCAAGTCGGACGGCTTCAACTATGCGGGTGCCGAATACCGCTTCAACGAACAACAGACCCAGATCGGCGCCTGGTACTCGCAGCTCGAAGACATCTATCAGCAAAGCTATCTGAACCTGCTGCATAAACAGAAAGTCGGTGACTGGACCCTGGGCGCAAACCTGGGCTACTTCATCGACAAGGATGACGGCAGCGCCCTGATCGGCAATGTCCAAAGCCATACCGCCTACGGACTGTTCTCGGCCAACCTGGGTGGCCATACCCTGTACCTGGGGCTGCAAAAGGTCAGCGGCGATACCGGCTGGATGTCGGTGTATGGCAGCAGCGGGCGGACCCTGGGCAACGATATGTTCAACGGCAACTTCAGTAACGCCGACGAGCGCTCCTGGCAGGCGCGTTATGACTACAACTTTGCCGCCGTCGGCCTCCCCGGCTTGTTGTTGATGACCCGCTACGGTCACGGTGAAAACGCCACCACCAAGGCCGGCAGCAATGGCAAGGAATGGGAGCGTGACACCGAGGTCAGCTACACCCTGCAAAGCGGCCCGCTGAAAAACCTCAGCCTGCGGGTCAACAACGCCACCAACCGTCGCAGCTTCAACAGCGACTTCGATCAGACCCGCATCATCGTCAGCTACCCCCTCTCCCTCTGATCCTCCCGCCAGGGGCGCTTTGTCGCCCCTGCATCTCTCTCCTCCTTGCGCTACTATGGCGAACCAACTTCTGGAAGTCGCCTGCATGAGCAAACCGGGTCAAATGGTGCTGGTCGCACTGCGCAAAATGATCGCTTCTGGCGAGCTCGCGGCTGGCGAACGGCTGATGGAGATCCCGACGGCGGAACGCTTCGGCGTCTCGCGCATGCCGGTGCGCATGGCCTTTCTCACCCTGGAACAGGAAGGCTTGCTGGTGCGCCATGGCGGGCGGGGTTATCAGGTGCGCTCGGTGAGTGCCGACGATATCGCCGGGGCCGTGGAGGTGCGCGGGGTGCTGGAGGGTCTGGCGGCGCGGCAGAGTGCCGAACGCGGCTTGAGCGAAGAAGCACAGACGGCGTTGCGCGAATGCCTGGTGCAAGGCGATGCGCTGTTCGACAAGGGTTACGTGACGGAGGAAGACCTCGAGGCGTTCCATGACCTCAACATGCGCTTTCACCAAGTGATCGTCGACAGCAGCGCCAACCCGGCAATTGGCGAAGCCTTGGCGCGTAACGACCATCGCCCCTTCGCTTCCGTGTCGGCGCTGGCGATCGATCGCCAGGACCTGGTGCGCGAATACCGGCGCTTCAACTTCGCGCACATGCAACACCACTCGGTGTTCGACGCGCTGGTCAGCCGCCAGGGCGCACGCGCGGAAGCCATCATGCGTGAACACGCCAATGCAACGCTGCGCTACGCCGAGGTCTTCGGGGCGATCAGCAACGGCGACCGAATGAAGGTGATCGCCCGCGGCGAGTGATCGGTGGGGTCAGAGGTCCAGCACCAACAGCCTGGACTTGGATCTCGAGCAGCAAGGCGTGAACTGGTCATTGGCCGCTTGCTCTTCTTCGGTGAGAAACAGGTCACGGTGCTCCGGCACCCCTTCCAGCACACGGGTCAGGCAGGTGCCGCAGATACCCTGCTCACAGGAAAGCGCAATCTCTACGCCGTGACTTTCCAGCACCTGGACCACGGTCTTGTCGGCGGGAATGTCAAACACCTGCCCGCTACGGCCCAGTTTGATCTGGAAAGACCCGTCGGCACTGGTATCCACAGGCGCCGCGGCGAAGTATTCACGGTGCAACTGCCCTTCGCTCCAGCCCTGAGCCTTGGCGCTGTCGAGCACATGCTGCATGAACCCTGAAGGACCGCAGACATACAGGTGCAGGTCAGGCCGCGGATTGGCCAGGACCTTGGCGGCATCCAGGCGCGAATCGGCCTGTTCATCGAAATGCAAGTGCACGCGATCGGCAAAGGAAGCGCCTTTGAGCCGCTCGACAAACGCCGCCCGTTCGCTGGAGCGCGCACAGTAATGCAGCTCGAAATCGGCACCGCTGTGGGCCAGTTGCTCGGCCATGCACAGGATCGGAGTGATGCCGATGCCACCGGCGAACAACAGGCTGCGCTGCCCCTCGGCCACCAGCGGGAACAGGTTGCGCGGCTCGCTGATGAACAGGCGGTCACCGCTGTTGATCTGCTCGTGCAGGCTCTGGGAACCGCCGCGCGAGGCAGTGTCCTTGAGCACGCCGATCAGGTAGCGATGGCGCTCTTGCGGGTGATTGCACAACGAATACTGGCGGACAAGTCCGCCCGGCAGGTGCACGTCGATATGGGCTCCGGCACTGAAGCCGGGCAGTTGCCCGCCTTGTGCACAGGCCAGCTCGTAGCTGCAGATATCCAGCGCTTCGTTGTTGCGGGATGTCACGACGACTTCAATCATGGCGCACCTTCAAGGCCGGCCACCGCGGTGGCCGTGAACAGGATCAATGGGAGTGGACTGGCCTGGCGCTCGAGCTAGTTAGCCGTAGCAATCAGCTCGACGGCGGGCGCCTGCTCACGGGCGATGATGCGCTCCAGCACGCGCCGGGACTGCACACCGCCGGCATCGATATTGAGCTTGAGCAGGTTACGCTCGGGATTGGCCAGCAGGTTTTTCTGCTGCTGTTCGAGCATGTCGAGGTCTTCGCTGAAGATCTTGCCCTGGCCCTCGCGGATGCTGGCGGTCAGTTCTTCGTCACGGGGATTGAAATTGCGCGCCATGCCCCAGAAGTACCAGATCGACGTCTCGGTTTCCGGGGTAATGAAGTCGACCACGATGCTCGCGGCCTTGTGTTGCGGCTCGGCGTGGTAACCGCCCTTGCCCGCGTGGGCCACGCCCACCTCGATCAACACATGGCTGGGCGGACTGAAGCGGCAGATCTGCCAGCGGTCCACCGGCACATCGTCGGCCAGATTATTGCCACGCAAGGCCATGCGCCAGAACGGCGGCGCCATGATGTTTTCCATGTGCCGCGCGGTGACCACCTCGTCACCTTCGACGGTGGTGACCGGCGCCGCTTCATCGATCTCTTTCTGGCCGATGCTCGAGGCGTGCACGTAGGTTTCGTGGGTGAGGTCCATCAGGTTATCGATCATCAACCGATAGTCGCAATTGATGTGGAACAGCCCCCCGCCATACGCCCACTCATCGCTGACAGCCCACTCCAGATGATGGATCAGTGCAGGGTCAGCCTTGTCCTGCTCACCCGGCCAGACCCAGATGAAACCGTAACGCTCTTCAACGGCGTAGGTCTTGTTGCACGGAAAACCCCGTACGCGCTGCCCCGGCATTTCGACGGTCTTGCCATCGCAGCCCATGACCAGGCCGTGGTAACCACAGACCAGGTTGCCATTCTCGACATAGCCCAGGGAAAGAGGGGCGCCGCGGTGTGGGCAGAAGTTCTCGACGGCGGCCACACGGCCTTCTTTCCCACGGTAGAAGACGATTTTCTCACCGCAAATCTGCCGCCCCAGGGGCTTGGAAGCGATCTCGTCGGGGGTGCAGGCGACATACCAGGTGTTTTTCGGATACATAGGGTTCTCCGGGACAGGCTTGTTTTTATGGATCCATTTGATCGGATAAACCTGATATTCGTCAAGCTTTTTGCGGATAAATGGACGCCAATGGATCCATTAAAGCCGGATCGGGGTGGCGGCGCCGATTCTCCTGTCGCTGATTCGTTGCGCCCAAGGCTTTTCCGCCGGCGGCAAATACGCCGGTGCCTGTGCCTATCTGATGGACCATGCTCCCAGGGATAAACGCGCCTGGTACGGCAGCTTCATTCCGGTGTCGACCTTTCCCGCCTTCGCCGCGGCCGCCGTGGTGGCCTACGCCCTCGAGGCGTCGTTATCGGCCGAAGCCATGGGCAGCTGGGGCTGGCGCCTGCCGTTCCTTCAAGATCAACGAAAACCAGCTTGCCTTGGAGGCTGCCATCAAGGCGCTGACGCTTTGGGCAGAGCAGCACAGTGCGACCGAGGTCGGTGGCAATGTGCGCGGCGCCTTGGAAGCCATCGACAAGAATGAAGAATTCATCAAGATGACGCTCGCGGTGCTCATGACGCCGGAGTGAAAACAATTGAGTGCGCCCAGTAGACGGGGTTTAACGCAACCACCGATCACACAGCTTTTTCATCGATGCCATTGTGATATCGTCGGGAAATTACGTTTTTTAAAGGATGCTGATCTTGCGTGCACCACAGACACTATGCCCGTAATCATGACGTTTACATGGGGATAAACGGGGAACCGGCAATTGAATTCAAGGGCCAAACCAGGAATTCCCGCACTGCTCAGCCCCCCGAAAAATTGCCCAAGAGTTGGCCCAGCCATCGACGCAGTCCTGCCGAGCGACAATCCAGCACACCGCCACACACCACTGATGCCGCAGTAACCGGGTTGGCCTGAGGTGCTCGCACGGCCAAACGATCAAGCCCAAACTGACAACCATTTAGAACCACAGTGCAACAGAACAGTCTGTCCCTACACACCCTTCCAACTTAAGAGAACTTTATGATCATCGTTCACCACCTCAATAACTCCCGATCACAGCGCATCCTCTGGTTACTCGAAGAGCTGGCCCTGCCCTACGAGATCAAGCACTACCAAAGAGACGCTAACACCAACCTGGCTCCCCCTGAACTGAAAGCCATAAACCCGCTGGGCAAATCACCGGTTATTCAGGATGGCCCTCATGTGCTGATCGAATCCGGTGCTATCGTCGATTACCTGATCCGCCGCCACGGCGATGGCCGCTTGCAACCTGACCCGGCCACCGCAACCTACGACGAATATGTGCAATGGCTACATTTCACAGAAGGGTCGGCCATGCTGCCGCTGATGCTCAGCCTTTACATCGGGCGTCTTGGGGAGGCCGGCAAGCCGCTGCAGCCGCGAATCGAATCTGAACTGGCCAACTATCTAGGGTACCTGGAGAACGCGTTGAAACTTACCCCGTACTTGTTGGGTGACGAAATCAGCGGTGCGGATATCCAAATGAGCTTTGTTGGCGAGTTTGCGAAGTCCCAGGGCATGCTGCGAGACTACCCTGGGCTATCGGCCTGGATCGACCGCTTCCAGGCGCGGCCGGCATATATCAATGCGATAGAAAAAGGCGGTGCTTACAAGTTCGCGGGTTGAGCGCTAAATACGCAGGCTGTGGTTCCTGTACTATAAAGCGTCTTCAAGCGCTCAACAGGTTACGTTACAGAGAGCCTGGCCTTGGTTGCGCACACCGTGACCACCGTCACCGTCACGCACTAACGGAAGACGCGACCAAGGCTATCCACGGAAATCAGAGGGCTTGTATTACAGAACTCCCACAAGGAACAAAGGGGACAGATTACTTTTTCGATTTTGACAAAGATGTACTGACATTGCTGGTGCACGAGTTCCGCATGTTTGGCGGTAACAGTATTACCAATCTGTTCCGTAGTGGCGGCGTGACGTGTTGGCGCTGATTGAAAACTGACCCACCGGGGTGCGATTGAAAAATGACCCAGGGCGGATTGCTGATTTTTGCATCTGCAATTGTGGATAAGCCTAGCAGCACTGTCTTGCGCCATCAGCACTAAGCCCCACCGCATGCAGGCATGCCGCAGAGTATTCCCGGGGCAGGTCCAAACGGTTTATCGTCCTCTGTACCGTCACTGTCCTTGCGCTTTCGCTCACGTGACTTGATCTTTGTCTGGGCGACCAAGTTGCTGTGTTGCAGGCGGTAGGACTCGTTACCTGTTTCGACGATATGGCAGTGGTGCGTCAGCCGATCAAGCAATGCCGTGGTCATCTTGGGGTCACCGAACACACTCGACCATTCCGAGAAGCTGAGGTGGGTCGTGATGACCACGCTGGTGTGCTCGAACAACTTGGACAGCCTTCAACAAACTCAGTCAATTTCACGAGACGCTGGAACAGGCGCTCAAGGTCGATTCCTTCCGGGCAAAGCACAATCGTAGGAGCGCCAAAGCGCTATTCGAACAGATCAAGGCCGAGGGTTACGGCGGCGGCGAGGCCTTTCAGTTCGACTGGAGCGAAGAAGGACTGCCGATCGGCGGCCTGTTTCGACTCATCCAGGTATCCCACATGAAGCTGTGCGCCAGTCGCGCATTTTGGTTGGTTGAGTATCCCAGCCAAGGCCACGAGATGCTGTTCGATGTCCATACCCGCTCGTTTGCCGCGTTAGGTGAAAGCCTAGACCAATCCAGTGAACTACACACTTCGCATAGCTCTACTTTTTTACACGAGAGTGGTTATACCGCCGGCCCTTTATAAATACATCCACTTGTACATGTCTCGTGAATACGTACTGCGGATAGTTCGGGAAGCAATGGCTTTAGCTCCTGCCAAACCCAAACGGCTAAAACCTCGCTCGTCGGATTCTCCAGCCCGGGAATTTCATTAAGATAATTGTGATCTAAGCGTTCATACAGAGGCGCGAAAATTGCCTTTATCTCGGAAAAATCCCTAACCCAACCCGACGTACTATCGACAGGGCCATCAATATAAATTGCAATACGAAAGGAGTGACCGTGCAGACGCCCACATTTGTGCCCTTCTGGAACATTGGGCAGTCGATGAGCAGCCTCAAAAACGAACTCTTTAAAAATCTCCACTGATTCCTCCCGTATCTCACGCGACAAAAAAACAAAACAGCTAGACTAAACCTTCCAAGACTCAAGATCGACGCATAACGTTTCAAACAAAAACTCTACAACTTTGGCTCGCCCCTCACCCAGCGCTGATGCAATGGTGATCACGGAAACCAAAATGGAGTTAACAGTGTGCAAATCGGTTACATCACTCAAACAATTCAATATTTCTTCGAATTTCCCCAACATAGCAGTTTGGGAAAAATTTAATGCCTGCACCACATGGGTAGATGGCGTCAGGTAGAGAATATTCGCACGCGTCCGCAAACCGTAGGCTTCAGTCAGCATGCCATACCCTTCCGAAGGGAAAGCTTCGTCCTGCCCTGCGAGCCTCCTCAATGCCTCCTGAAAAGCCATGGATAGATGAAGAATGACTTCAGAGAACTCTTTTACACTGGCGTCACTGGCCAAGGCTGGAGCCAAATCCGAGGAAACCAAAGTAGTCATAATACCTCCTAAATATTAGTAATGAGCACCAGTTAGCTAGATACGAGTTCCGAACTTCGAACCACCCTGGTCAAATGATCAGTCAAAAGATGAATATCACCATGTAAATTCTGAACTCCATTCCATGGCCGGCTGCCTGTTTTAAAGGACCACTCTCCCGAATCGAGCGTCCAAGCAGTATATCCTTGTAGCTTTCTAAGGCCTAACTTGAATACTGGGGCCAGTGGCGCTCCTGTAGCACACAACTGCTCCATGACGAACCCCATGGAAATAATCCCCGCGCTATGGACGAGACGAGAGCTTTTAGGCGTATGACCATGCCAAGCATTTCCAAACACCTCCTGGACAGCCTGGAAAAACTCACTGATGGCCAAGAAACACCGATCCTCCCCTCCCGACAACTCAATCACCTCCCGACAGTAACCGTCGGATAGGGAATTCATTACCAGTTTCTGGAGCGACGTATCACCGATGACCCCTGAGGGGTTGGTATGCTGCTTAATCTGTCCTTGCAAAGAAGATCGATCGTCATAATTCAGCATTTCCACGATGCGGGCTGCGCGGGCGCGGGAAGTCATTCTGAATGGAAGGCCGCTGACAGACGGGAGCAGTTCATATACCAGCGACTTCGGTAATGGACTGGTGTTGTTGACGAGAATGAATTGCCGGCGAAGCTCTTCCTGATTTTCACACACAAGAGCAGACACCAGCAGCTGGAACGAACTCCCCTCGAGCCCTGCTAACGCAGATAGGCGCTGCTGACCATCCACAACGAACCCAGGAGGGCCAGCTGAAATATCCACCTCAATTTCTGCATAGGCTCCATTTCCTTCCACCACCCGGACTCCACTGGTAAACGCTAACACCACAGCATTGGGCATTACCGCATCGGGACGGGAGAGGTAGTCGCGAATCTCTCGTATGTGCTTGGACACCTGTGGCCGCTGAAAGCCATGAAGGGCGCCACGATCATCACGCTTGACTCGGTCGATGCTAGCGATCGCCAAAATCTGCTCAACGGTAGCCGCAAACGATACCACTTGGTGGGTTTGGCTCTGTAAGGCCTTGATTGCGCTGAACTTAAGCAATGGGTCTCTTCCTTCATCGAACACCCCCCCAGAAAGAGGGGTAGCAGCAGTATTCAGGCTCTTATACCAACCCTTCCGCATAAAAACTAGCCTAAGCGCATTGGCCTATACAGTTATTAAATGGTAAATTGTCAGCCTAAGATAAATGCAACACCCGTCAAAACAGGCCTACAGTTTTCCCATGAGAACCGTCATCATCACCAACTGCACCAATCGAAAACGTCTCGACGGCCTGCCGCCGGTGGTGCTGAACGACGAGTGTTATTCATCGCTTGCAGCCATGGCAAAGGCGTGGAAGGGGCAAATAGACGAACGTCCCACCACTCTGATGGCATCTTCACTTTACGTGGGCAGAAGCGTTTCTGACGCGAGGCGCGTAGCAACGAAGTTGGACGCGAAGCTAATGTTTGCATCGACCGGCCTAGGGTTGATTGAAGGCGATCAGAGATGTCCACCGTACAACCTGACGGTGGCTCAGGATCCGAATTCTATCATCCCACGTCTCGAAAAGTTGGGTGTGTGTGCATCAGATTGGTGGGAAGCCGTGAATGTCACCCAATCAAAGGGAAGCGCCCTAGCGCACCTCGTCAGCCAACCCGACGTCGGCTTGGTGCTCATTGCCCTCTCTTCAAACTATGTCCAGTTGATAGGCGAAGACCTTGGAAAAATCAGGGACACGCAGATCGACAAGCTCAGAATATTCACTTCGCGCCCAGGCATCGAAATGCTTCCCAGCCATTTACGACGCATCGCGATGCCTTATGACGAACGCCTTGAAACCTCAACACTACCAGGCACTCGCAACGATTTCCCTCAGAGAGCCCTGCGTCATTTCATTGAGATTCTTGAACTGTCGAGTGCTCCTGCTGAGATCGCTCGAAAGAGCGTCAGCGCGGCAATGGATCTTTTATCCCTAGCAAAAACGACCATCCGGCGGCGCGCATCGGACAGTGAAATTGCCTACATGCTTGAGTGTGTGTGGGCTGACTACCAAGGCAGTTCCACTCGATTGTTACGCTACTTAAGGGACGACGCCCTGGTGTCGTGCGAGCAATCGCGCTTTCGGAGGATCTGGCAGGACATCAAAGGTCAAGACAGCATAGAGAGCAAAGCATGACGAGCGAAGATGCGATTGTGGTGCGTGCACTACGCACCACGCAAGGCGACAATCTTGATGTGTATGCATTATTCATCAGGGGATCTGACCTGGTCCGAATTGCTGACATCAGCCGCCTGTCGCGCGAAGACAGCAGTCCCCTCAAGGGCTTTCAGCGCCCTGAGATTAAGAGTCATGTCAAAGGGATCACTGAGTACCTCAATCAGGGAAATGTACTTTTTCCCAATGCAATTATCTTAGCGCTGTCTCCTGATCTGCGTTTTGTTGCAGCACGCGGGAGCAAACCGACAGGCGACGCGGGGCTTTCGCAAGCGGGGACGCTGACGATCCCTATCAGGGAGGAAGGAATGAGGTCTGCCTGGATCGTGGACGGGCAACAGCGCTCATTGGCGTTGGCGAAAGCGGCCAATTCGGATCTTCCTGTGCCAGTGATCGGTTTTGTATCCGACAGCCTGACCACCCAGCGCGAGCAATTCATTTTGGTCAACAAGGCCAAACCGTTGCCCACTCGACTGATCAACGAACTACTGCCGGAGACAGGCAGCATCCTTTTGCCCCGCGAACTGAGTGCTCGCAAAGCACCAGCTGAGTTGTGCGGGCTTCTTAGTCGTGACCCCAACTCCCCTTTCCACAAACTCATAAAGCGGTCGTCCGAGCAAAATAGCAAAGCAGTGATCACTGACACCGCTGTAATTACGATGATCCGCAACAGCATCGGTAATCCGTTGGGGGCGTTGGCCCCCTATACCTCCAGCATCGACGGAGCAGCGAACGTTGAGTCCATGTACAACCTACTGATGACCTTCTGGCGGGCAGTGCGTGATACGTTTCCTGAGGCATGGGCACTTGAATCCAAGAACAGTCGACTCATGCACTCAGCTGGGATCATCGCCATGGGCGTGCTTATGGATCGGATCTACGCCAAAATCGGTGGTCAGCGCGAAACCTACGAAGCCGTGTTACAAGAACTGGCCAGAGTAGCCCCTTACTGCGCATGGACAACAGGTCAGTGGCCGATGATTAATGTCCAGTGGAATGAAATCCAAAGCACCCCTCAAGATATCAAGGCGCTGCAAGAAACCTTGATCCGCCTCTATATGACCAGCGCTCACCAATGAAATTTTTATACGCCGACACCCAAGACTACGTAGACCCAGACTACGACTTCATCAACGATCGAAATGCGCCGGGCCGGAAGAGATACTGGGATGACCAGTATGCGCACGAAATGATGACCCCCGTCCCTTATGACGGGCTCTTGGTCTCGATGAGCGCAGTGCGACCGGCAAATGGCGTCGCTAATTCAAAGGTTCGGTACTCGACTTCCGAGCAGCAACGCTTCCTCAGAGAAGGCGCGCGCAAATTTCTACGACTCGATGGCATTCAGTTCAAAGATACGATGGTCCTAGGTGACTGCGGGGCTTTCGCCTATGTAGAGCACCCTACCCCTGCGTATAGCCCAAGCGAAGTAGTAGAGTTCTACTCAGATGCGGGATTCACCCACGGTTGCTCGCCGGACCACATCATATTCAACTGCGACTCCAGCAATCCTCCAGCGCTGAGCCAGTCGGAAGACGTGCTGTTTCGGTACGAAATTACGCTCAAAAATGCGCAAGAGTTTCTGCGTTTAGTGAAGGAGGCGGAATGGCCTTTCGAACCTCTTGGAGCGGTACAGGGTTGGTCTCCTCAAAGCATGGCGAACGCTGCAAAACAACTCGAAGACATGGGTTATCGCTACTTGGCGATCGGAGGCCTAGTGCCTTTGAAAGTCGATCAAATCCATGAGGTTCTGAAAGAACTTCGAGCGGTCCTTAAGCCAGAGACAAATATTCATCTGCTGGGTTTTGCTAAAGCTGAGAACATCCATGAATTCACTGGATATGGCATTACCAGTTTTGACTCAACCTCCCCCCTTATACGCGCATTCAAAGATGCGAAGTGTAATTACTACATGGGCAACAATACAAGTAAACTGGATTACTACACAGCCATCCGCATTCCTCAGGCGATTGAAAATCCACGCCTGATGCAAGGAATAAAAAAAGGCACTCTGAGCGCAGAAGAGTTACAAATCAAAGAAAAAGCGGCGCTACTAGCGATCCGTGACTACGATAAAAACCTGCTAGACTTTGATTCAACTTTAGCTGTGTTAATAGACTATCTGCGACTGACTCTTTCCGGTTCGATATCGTCATCATTAGAAATGGAAAAAGAAATCGCCAAGCATGTCCGACTAATCTCACCCACGCTGAGAGATAAACCGTGGCAAAAATGCCAATGCTCGATTTGTCAGTCAGCGGGTATCGAAACTATTATCTTTCGAGCCAGCAATCGAAACAAAAGACGCGGATTTCATAATTTAGGTGTGTACCACCGCCACCTTCAGAAAACTCTGGAACTTTCGAAACAATGATCTATCGATTTAAGGGTGTGCGTGCCCAACAGGCCTCCGGGCATGATGTATTTTCGTTTGCGGCCACTCCAAAGGACATTTTGGAGTTTTCTGAGATTGAGAGAGTTGGTCGCGATGAAGCAGGTCACCTCAAAGGCTTTCAGCGCCATCAAGTCGCCTCGCACATCAGAGATATTCGTGACTATCTTCAGCGCGAAGATGCATTGCTCCCTAACGCAATTATCTTGGCCTTCCTAGACGGGGTAACGATTAAAGACCTCGGCGAGGGTATTGTAGAAATCGTTATTGACACTGCCGAATCCAAACCAGGCTTCGTGGTCGATGGACAACAACGACTCAGCGCCCTTGCCACGATGGAGAAGCCTGGGTTTCAGGTATTCGTATCTGCATTGATTTGTAAAGACTACAACGAACTGCGGCAGCAGTTCGTACTCGTTAATAATACGCGACCGCTACCAAAATCGCTGATCTATGAACTTTTACCGACTGTTGACGGCCTGCCCGAACGCTTCACCAGTCGTAAGTTTGCTGCTCGCATTATTGATTTGTTGAATTTTATGCCTAACTCCTCTCTATTTGGCGAGATCAAGCAACATACGAATCCTAAAGGAGTACTAAGCGACATGGCGATGCAGAAGTTCGTGATGAACTCTGCGAATGATGGCGCGATTCGTAGCTTCATGAAGTTTGATGACTTTGAGGGTCGCAGCATCGAACTAATCAACAACTTCTTCCATGCAGTACGCGTAGTTTTCAAATCTGAATGGGAAGGACTAGCGCCCAGGAATTCGCGCTTGAAGCATGGAGCGGGCCTGGTTTCTTTGAGCTTCGTTATGGAGTTGCTTTACTCCGATCAAGGTACAACCAGCAAGGAAGGCTTTATCAAAGGTCTAACACTTTTGAAACCTCATACAGCTTGGACAAGTGGCGATTGGCACATTTCTGAAACCGACCGCCGCCCCTGGAATGGTATCCAGAACACGCCCACTGATATCGGATTGCTCACCAAATATCTGACCGAAAAACTCAAGCACGAACTAAAACGGCGCTAAATCTGACTCAACTCCGAGGAGAGCAGTATGCACAGCAAGGCCTTAGTTTTATTCTCAGGCGGACAGGATTCAACCACCTGCCTTGCTTGGGCGCTGGAACGGTACGAGCACGTCGAGACCATAGGCTTTGATTATGGTCAGAGACATCTAATCGAACTCGAATGTCGACTGAACATCTTGCAGGCGGTACGTAACAGATTTCCGAACTGGGCCAAGCGACTCGGTGAAGATCACGTGCTTGACCTCAAATTACTCGGCCAGATCAGCGATACGGCGATGACCGCTGAAAAAACTATAGAGTTTGAAAAGAATGGACTTCCCAATACATTCGTACCCGGGAGGAATCTGCTGTTTTTGACGTTCGCAGCCACGATCGCCTACCGACGGGACCTCACAGTGCTGGTCGGGGGAATGTGCGAAACCGACTACTCAGGCTATCCAGACTGCCGGGACAACACCCTCAAAGCCACCCAGGTGGCCTTAAGCCTCGGGATGGATGCTCCAGTGATCATAGAAACGCCCTTAATGTGGCTCAACAAAGCTCAGACTTGGCGTTTGGCTGAAGAATTAGGTAATGAAGATTTTGTCAGCCTGATAAAAGAAGAATCCCACACCTGCTATCTCGGGATTCGACAGCAGATGCATGAATGGGGCTACGGATGTGGAATGTGCCCAGCTTGTGAACTGCGTAAAACTGGATATGAGCAATACATTCAAAAACGAGATTGACTATGGTTCAGCGGTGGGGGTCAGAGCACTCGCCACCAATTTGAATCAGCTGAGTAAACCAAATGACTTACAGCATCAAAGAAATGTTTTACACCCTTCAAGGGGAAGGTAACCAAGCGGGTCGACCCGCGGTATTCTGCCGATTCTCTGGATGCAACCTTTGGTCAGGACGGGAACAGGACAGGGCTAGTTCGATATGTACATTCTGTGACACGGACTTTGTGGGAACGGATGGGTTGGGTGGCGGAAAATTCAAGGATGCGAATAGCCTTGCCCTCGCGATTAATTCATTATGGCCTATCTCCCATCAAAGCCATAAATATGTGGTACTGACCGGAGGAGAACCGCTGCTGCAAGTAGATGATGCTTTAGTGGAAGCACTGCACAAACACAGTTTTACCGTTGCAGTGGAAACCAATGGCACAATAACACCACCACGCGGGATTGACTGGCTTTGCGTCAGCCCTAAATCCACGGCAGAATTAAAGGTCATTCAAGGCGATGAATTAAAATTAGTTTACCCACAAACTGAGGCGCAACCAGAGAAGTTTGAACATCTTATCTTCAACCATTTCTATCTCCAGCCAATGGATGGACCAGAGGCCCACCTAAACACCGAATTGACCATAAAATATTGCAAGACGCATCCAAAGTGGAAACTTGGCTTACAATTGCACAAAGTACTAATGATCCCTTAGAGCAAACCTAAAAAAATACCAGCTTACACAACTCTTAAACAACCTTCAGCTTTAACCCTTCTACAAACTCACGTACGATGCTTGAAGCACCCTTACCATACGGATATATAATATCCTTTCTTATACTTATCACCGGATAGAATGCCTGATGCTTTGAACTGCGGGAAGAGAACACAAAATAGTCGGCCGTTTTCGCCAGATTGCATAAGGCCTGAGTAGCGGTATGATCACTGTTGATCTCGACCTTGAGGCCCGTGAAAATCATTTCCAGTACGTCCTTGGCTCGGCGCGCGGCGCCCTCTGTAAGAGTGTAAATACCTAACAATTTCCCCTGTAAATCAGGGGTCAATTTTATCAGCGAATCAACATCTGACTCGAACTCTTTGTTCTTGCTAAAATCTGGGACTGACTCACCGACCTCAAGAATTTCGCGCATTAATACAAAGGTCAATTGACGTATCGTTGGATCTTTAATTTGTCTCCAATGCTTTGTTGCGAAATCTTGTAGCGATTGCCAGACTTGACGGCGCAACGCCTCTGATGGGCAGGGTGCGTCCAACAGTACATCCATCAATTCCAGCATGCCGGCATACGCTTCAGGCCCCTTATTAACCTCCCAGAGCATTAATATAGAGTCGATCAAACGCGTATACTCATCGACTGCGAAGGGCCGCTCCAACATCAACTGCGTCAATTGCGCAGTTAGCGACAGCAATGCTGGATTGACTATAGGATCAAGAGCAAGCAATTCCATCAATTCTAACCATACAACTCCTTGGCAATCCACATCGCGCGCTTCCAACCAATCAAGTAACAACGGCAGAATGTTACGAAGAATAGTCTGTCCCACAGGAGATCCAGTCTTAATGCATTTAAGCAAGTTGTCTGAGCTAAAGGATTCAACTGTCCAATTTTCGCAATACTCTTGTGCATCTCTCTCTAGTGAGCCATTCGTTGATTTAGCATCAACCAAGCACTGAAACCAATTATCCCAACCACCCAACTGCTCTCTAGAATAGCGACTTTGCAAATCTTGCAAAATCGTAGTCATCATAGGTAATGATTTCAGCGGTTCAAACCACGATGCAGGCATGGCCTGTAACTTCTGCCACAATTGCTGCAACTCAACTAGTGGCACAACCAGCGAGCGTTGCAGTAACGCTTGCACCGCCCCGGGCCCCTCTTTCTGATCTTCTGGCCAACCAACAACCTGTTCAATATCAGCTTCGGGTTGATCTACAAACAAATCCGCCCAGCGCAGCAACTTTCGAAACCAGTCCGACTCGATAAATTCTGGCACCTGCTGCTGAGTCGGTGCACACCTCAAAGTAACAGCGCCGGCAACCCACAACTGCCAATCTTGTTTAAAGCTTTCGTGAGTTTCAAACAGCGGAACAGTCATAAAAAGGGGGCTTAACGGGCGACACAAATCGGCCAACTCTTCCCTGCTCGCCTCACCTATGACCTGAGTAATTAGTAGTCGATTAAGCCCCAACTGCCCTAGTGCTTGTAGCAATAGGCGAACTAGTCGTAACGGAATACGGCCGCCGAGTAGGCTGGGCAACCGTGGATGGCAGACTATATCTTGCCAACGACCAGCTGAAGCCAAAGCCTGCAGTTCCAACGACAGTAAATTAGGTGGGGTGAAGCTTCCCGAACTCTTTAGCTCCCCATAAAAACGCCAAGCACTTTCACCATCACGCAACCGGTAGGCGAGCATAAAATCTCGCAACACTTGACCTATTGGCCGCTTAGCTAGCGATGTAAGTGCTGGACGTTGACGATACAACTGCAGCACGTTAGCTAGGACAGTAAAGACCCGGAATTTTTGCTGATCGTCCACCTCATCAAGTAAATCAATACGCAATAACCCGGCCGGGGCATGCGCTAACAATGCACTCTGCCCTTCATCATTTGGGGTGATGATCAGACCGTAATCAAAACAGGTATCCGCCGTTCCCAAAAATGCCGTCAATACCTGGCGTAACTCCTCCAAAGCGCGGCCATCTTCCGCGGCTGCATAGAAGCATAATTCCGGCGGGCGACTGTATGGCAACAGTAGAGGCCACTGCCCCGCACAGGCACTTTTCACCAAAGGCTCCAGCAAACACTGATACGGTTTCGGGTATTTGCCGGCAAACACTTTGTCCGGATCGATTTGGTTATCGACCTCGAAAAACGGCTGTAACCATGCCGGTATGTTGCTCATGAGTTCGCCTCAAAGTGGTAATGCTCTTCAAACTCCAGCAATGCTTCAGAAATTATCTGAGAATTGCTGGAAAGCATGACATGTTCATCATTACGGTTTGTTCCACTCCAGGTGTAATTCATTGAGCCCTTCAAAAAACAACTTTTGGTAAGTAGACCTTTGGTATGAACTTGCTCACTGAACAGGCGAGAAAAATCATGTCCGGCAATTAGGCGACCGTCCAATTGCTGAATAAACCGACGACTGTACGCGTCGTCACGGGTCACTATCCGCAAGCGGCACCCAACATTAACCGCCTTAGCTAGCACTTCATTGAAACTAACCTCCCTACTACCCCAACCTGGTTCTATAGCGTCCCACTGCCCTGAACAGTTGTCCAACAGAGGAAAGTCACTTAACCAGGGCGATACTAACCAAATAGGCTCAGGATTAATTAATAAGCCGGCCATTAGACCACCTAGAACCTCGCGAAATTGCCGACGACCTAGGGGACCATGTAGAAATATTTGCCGCTGTTCGCTCATAGCAAAACTCTTATAAAATGGCCTCAGCCAGTTCGATTCTCAATACCATGCTATCCTGTAATCGCCTAATAGCACCTATACGGGGATACAACCAAAGTCCCGAATGATCAACCGGATTTAGCTGAATCTCGGCTATTAGTTTAGAGATAGAGGCAATCTGTGTACGCGGAATTAAAAGATCAACACGCCCTACTTTTTTTAATAAGCGATGTAATTCAGCCAAATAATCATCTGTTAACTGTACATACGACGCTTGCTCAGCAAAGAGTAGGCTCCCTAGTAGTCGCTCAGTAGTGGCGATACCCGCTTGGAACGGATTATAGTAACTCATTTCAGACTGACGGATAGCGTTACCACGCGGCCACAATAACCCCTGATTACGACATAGACCCTGGAACACTTCAATGGCAGACGCCTGAGCACCGAGATCTTTTGTGGATAAAGCATGAGCGGCGATATTCAACCCCCACTCTAAGCCACTAAAATCTTCTAATTTTCGCCATCGCTCCAGCAAATTTAGAAGGTACTCATCGGTGTTCATATTGCTGCCTGGCCTAAGTGCTCTTGAGTGCAAAACACTTAAAAAACTGTGGCTAAGGGCAAAGCCTTCACGAAGCAGAATACGGTGTAACTCTGCGTTGGCAGAACGCCGCTGATGCAAATCACTACTTCCACGCACCTCAGCAAACGAGGCGGCTAGGTCCCCTCCTTTCACTACCAGGCCGAGCAACTGAAAGAGATCAAAGTCAATTTGTTCATAGTCACTTGGCTGCAGACTGCGAGCAAAAGTATTAAGTACCCGCAATGGGTCCTGAGAATACGCCAGTTCTAAACGAGTGATGATGCCATTACCACCCGCCTCGGCCTCACTCAACCAAACCTCCAAGTAGTCCTCACGCCAAAACGCATCGGCAAATACAACCCGTTCATCAACATCGGGCAGCAACACACACATGGATTGCTGCGCTGCCGCGGCCAGAGTATTGGCCAGCAAGTCGCGCGTCCATTGGACGAACTCAGGCAATATATACACATCAGACCAAAGTGCCTTTGAACATACATTTAGGCTGCAAAGTAGATCATCTCTATCTAGCAACTCCCGAAGGTCTGCCTGTAACTTTTGTTCTTGCACCGACTCTAACTGCTCATCGGGCTGAAATAAACTTTGTGGAATGTTGCGCAATCGCTCAATACCGGCATTCGAGTGCAACCTACTCATCGCACTGATTAGTGGTTGCGGATCGTCTGAATTCAAATTTAGCAATTCACCCGCGACTGCAGCCAGATAACACTCAGCGATCCAATTGGCCTTAAATGGGTCGCCACCAAAAATATCGAGTTGATCCACAAGATGCCGAAAGTAGATCGGGCGCAACCCTTTTAAGACCTGCGGATCTTCTAATATGCCAGTTAATACCTGATCATTTACGGCAAAGCGCAATCGCATTCCATCAACCCATTGCCGGGCACCAATAGCGACAGTTTCGCCATTACGGTGCCAATCAAATCGAATTCTAGTAGTTGCTCCCTTGGTGAATCGTAAGTTGGCATTTGCAGCAGTACTAAAACGCAGAATCTCCAAAGATGTCATTTGCTGATGTAAGCAAAAAGTCACATCAACCAAATGCTGCCCCCAACTGCCAACAGGGGGGGTGTGCACCTCAGTTAGATCTGTAACGCGAAACTCAGACTGCCACATTAGTCGCGCGTTACTTTTCTCAGACAGGCCTAATTTTGGTTCTAGACGCCTGGTAAATATGGAGTTAGGGCGCAATACCTTCAACACTTCACCCGCTTCACTAGCAACAGTCCCTTCATCACGTAACTGCTCGCCAAAAGCCTCACAGACATCAAACCCGAACTGCTGAATGGCATCCGGTTCAGGCACAAAGTCTTCAGGCACTAACCAGTCAGAATCGAGGTTACTATCAATAGCGTATCGCTTAGAAATTCGCCCTGGGGCAAACTCACGCAGGGCTTGAAAAATCGGTAAATCCGTCCATTCGATACTTGCCTCCTGCCCACGCACCAAAGCAACAAACACGCTCGGCAAACTAAGCTCAGCAAATAGCGCCTCAGGAATAAATTCCGAGAGCGGTGAACTTCCTTTAACCATATCCGCCCAAGGTAGGCCGTTAGCGCTCCAGTCTGTTACCAGTTTGCGCTGCAATGTAGGCAGTACTTCAAGCATAATTGAACGCGGTGGCGCCCAGAGAATACGCTTCAGCGTATCGTCATCGATCTGCAGGGCATCTTTCAAATAGGTTTTGAACTGTTCTTGTTGACTACTTGGTCGTACCAACTGCTGTATTAACACAAGCAGTTTCTTACAGTAGTTCCTATTAATTTGCGGTTTGCGTAGAATCGTCCAAACGGCACCGCTACCTAACTGCACACTGAGCCAGTCGAGCAGAGCCATAGCGGCCTGCATTTTTTGAATATGGCTGTTTTGCAGCGGTAGACCTTGCCGCTTGATCTCGGGGTTAAGCAACTCTTCATAGCGTTGAAATGCGACTCGATCACGGCCAAATTCGGAAAGAATGACAAGCATCCAGGGACGCATGATGCGCGAGCGACCGGCACGCCCCTTGCGCTGTAAATAGGATGCAACATTACGCGGCGCTTTGTGTTGCAGCACAGCCCCAACCGCCGGATCATTAAAGCCCACCTCAAGAGACGCCGTGGCAACAATAATCTCTGCATGAGGATCAACCCCGGCGTCTTGGCTCGACGTGCGTCCGATCACGGCACGATCCGCTTCATCAGGCAAATAATGGCCTATCTCAACCCCGACTCGCCAATCTTGCCCCAGACGAACTCGTTCCTGAGGATGAACAGTAACTTGCTCGCCATCCTGGCCATCCAGTGGACCCCGTAGGCTAGCGAGAGAGGGATGATGAGCCTTAAGCCCCCACTTGCTGGTACGCCACCCCTCGGCATCTGCCAATTGATGATAGAGACGGTTATTCGCATCCAAATCGTCAGTAAATACAAAGGTTTTACAACCCCAAGTACCGAGTGAGCGGCTCCTTCGCGCATCCAAAATACGCCTAGTTAGCATGCAGGCCTGGATGGTGGTTGAAAGCAATGCAGTCTGAGAAACTGGGTCGCCACGGAGTACCATTAGGTACTCTGCGCCCTCATCAATCATTTCATCAGCCAACGGTTCGATCAATTCAACATGTTCTTGGCGCGCACCGACCAGATCGGCGAAAAAGCGCGCTGCATCTGTCAGGGTTGCGGATAATCCAACAAAATGAGGACGGCACTGTGCACGCGTCATCCAGCGCCTAAGTAAATAAGCAACTTGAGCTCCGCTGCTACCGCCGTATGTGTGTACTTCATCAAGTAACACCAACATTGGACCTGCCGTCGAACCAACCCCAAATAAATGATTACAACTGAAATCACCAAGCTTGCGGTTGAGCATTTCAGTGGTAGTAAATAAAATGTCCGGAGGTTCGGTTGTCTGACACCTGCGAGTCAGCGCAACCTCCTCACTCGTAACTCTATGCCCGCAGCGACTGCACTTTACTTCTTCATTTCCTGCGCTCCACTGCATCTGCCCAGAGCAACTTTTAGTTGAGCAGCGTAGCAGGTCAAATTCTGGTTTTGCCTGACCAGTTTTGTAATCCTTCCCAGCGACGCTCCAGGTGTACGGTGTGTCACCGTACAATGCACCAATACGTATTTTCCGCCCGATTTTATCTTGCATCAACGCATCAAGTTTACGGCACTGACCCCAAGCTTCCATGAACTGGTCTTTGAGAAGTTCGTTACGCGGGTAAATTGCCAGAATTCTCACTCGCGGAGTAGCATCACTCAATAAATCCGCTGCCAGTGATGCAAGACCAGGCAGATAAAATGACAATGTCTTACCGCTGCCGGTTCCGGCACAAACAATGGTGCCAGAAGCTTGGCTAGTACCTTCGCACTGCTCACTGCAAGCTTGAAGGATTCGCGTTGTTGCGCGAGTCTGAAAACCAGCCATGCGCAGATTGCTGTCAGGATCAATTAAGAGATCGATTGCCGATTTCAGATATTGGGCATTACGTAGTTTCGGTAGTTGTAACCACTGCGGTAACTGTTGGGTTACATTCTGATCCCGTTTGGGATAACTGCGCGGGCGCCGAACAAAACGAAAATCCGATACCAGAGTACGAGACCGATCAAGCGATTGACCTAAGAACCATTGACGCAGATTACAATATAGGTGTGCCGCTTCACCCATTCGCGTGCGATACACATTGGCCAGGCCCTCTGGGTGAGGCGCTTGAATAAGCATCGCATGCTCAGTTAACGCCATCAGTACATCGTAAGGATCCTGATCGGGAAGCACTTCTTCCAAGATCGTTAGCACTTCATCAACACTGAAGAAACCGCCTGTATCACCCCAGGCGAGTAAGCGTGTTTCATGCTCTTCTAGTTTATCCAAGCACGCGTGCAATTGCCCCAATGTATAGCTCATCAGTAAAGCTTCCGACTGATAGTGTACTGGCCAAGTTGCTCATTTTCTGTAAGCCACTGCAAAGTCTCTGATGTCAGCATCGACAAAGGTGCCTGCGCTTTATTACCGGGTTGGTTGAGATATTTAAAAAAACTTCTAACGTCTGGAGGCAAATCGAAAACCATTCGCTCGCGGGTTTGTCGCATATTTGCAGCCAGCATTTCAAGATCTTGTATTGTCCAGACATTTTCCGGAAGTCGTCTAATACCCGCATCAAATTTTCTCTGAAACTCAACATACTCTGTATACAACTGATCAACACCTGGAATACCACGCTGAGTATCAAGTAGTATCTGCTCTACTCGGCAAGAATTATCCAACTGGGTAGTCCAAGCCTTCCAGCAAGACTGCACTTTTTCCTTTAATTGAGCGTCCAATTCCGCAAGTACTACATGCGCATTATCAAGCGCGTCATCTTGGAGGGCAGCAGATTTCTTCTGTTGCCAAACTTCAAAAAATGCCTTTAGGTTCGTAATTGCCTTACCGCACTGCAGTAGCATCTCTGGGCTAAACTGCATTCTCTCGGGCGCATCTTGCGGTAGAGCTTTGAGCACTTCCGTGCTGACCTTTCTCGCCTTTAGGCTATTTGCAATATCTAGAAAACGCGCATAGATATGTTTACAGTCCTCTATAGCTTCCCTAGATCGCTCTGAGGACTGGCTTAACTGCTGCTCGCTTCGTAATTCTTTGATCTGCTTTTCAAGCGGGCTCATTGTTGGCCTCCTGCAGATCATTAATTGTTATCAATAAATCATTAAGTTGACTCTCAACACTAATTTGAGACCGCGCAAGAATATCACCACCCCACTGCTTATTGCGACTCACTAATCTCGGCATTACGTAGTTATAAAAGCCCACCCAATACCGAAGAACCTTTACAACCCCTTCAAGCTTCTCACCGTTAATTTTATTAACACGCTGAAATCGCTTAACAACATCCGCCTCATCACGAAAGTCTATAAGACTCTTAATCACAAGCCAGTTTTCATATGAACTTAATTCAACAAGCAATGCCTGCATTTTTTTTCCGTTAGGAATTTCTCCAGGGTAGAAATCTCCATCTGCACTGACGTCCCGAATCAAAGCAGACATCTCCTCCAGTAAAGTACAAAAATCATCGTGCCGAGTGCAACCATCTAATATCTCAACGCACGATATAGATGACTCCAAGAAGCTACTTACCAAATTAGACAGCTTTATTAACGAAGGACCAGGAATGTTCTTTACTTTCTTAAACGCTTTAAGCAATAGGTCACCATCCATTCCATGGTCATTATACGAGACCAATTTCAACCACGCTTCCCGCTGATCATCCCAAATCGCTAGCGCTTGAGTTCGTACTTGCTTTAACTCAGGACAGTCTATCGTAACTACCAGAGATCTAATTTCGTCAGAGGTTTTAAGCAGTTCATTCATACGTTGACGATCGTTAGTGCTGTCCGCCATCAACCCAAGCAGCATTGCGGACTGCATTTGCGTACTGAGCAAACCGGGTAAGGTTTCCCGCAACTCATCTACCAATGTTTGCAACACATAAGGCACCCATCGCGATGCAAAGCTTTGATAAAGTAGGTAGTCCTCAAAGCCGTTAGGATAGTTCCAATCAACACCACGAACAAATTTCGGATTAAAAATCTCATAACGTAATATCGCAAGAGATACCCCCTGCAGAAACGATAATTTTTGCTGATTATTTAGATCTTTCTCAAAAAAGAAACCAACCTTGCTTCCTGCAATATTACCCATAGCAAGTGGAATATCTATGTCACCTCTAATTTTTAGAGACGGAACCACCCTCACACCTACCCGATCGGCATGTGCATACAAGTCATACATACGCAAAAGACCGGACCGTAAATCTCTCGCCTCGTCTTGTCCTAATTTTTGTTTACCTTCAAACCAGCAACTTAGCGACGTCTCCAACTGACTTAACTTTTGCAGATTAAGATCAACTTTTTCCGGGAGTTCGACTAGCTTAGTGCTTAATTTGTTCTGAGGAATTTGAGCAGAAGAAGCAGTTACTAGCGCAGGAGAAAACACTCCACTTTTTAGTATTGCACTTAGCCCACTTAAACCAAAAGCATTTGCAATTCGCCGATCTAATTTATCCTGCAACTCCTCAAGGGAGGCACTATCATACCCCCAGATTGCTGCGACGATTTTGCATCGCTCAGGGTATTCAATTTTTTGCAAACTACTTGATAACCCAACTCCAACTTTAACTCCGGAAAACCCAACTGGTGGAAACTCCTGAGTTATATATAAACTTCGATAATCACGCAGTGTACGCAATAGAATTTCATTTAGTATTTGACGAGGATTAAATTTCAGTTCCTCATCACCCTTACGACAAAATTTATCAGCAAGCGCTGCAATCGCATTTCGATTAAAGGGAAATAATGGCGCACCAGAAACCGAAACGCCAAACGCTTTAAGCACCTCACCATCATCATCGGGATCAGACCAAATTGCAGGCCAAACTCCGCCATTTCGGCCCAACCACGAGGCCTTTAAAGCCAAACTACCGTAGCGGGCCGCATTCAAATAACGACCACAAAAGTCAGTAATCCGTTCTAATGTTTGCGCACGATCTAGACCGTGATCGCGAATATACCATTCATATTGAGCACGGGTTTTAATAGTATCTTGCCGGCGCAAATAGCCCTGATAACCGTCAGTGACGGCAATAGCGGAGCGTAATGTGCATAGTTCCTGCTCGCCATCGCGTATTGATTCCTCCAACAAACTATCAATTAAGACATCTTCGATCGCAGAAATGGCAGCCATATCCTCGACCAAAATCACCAACGTACGATTTTGCAACTTTAAAAACCGACGAATACTCTTAAATAAATCTTGAAAACTGCCACCATTGAATTGAAATAACTGCTGAAAAGCCGTGCGTGTCGAGTCTCCAAGAACCTCATTCAACACCCGTGCGGCACTTTCTCTAGCTTCAACCTCAGTATTCAGTCGAGTCTTACTGACACACAGACGCGCATTAAGTGACAAGTCATCCAAATTAAAACTAAAATCAAGATCCTTAGCCTTGACGTGGTAATCGTTGTCACTTAACTCTTCATCATTAGCCCCCTGTGTTAGGCGACTGGCTGACTGGTATATACAATGTTCCGGGCCAAGTAAGTTTTTTTTAAAATTAGAATCTGTAATTAACTCTGAAAGCCCCTGCCCCGGGAGCGTATATTTTTGAATATCTTGTAACCGCTGCTTTTGCAAACCCGTTAACTTTTCACGATTTTCGGGTCGTTCACGGAGTGCTTGCATCTCCAAAGATGCGCTCTGGTGCAACCTCTGCAACTGCTGCGACATAAATGTCAACAACAGATCTGCAACCTCTTCAGTTTTTAACTGCTCACCTACAGAATTAATCCGCTTACGTGCTTGATCAAAATCATCGCCTTCTAGCCCCGCCAATAGTATTTCAAGAGCCTGACGAAGACTGGCGTTTTTTGGAATTCGAACCACGTGTAAACTTGCATATTCGGGATGTAGTTTTAGCTTGGCATCAATCCAGCGAATAAGATGAGATTTACCAACTCCGGACTTCCCTATCACGGGAATCGGTCTCTCTACCGAAAGAAAGTGCTTTAATAAATCGTCTTCGTTGCACGGTTGATCCTCCCCCCCCCCTACACGCAACAACTGCATAGGCTCATGAACTGCTAGCAGAACATGCTCTGCAAGTTCCTCTGCCTCAGTCCGTATACACTGTCCAATGTACTCATCCCGAGGCCAGTAATTAATCAAACTCATACTGTTACCTCAGGTACGTAAAAAACCTCACCAATATAACGAACCACCCCATTCGGCAATTCTAATTGCATACTATTTTTATCATCGGAGGCTTTATCAAAACGCAAGCGAAAAGTATTCTCCAAGCGTACCAAAGCATGACTTAGTGCAGGGCTAACCCGATTTTTGTCTTGAGGATGCCAGCCTAACTCTTGCATTAATGGTTCAAGCAGATTCCGGAATCTCCCCCCATCTAATAGCGGAATCTGCTCTGATAGCCGCGCAATAAATTTCATTAGCGATAACTTATCTTCGCCGCCAAACACAGTATCTAAACAAGGTTCAATTGCGCGAGTAGGATCAACAATGTAACCATTATTAAATGGTTCTAGAAACCCCAAAAAATCACCGTACTGTAAAAATACTGTCAATTCGTTAGATAAATTTAGGCTTCGGTCACCAGGCAACCAAGTATTTACCGCTTCTTGTGCATTACCGCTTTTACCAGATTCTAATATGGCCCCCCCCATGAATGTGAACGCTTGTTGCGCCAACAGACAGGTCATAGCTCGAAAAAATGGTTCTACTCGCTTATCATCCAAAATAGTTTGATCTGATGCCGCTCTTGAATTAGAAATTATTAGTTCTAATACTCTTGCCGGTAGATTTTTTTCTGTCGCACCTGCAGGTGCTGAAATCATGCCCTTATCATCTTCCGACCATAAACCTTCTTTTATCCAAAAAAATAAATTCTCTTCAAAACGCTTTTTAGCACCATCTGATTTAGGTAATAGTTCCGGTCTTAAAGCCTCTGAAATTTCAGACCTCGATATTGACCTATCTCTTCTCAGTAGTACGCGATCAATCAGGTGCAGCAAACTTAAACTGCTACCTGGATGTGCATTATTCACCATTGACATTAAGGAAACTCCTTTGAAAAGCTTAGTAACTCTCTACTATCGGGACGTGTTTCCCACCAATTTCGGCTAGGTGCCAGAGGGTCTGCAGTTCTCTCAGGGGCTACTATCAACCGGGGAGGCGGATCAAACTCAGTAACAGGAAATTGCGTTTCCCCGGGCATTAACAAAACCAATTCTAACCAACCTCCGGCACAGTCGTGTAGTCCTAGTGAGCACCAGAATGGCAACGATTTTAGCGCTTCATTTTGGTACAACTCCTCTAGCACTGCTGGACTAGCACGTATTGCCTGAACTTGCTTAGTACGCAATATGCTCTGCAACCATTGACGCCACTCGTGCAGCACAGCCTTAACCGTCACCCTCGGGTACAATTCGGGATTGTAGCGAACACGCAACAATAGCGAATCCGGCATCCAATTGGGTATCTTGGCCAACGGAATGCCCCTCAGTTCGAATGATGTTCCTAGAGTGGGCTTGAAAACTTCGCGCCCAAGATCACGACAACCAGGGCAACCACCGCAACTGTGTTCAGGCACGACCCCACTTGGTCGATAGAAATCGCCCAACAATAGACATAATCGCTGCTTTGGTTCCTTTAACCATCCAGTTAAACGAGCAAACCCTGCGGACCTCACTTGTTTTTCTTGGTCTCGACGCTGATTTACCTGCTGCCAAGCTTCAACTGTCCGATGGGTATCAATGAGAATTTGAACTCCAATCCGGTCGTAGTACTCCATAAAGTACTTACTTTGCTGTTGCTCAATCTCAGGAGAAGTCTCACCTTCAAATTGGGGAGGTTCAGGCGGTGGAAAGAAGAGTCGAATCATCCCTGCTCTTTGCATCAACTGCAGAGTCTGTAAGTTCCATTTTTGGTTCCGCTCACTATGCCGATGCACCCCCCGACGCAGGGCTGAACGAGAAACCGTTAACAAATCGCTGCTAGTCTTTTTGGTCTGCAATAACGTCTTCCAGCGCTCCAACCCTAGACCTGCAGAAATTAATTTCTCTTGCGATAGGCTTTTCGCTAGGTGCAACTGACCTGAGTGATAAATTATCCAAGACCAACATGCGTTCCCATCGCGCCCCCCCCGACCGGCCTCCTGATAAAACCGATCCAAACTTTCAGGCACAGATGCATGCAATACCGAACGTACGCCGGACTTATCCATACCCACACCGAAAGCAGAAGTCGCAACCATAATATCCAGTTCGTCATTACCCCACTGTCGAATCAGTTCGTCACGTTGATTTGCAGGGGTTCCACCATGGAACAAACCTACTCTTGCAAACCCCCGGCCGAGTAGCAAATCCCTCCAAGACTCAGCCTCTTTTTGTTTAGTTGTATACAAGATCAACGGTCGAGGCAAACGCAAAATCGCTTCAAACACTGCGCAATGATGCGCCTTAGAATCAATAGTTTTAAGCACATTAAAATTCAATTCTGGGCGCAAAAAACCACCGTGAACTTCAATGGCTTGCTCTCCTTCAAGAAGAAATGAATCCTTCAACAGTTGCAGCGTCGACTCGCTGAATGTTGCTGACATCAGCACTGTTTTTATGCTTTCTTTCGAGTACTCCCTCAGCGAGCGAAATAACGGTGCCAACAATTGAAATTCCGGGCGAAACTCAGATCCCCATTGATCGACGATGTGTGCTTCATCAACAATCAAAGCCTCCAATTGCCCTTGTTCTGCTAGCCGAAAAAGCGTCGGCCGCAATTTGCCGATCGCTGATTCTGGGGAACAAAACAAAATACGTTGACTACCTTCTTTCAACCGCTCAAGAACTTGCTGAGTCTCAACTTCAGATTGGCCGCTATACAACGCATAACTGCCACCATGGCAACAACCAGCGCGATTAAGTACTTCAGATGCACGGCTTGCTTGTTCCAGCGCCAATCCCACGGTTGGCACAATGGCTAATACTAATTTTTTCTTGCCTGCGAACAGACTTAACGCATGAATAACCAGGGTCTTTCCACAACCGGTTGGCAGATTTATGATCAAAGTGCTGTCTGCAGGGGAGGTTAAAACTGTGCGAATGGCAGCTTGCTGCCCAAGCCCTTGATACGAAGTGAAATGCTCATTTTTAAGTCTCTGTCGCAAAGAAACATCCATTGTTACAGGCTTTAGATGACGACGAACGTGATGACCATAGACGGCAAGTTCCTGTTCATTCAGAACGCCCTCCATGCGCACGTACTTAGTCATGACATTTCGGGCAAGTCCCGCGCGCAAAAGATACCTATCATCCACAGAGCCTTCAGGTAGCAGCAATACGGGATCGCTAATTCGATTCGCCAGTGCACAACCCAAGGCATCCCTACACACGGCTGCGCGGTCTGCCGGAGTTGATATTGGATCTCGAAAAACCGTTAGTAACCGAATGAAAAAAGACTCAGTCAGGGAACCCACTTCGATAGCAAGATTGGGTGCCGACAGTGCTATTTTTAGTGCATTCCACTCCGCTTGCATCATGCCTCCTTTAGCATTTTTTCGGTACACACAACTACCGCATGCATGGATAGCAGATGAAGTTGTGGAGCAGACGACAAAAGCTGAGTGTGGGGGGAGGCCGTTAGAGCCCACTCTCGACTATTTGATTTTATGGTTAAAACCATTTTCTTCCACTCGGCGACTGGTAGAAGTGTCTCCAAGACAGGCCAAACGTCATTTCGTAAATTGATATCTTGAAAGGCAAGATTAGGTTTGTTGTATGGCCATTCTATTGACTTCAACGTGTTCTGAGACACAACCGGACTGCCATCCTCAGCCAGCCAATGGCTCAGCATTGAAGGCAACATCAACTCATCGCCTCTGAGTTGCTCCAGGCGCCCAGCGCCCAACTTAGTTGCGGTTACCAACCAAGTGAGACGGAAGAATATTTTTGGCTGCCTTATATCGCTCTTTTTTAGCACACGCATAAAAGCGCTGGTTGCACCGCGCGAGTCGACTGTAATCAAATTATAAATTGAATCTACAAACGGCTGACCATACCGAAATGGATATACACCGGACTGACCAGCAACTTGGGCTCTAGAAGCACTCATTGGTGCGGTTGCCGGAGGATTGCCACTTTTGGGATCGATACCGGTTAGGCAGGTAGCAACAAAAGTATGGACGTCCACCAACGTCTTGGTTCCCTCACGTGAACCCTCTACAGCGAATCGGAGTCTAAAAGGACCTTGCAAACCACCTTCAAGATTGAAGTGCAACCCCTTAGTCATCCATGCGCACATCCGTTTTGCTTGCTCTTCTGCTGAGTCGTCGGCATCAGCGATTTGTTCCGCGAAATCCTTAGCCTCACTAACTTCATCATCTAGCGCCAACAATTCTTCCTGTACTTTCACGCGACGTCGCTCACGTAAAAGCAAGCCATCGTTGCCGCTCAAACCCGAGGCGCTACGGAGCAGCGCCTCATCCCCCGACGTAGCTACAGTTTTCCAACTGCTTTCAAGATGCTCTTCCAGTACATATTGCAAACTGGCTACAGTGTTGTTGAACAAGCCTACTGACAGATCTAGGACATCAATCCAGCGGCGGATTAATCCGTCATGCGCAGGAAGTAGAGCCAAACTTTCTACCGGACGCACCCCGACCAAGTTTGCACTATAACGATTCAGTCGCCCAAGTCGCTGCTCAATACGACTGAAGGACCGTGGCAAACTGTAATGTACTGCAATTCGCTGACCACCATGTAAGTTAAGACCATCCTCCCCACGAAGGTCACATACCAACACTCTTATAGAACTCACTGGGCGGACGAATCGTAACTCGCTCCCGGGAATATAACGCTCAATCGCTACATCTAACTCGCAAGCCAGCAAATTTAATAAATGTTGTGCAACCTCATCGACACTACAAAACACTACCGCTTTTCCGTCTTTATGTTCAGCAAGCCAGTTGCGCAGGCTTTCAACTAAGCATTTATCTTTTTCTATCTGTTCATGAAGGGCCTGCTTAGAGATACAATCAAGCAACTCCTTTTCAGCCTGCCTCAGCGAACCTGACAGACGTTGGATGGCCTGATTAGCGCGTCGACCGACTAGTAAAGGGCTGACCAAAAGATCATCGACCCATTGCAAGTAAACCTCTGCACTCATGGCTTGGAAATCATCAGGTTCGCGACTTGCTTGACTGCGATACTCCTCCAGCAACAAATCCAAAGACGGCATTTCCGCTGTCAATGGCCAATAACTGCGTTTCAAGCCAGCAAGACCTGGAAAAAGCCATGCCAGTTGCTGCGACTCGCGCCGGTTACGCAACATGCGATGGTGCAGTCGATAGTGCTCACCGATATAACGCCGTAAGGTTTGGACTGCCTGTATTCTCAGATCCCCGCTTTGCTCAGCAAAAAAATCTACGAACGGAAGGGTCTCATTCACTAAAAATTGCAGAGACTGATCATCAGGGAATTTGCTCACCAAATTTTGAAGTATCTGCTCCAAAGCTGCATTGGAATTGCTTGGCGTTAGGGCACTGTACCAACCACCGACTAATTCCCGCTCTGCAATCTGGGCAGTAAAACGACGCACTCCCTCCTCTGACAATTCATAAGCCACAGGACTAAGGCAGTGCAGCATTGCCAAAAAATTCTTTTCATTACCGTTGATCGGAGTACCAGAAAGAAGCAGTACAACAGAGGCCATCTGACAGCTTTCGGCCAAGGTGTGAAAACACTCACGCACAACAGACTGTTGATCCCATGCCCAAGGCGCAATTTGGTGCGCTTCATCGACCACCAGTAAGGTAGGCGACCACCCCTTGATTACACTATTTACGCTTTCATGCGAGCAAATTCGAATCAATCGTTCCGGCTCAGCTTGAGTTGCCAACAATTCACTAAGGTGGAATCGCCCAGACAACTCATTTCGCCATTGCTCGATAAGAGCCTCAGGTACTGTGATAAGCACTCTTGAGTCGTGTTTTTTTTCTAGCACATGCTCACGAATGATCATGCCAGCCTCGATAGTTTTACCGAGTCCTACTTCGTCTGCTAAGAGGTATTTAGGTATTGGATCCTGTAGCACTCGACGTACTACTGCAATCTGATGCGGTTCCAACTCAACACTACTACTCGGAATTGACGAAATTGAACGACAGGCTGCGCGCTGCTCGATATAGGCGCTCAAAAAATCATGCCGTAAGGAACAAAAATACGGTGCATCATTTGACCGTGCAGCTAAAAACGCCGCAGGATCCAGGATTTCTCCCGGCCCTATATTCAGGCAGTTAATTTGATCAACATCGACCTCTTGCTGATCTCCATCAGCCCGAAATATCACTAAGTGTCTGCTACCAGGGCGAGGGCCGGCGTATCTACCTCTCCTCCAAATGCCGCTTTCACTATCCTGACAATACACAATCGACTCTTCGTACAACTGTGCACTCTCCAGCAAAGCAACGTCTACGATTCTCTGTCGACACTCAGTATCAGTGGGCGACTCAAAGAATCCCACAACAGCCTCGTTGCTCTTGTGATCCATACTCAGCAATTTCCCTATACCAGAAAAATCACTGGAACAGACGAGATCACCAACCATCAATCCACTCATTCCATTCCCTAAATGTTCGTCATGAAGCGAAATTGGGGCCAACAAAACCGTAACCACTATGGTCACGGGCAGACAGCGGCGAACAGAGATGCCCCAGATCAGGCGTGTCGATTGCTTCGAACCACTTGGAGAGGGCTATCCTTGGAGAACTGTGACCTCTATTGCGCGAGCTAAACGTCACAATATCCATGCTACAAACAGGGTAAAGCAAACCAGGTAAGCCAAGGTGATTTTTGCATTGCTAGTCACATTATTCATCCCACTGGCCTCCATGTCTTGGTTTCAATCTGCATCGTTGTGCTCAGGATTCCAACTGGTTTTTTATCGAGATCACGATGTGCCACCTTTGTCGCCCCATTATCAGTCGTTACCACGAGCACATTCAGGCACTGCTTTATTGTAGTCGCACCGACCATCGCTTTACAGGCCACCATCCTAAGCACTGATACTGTTGCATGCCGGAATGACCAGCGAAGTCAGCACCGCTAGGCGATTCCTTTGTCTTGGTTTGCACGCTGCGTTGATTGCATCGCTCCGCTCGTCACTCAAAAACTCACTTTAAAGCCAGCCAGACAATCCGTGAGCAAACCGTGGATCAGCGGCACTTTTCGCCGCAACTCCTCGCCATACGTACGCTCCGGTCGTAGTGCCGAGTACACCTCCTGATATTCCTGCACGAACTTCTTGATGGCTGCCTTTTGGCGAGCAGAAGGCGACAGTTCGTTGCGCAAAGCATCCTGGGGAGTTTGCAGGAGGTCGAATTACACCTCGGAAAGTTCGAGACCTCGCGAAATGATGACTCTCTACTTTTGGCCAACCCTCAGAACGTAACTCGGCACCGGACATCCAGATTTTCGACTTTCAGCCTTGGGGCAAGAAAGCGATCTACGAAGGCCCGTCTATACTGCGTAATAGAAATAACTCTTAGATTGCAAATCTCAATTGGCAACCAATTGGCAACCAAAATACCTGCCCCCAACTCGCTGACAAAAATCAAACGCAAAAAAAAATCCAAGCACCGCTAAGTGTTTGGATTTTCTAAAGTAATATGGTCGGGACGGAGTGATTCGAACACTCGACCCCTAGCACCCCATGCTAGTGCGCTACCGGACTGCGCTACGCCCCGACTAGGCGTGTAACCTGTTCCTCAACCTCGAGGAACGCTCAAGAATATATCGCAAGCTTTTGAAAACTGGAAGTATTTAAAAGCAGAAAATTATTTCTTGAGGACAACCAGCACGTCTTCCAATTCAGCAATCATCTGCCGGATCATTTGTTTGTACTGGGTGGTGTCATCTTTGGCTTCATCACCGGACAAGCGCAGGCGCGCGCCGCCGATGGTGAACCCCTGATCGTAAAGAAGCGCGCGAATCTGCCGGATCATCAGCACATCCTGGCGCTGATAATACCGGCGGTTTCCGCGGCGTTTGACGGGGTTGAGTTGAGGAAACTCCTGCTCCCAGTAGCGCAGCACGTGCGGTTTTACCGCACACAGCTCGCTGACTTCACCGATGGTGAAGTAGCGTTTGCCTGGGATGACGGGTAGCTCGTCGTTATGACTTGGTTCCAGCATAAGCCTCAACTCGGGCCTTCAACTTCTGCCCTGGACGAAAGGTGACCACACGGCGAGCCGTGATCGGGATTTCTTCACCCGTTTTCGGATTGCGGCCAGGCCGCTGGCGTTTGTCCCGAAGGTCGAAATTGCCGAAACCGGACAATTTGACTTGTTCGTTGTCTTCAAGAGCGTGCCTGATTTCTTCAAAAAACAGTTCGACCAATTCCTTGGCCTCCCGTTTGTTCAGGCCCAGCTCTTCATACAGACGTTCCGCCATTTCAGCTTTCGTCAGAGCCCCCATACGTCACTTCCTTAACGTGGCGTTCAACCTTTGTTCGAGCGAGGTGAGGATGTTTTGCGTTGCGGTATTCACCTCATCGTCATTAAGAGTGCGCGATGGATGCTGCCAGGTCAAGCCGACTGCGAGGCTTTTTCTATCAGGATCAATGCCTTTACCCTGATACACGTCAAATAGCCTGAGGTCTGTCAGCCATTCGCCTGCATTTTCACGGATTACGTCCAGCACGGCCGTGGCCGCGACAGCTTTGTCCGCGATCAGTGCAAGGTCACGACGCACTTCAGGAAAACGTGATAACTCGTGGAATTTAGGCATTTTGCCCGACGCCACTTCGGCCAGAACCAACTCGAATACGAAAACCGGACGGTCGAGGCCGAGGGTTTTCGACAATTCAGGGTGGATTGCACCCACGAAGCCGACCAGACGACCTTCACGTTCGATGCGCGCGGTTTGACCCGGGTGCAGCGCCGGGTGTTTGCCCGGTACGAAAGTGAACGAGTCCAGTGCACCGGCGAAGCCCAGTACTGCTTCCACGTCAGCCTTGACGTCGAAGAAGTCGACGGTATCGCGACCTTGCGCCCAGCCTTCCGGCAGACGGCTACCGCAAACGACACCAGCGAGCATCGGCTCCTGCTTCAAGCCTTCGAGCTGACCGACGAAACGCAGGCCGCTTTCGAACAGACGGACGCGATCCTGTTGGCGGTTCAGGTTGTGCTGAAGCGCCTTGACCAGGCCAGGCCACAAGGACGAGCGCATGGCTGCCATGTCGTTGGAAATCGGATTGGCCAGCAGCAATGGTTCAACACCCGGATTAAACAGTTCGAACTGTTTCGGATCGATGAAGCTGTAGGTGATCGCTTCCTGATAGCCGCGAGCTACCAAAAGACGACGCAGCTCAGGCAGTTCGCTACGGGCTTCGGCCTTGGCTTGCGGTGCCAGGCGCGCTTGCGGGTAACGGACCGGCAGGCGGTTGTAGCCGTACAGACGCGCCAGTTCTTCGATCAGGTCGACTTCCAGGCTGATATCGAAGCGATGGCTTGGCACTTCGACGCGCCACTGCCCTTCCCCATCAGCAGTAATGGTCAGGCCCAAACCGCCGAGCAGACGCTCGACTTCGGCCGACGCCATTTCCATGCCCAGCATCTGGGTGATGCGCTGGGCGCGCAAGGTCACCGGGGCGATCGATGGCAGGTGCTGTTCGCTGACGGTTTCGATGATCGGGCCGGCTTCACCACCGGTGATTTCCAGCAGCAGGCCAGTGGCGCGCTCCATGGCTTCACGGGCGAGCTGCCAGTCCACGCCACGCTCGTAGCGGTGCGATGCATCGGTGTGCAGACCGTAGGAACGGGCCTTGCCAGCGACGGCGATCTGGTCGAAGAACGCGCTTTCCAGGAAGATATCGCGAGTGGTCGCGGTGTTGACGCCGCTGTGTTCGCCACCCATAACGCCGGCGATTGCCAAGGCGCGGGTGTGGTCGGCGATCACCAGCGTATCGCTACGCAGGCTGACTTCCTGACCGTCGAGCAGTACCAGCTTCTCGCCTTCTTCGGCCATGCGCACACGAATGCCGCCATTGATTTCGGCGAGGTCGAACGCGTGCAGCGGTTGACCCAGTTCCAGCATCACGTAGTTGGTGATGTCGACGGCAGCATCGATGCTGCGCACGTCGGCACGACGCAGACGCTCGACCATCCACAGCGGTGTTGGCCTGGACAGGTCGACGTTACGGATCACACGACCCAGGTAACGCGGGCAAGCGGCAGGCGCCAGCACTTCGACCGAACGCACTTCATCGTGCACGGCCGGCACGACAGCAACCACTGGACGGGTGACTTTGGCGTCGTACAGCGCGCCAACTTCACGGGCCAGGCCGGCCAGGGACAGGCAGTCACCACGGTTCGGCGTCAGGTCGACTTCGATGCTGGCATCGTCCAGGCTCAGGTATTCACGAATGTCCTGACCGACCGGCGCATCGGCCGGCAATTCCATCAGGCCATCGTTGCCCTCGCCCACTTGCAGCTCGGCTTGCGAGCACAGCATGCCGTTGGACTCTACGCCACGCAGCTTGGCTTTCTTGATCTTGAAGTCGCCTGGCAGTTCAGCACCAATCATGGCGAACGGGATCTTCAGGCCCGGGCGCACGTTGGGCGCACCGCAAACCACCTGAAAGGTCTCCGAACCATTGCTGACCTGGCAAACACGCAACTTGTCGGCGTCCGGGTGCTGCTCGGTGCTCAGCACCTCGCCCACCACCACACCGGTGAATTCGCCGGCGGCCAGCGTAACGCTGTCAACCTCAAGACCGGCCATCGACAGACGAGCAACCAGCTCGTCACGACTTACCTGCGGGCTGACCCAGCCGCGCAGCCATTGTTCACTGAATTTCATCCTGCTCTCCTAAGAATTCGTTACGACTAGCGAAATTGCGCGAGGAACCGCAAGTCGTTGTCGAAGAACAGACGCAAGTCGTTCACGCCGTAACGCAGCATGGCCAGACGCTCAACGCCCATGCCGAAGGCAAAGCCCGAGAACTCTTCCGGGTCGATCCCGGACATGCGCAGCACGTTCGGGTGAACCATGCCGCAGCCCATGACTTCCAGCCAGCCAGTCTGCTTGCAGACGCGGCAGCCTTTACCGCTGCACATCACGCATTCCATGTCGACTTCAGCGGACGGCTCGGTGAACGGGAAGTACGAAGGACGGAAACGCACTGCCAGTTCTTTTTCGAAGAACACGCGCAGGAACTCTTCGATGGTGCCCTTGAGGTCAGCGAAGTTGATATCGCGGTCGACCAGCAGGCCTTCGACCTGGTGGAACATCGGGGAGTGGGTGATATCCGAGTCGCTACGGTACACACGGCCTGGGCAGACGATGCGGATCGGCGGCTGTTTCGACTCCATGGTGCGGACCTGTACCGGCGAGGTATGGGTGCGCAGCAACATGTTGGCGTTGAAATAGAAGGTGTCATGCATCGACCGGGCCGGGTGATGGCCTGGGATGTTGAGCGCCTCGAAGTTGTGATAGTCGTCTTCGACCTCAGGGCCTTCGGCGATGCCGTAGCCGATGTGGGTGAAGAACTGCTCGATACGTTCCAGAGTGCGAGTGACCGGATGCAGACCACCGGAGGTCTGGCCACGGCCAGGCAGGGTCACGTCAATGGACTCGGCGGACAGTTTGGCGGCCAGGTCGGCCTCTTCAAACAGTGCCTTGCGCGCATTGAGAACCTCTGTGACACGCTCCTTGGCAACGTTGATCAGCGCGCCGACCTGCGGGCGCTCTTCTGCCGGCAAATTCCCCAGGGTCTTCATCACCTGAGTCAATTCACCCTTTTTGCCAAGGTAGTGAACCCGGATTTGCTCCAGGGCATTGATATCTTCAGCGCTTTGCACAGCCTCGAGTGCTTGCGAAACGAGCGCGTCCAGGTTTTCCATGTACAGACTCCAGATACAAAATAGGGGAAGAGCTTGAAGGCTCTTCCCCTATTTATGACGTTTAACACCTGGCCCCACAGAGGTGAGGCCGGGTGACTGTCGGGGGTACTTAAGCCAAGGTGGCTTTAGCTTTCTCGACAATCGCAGCAAACGCCGCTTTTTCGTTCACTGCCAGATCAGCCAGAACCTTACGGTCGATCTCGATGGACGCTTTTTTCAGGCCGGCGATGAAACGGCTGTAGGACAGACCGTTGATACGAGCACCAGCGTTGATACGAGCGATCCACAGAGCGCGGAACTGACGTTTTTTCTGACGACGGTCACGGTAGGCGTATTGGCCTGCCTTGATTACCGCTTGCTTGGCAACACGGAATACGCGCGAACGTGCACCGTAGTAGCCTTTAGCAAGTTTCAGAATTTTTTTGTGACGCTTACGGGCAATGACGCCACGCTTAACACGAGCCATGAGTTACTTCCTCTATTCTTGACTAAAATTAACGAAGGCGCAGCATGCGCTCGACTTTTGCCACGTCAGACGGATGCAGCAAGCTGCTACCGCGCAGTTGACGCTTACGCTTGGTCGACATTTTGGTCAGGATGTGGCTCTTGAAAGCGTGCTTGTGCTTGATACCGTTAGCAGTTTTCAGAAACCGCTTAGCAGCACCACTTTTGGTCTTCATTTTTGGCATGTTCGGATACTCCGCATTCAGTTGATAAACATAATCAGAAGGCCTGCCGTGCCCTGTTGATTACTTCTTCTTTTTCGGGGCGATGACCATGATCAGTTGGCGTCCTTCCATCTTCGGATGCTGTTCGACCGAACCGTACTCGAGCAGGTCAGCTTCAACCCGCTTGAGGAGTTCCATCCCCAGCTCCTGGTGGGCCATCTCACGGCCGCGGAATCGCAAGGATACCTTGGCCCTGTCCCCATCACTCAGGAAACGTACCAGGTTGCGCAGTTTTACCTGGTAATCCCCTTCCTCCGTCCCTGGACGAAACTTGATTTCTTTAACCTGAATCTGCTTCTGGTTTTTCTTGGCCGCGGCAACCTGCTTCTTCTTTTCGAAGATCGATTTGCCGTAGTCCATCAGTTTGCAAACAGGGGGTACTGCATCGGCGGAAATTTCCACCAGATCCAGTTTGGCCTCTTCAGCCTTAAGAAGCGCGTCTTCAATTGACACAATCCCAAGCTGTTCACCTTCAGCCCCAATTAACCGAACCTCGCGTGCCGAGATATTCTCGTTGATCGGGGCCTTCGGTGCAGCTCGTTTATCTTGTCTCATTTCACGCTTAATAATAATTACTCCGAATCTGGGCGACCACGCCGGGAAACCGCTTGCGCGAGGAACTCAGCGAACTGGGCGACGGGCATCGAGCCCAGGTCAGCACCTTCACGAGTACGCACAGCGACAGTCTGCATCTCGACTTCCCGATCTCCGATAACCAAGAGATAAGGAACCTTGAGCAAAGTATGCTCGCGGATTTTAAAGCCGATTTTTTCATTTCTCAAGTCAGACTTGGCACGAAAACCGCTTTCGTTGAGGGTTTTTTCCACTTCGGCGGCGAAATCTGCTTGTTTGTCGGTGATATTCATCACTACTGCCTGGGTCGGAGCAAGCCACGCCGGGAATGCACCCTCGTAATGCTCGATCAGGATTCCGACGAAACGCTCGAAGGACCCCAGGATCGCCCGGTGCAACATCACCGGGTGCTTGCGACTGTTGTCTTCGGAGACGAATTCGGCTCCCAGACGCACTGGCAGGTTAAAATCGAGCTGCAGGGTACCACACTGCCACACGCGACCGAGACAATCTTTCAGCGAGAATTCGATCTTCGGACCGTAGAAGGCGCCCTCACCCGGCTGCAGATCGTACGGCAGGCCCGCGCTATCAAGGGCTGCAGCCAATGCAGCTTCAGCGCGATCCCACAACTCGTCGGAACCGACGCGTTTTTCCGGACGAGTGGACAGCTTCATCTCGACGTCTTTGAAGCCGAAGTCGGCGTAAACGTCCATGGTCAGCTTGATGAATGCAGCGGATTCGGCCTGCATCTGCTCTTCAGTACAGAAGATGTGGGCGTCGTCCTGAGTGAATGCGCGTACACGCATGATGCCGTGCAGCGCACCCGATGGCTCGTTACGGTGGCAGGCACCGAACTCGGCCAGGCGCATCGGCAACTCGCGGTAGCTTTTCAGGCCCTGGTTGAACACCTGCACGTGGCAAGGGCAGTTCATCGGCTTGATGGCGTAGTCGCGGTTTTCCGACTGGGTGGTGAACATGTTGTCGGCGTAGTTGGCCCAGTGCCCGGATTTCTCCCACAGGCTGCGGTCAACGACCTGAGGGGTCTTGATCTCGAGGTAGCCGTTGTCGCGCTGAACCTTGCGCATGTACTGCTCGAGCACCTGGTACAGCGTCCAGCCGTTCGGGTGCCAGAACACCATGCCCGGCGATTCTTCCTGGGTGTGGAACAGGCCCAGGCGCTTGCCGATCTTGCGGTGATCGCGCTTTTCAGCTTCTTCGATGCGCTGGATATAAGCGGCCAGCTGCTTCTTGTCGGCCCATGCGGTGCCGTAGACGCGCTGCAACTGCTCGTTCTTGGCATCGCCACGCCAGTAGGCGCCGGACAGCTTGGTCAGCTTGAAGGATTTCAGGAAGCGCGTGTTCGGCACGTGCGGACCGCGGCACATGTCGACGTATTCTTCGTGATAGTACAGACCCATGGCCTGCTCGTTCGGCATGTCCTCGACCAGGCGCAGCTTGTAGTCTTCGCCACGGGCCTTGAACACTTCGATCACTTCGGCGCGCGCAGTGACTTTCTTGATGACGTCGTAATCTTTCTCGATCAGCTGCTGCATGCGCTGCTCGATGGCGGCCAGGTCGTCCGGGGTGAAAGGACGTTCGAAGGCGATGTCGTAATAGAAGCCTTCGTCGATGACCGGACCGATGACCATTTTGGCCGTCGGGTACAGCTGCTTGACCGCATGGCCAACCAGGTGGGCGCAAGAGTGGCGAATGATCTCCAGCCCCTCTTCATCCTTTGGCGTGATGATTTGCAGCGACGCGTCGCTGTCGATGACGTCGCAGGCGTCGACCAGCTTGCCATTGACCTTGCCGGCCACGGTGGCCTTGGCCAGGCCAGCACCAATGGATGCGGCGACCTCGGCTACGGAAACCGGGTGATCGAATGTACGTTGACTGCCGTCGGGAAGAGTAATAGTTGGCATGGCGCCTCCTCTCCTAGTGGTGACCCCTACCAAAGGTCACGTGGGTTGGGATGAGCCAGTACAAGATCCGGTCCAGGCCATTCAATGACGAACGCCTGCCTTACAGCGGCAGGAGCCTTGCGGCCAACCGGAAAACCGAACCAGAGTGACTGGGATTCAAATCAGGGTTATTCGAACATGTGCCGCCACCGGGACTGAAGGTCATCCGGGGCCTGCAAATACCCGAGCCGAGCATGCTAGCACAGATGAACGGTCGTCGATGCACGCAGCTTTGCTACGAGGGCAAATCGGGCAAATTTATGCCAGAGTGCTGAACTTGAACCCCGCATCAGCCCTCAGATAACAAGTCATTGACCCAAAAGGAGCATCTCAGCATGCGTCTGAATCGTTTGTTCGCCTTCGTCGCCCCTGTCGTTCTACTGCTGCCCCTGGCCGCCCATGCAGAATGGCCAAAGGGCGAGCGGGAGAAATACATGGCGCAGTGCGTTCCTGCAGCTGCAGAGAAGATTGGTACGCCAGCAGCCAAATCCCACTGTGCTTGCGGCGCCGACGCCATCAAGTCATACCCTGCCGCTGATATCCAGGCCTTGATGAACAACACCGCCAGCGCTGAATTGAAGCAGAAGGCCCTGGGCAAAATTGCAGCCTGCAAAGCCACCAGTAAAGAGCAAAAATGATCCGGTTTCGGCGTTTCGAGCCATGAATTACCGGTAAAAAGCCGCTGAAACGGCCCCTTTCGTACAATTTATTAAGGTTTTACAGCTTTTTTTATCACCTTTATTTTCGGCTAGAAGCCTTATAAACCGGGGCTTTCAGCCGACTCAGGGAATCGGCAAGACACGACTGGTTCGCAAACAGCGCCTGCGGGGGGCTCCCAAAGCGAACATTTCGACTATGATACTCGGGTGTGCCCAGTTGGCCTGAGCAGCACAGTACTACTGAAAATATATGTTTCTTGGAGATACACCATGTCTAATCGCCAAACCGGCACCGTTAAATGGTTCAACGATGAAAAAGGCTTCGGCTTCATCACTCCTCAAGGTGGCGGTGACGACCTGTTCGTACACTTCAAAGCTATCGAAAGCGACGGTTTCAAAAGCCTGAAAGAAGGCCAGACCGTTTCCTTCGTGGCTGAGAAAGGCCAAAAGGGTATGCAAGCTGCTCAAGTTCGCCCAGAGTAATTTCCAGGCGCACTAAAAAAACCCCGTCCATGTGACGGGGTTTTTTATGGCACAAACAAAATCAGCCGCAGTTGACGCGGATGACTACGTGACTGGCATCGGTGTTCAGGTTCAGGCGGTCAGAGCGATACTCCAGCGTCACCATATCGGTTGGCAGGAGGAAGCGGGCATTCTGCGCGCCGGCGCGGGTACGCGCCTGCTCCAGCAATTGCGGGGAAGCCTGTTTGCCAATGGCGAAATCGGCAGCCTTTGCCTCGCAGCGACTATGGCCGGTATCTGAAGTCGCAACAGCATCCGTTGCCGGCTCCGTGGCGGTAGTGCTGCAACCGGCCAACATGGCAGCGGCCAGCACAGTACCCAATGACGCGAGCTTCCAAGGCATGAAGCCTCCTATTTCAAAAAATTAAGCTGAATTCGTGCGACAACCCGACTGCCGCCTGGTTTCACGGGACGGCACTTCGCTTCGCCCCCGCCCCGCACGAACGGCAATTCTGCCCGAGCACCGCCCAGCCTTCACTCTGCAAACGTGACTGAATGTGAACAGGACTCAATAGACGTCGATATAGTCGTACGGCGGATTCGGCCAGTTCTCTTTCAACGCATTGAAGATCTGCATGACCCACACCTCATCGCTGGCGGCGACACGTCCGACGTAGCCGGAACCCTTGGCCCAGGTTTCGAGGCGAAACAACAACCCGTCGATCTCGGTACCGCCGACGATCCCCGAAGAAATATAGGCAATGCCTTGCCGGGTGACCCGCAACTGGGTGTGTTCATCGTCACTGGCGGCGGCCAGCAACTGACGCACGGACTCAAGCGTCAAACCGTCAGGGGAATTCAAATCGATTTGCACAGCGTAGCCCTTGAAGAATATCAATGACCAAGTGTCGCATAGCCCGCCCTTGATGCCTAAGTCGGGGTGTAAAACGCCGTACAAAATGCTTAACTCGACGCTCGGACCCTACCCTACTTAACGAGTGCCACCATGACCACCGTAAGCATCGACGCCGACATCAAGGCCAAGTGGCCAGACGGCCACAGCTCATACAGCCCAGGCAGCACCGAAGAGCTGGCCATTATCGGTATTGACCTGCTGGTCCGGGACATCGGGGCCGAAGCCGCTCAGTCATTCATCGAGCAGGTTTTCGAGAAGCACCTGGCCGACCAGAGAGCCGCGACAGATAGCGGCCGGGAGTAATCCCGCCCGCCGGCACCTGCACCTGCACCTGCACCTGCACCTGCACAGGGAAGAGGCTATTTGAGGCGAGCCAGTCGTTCGGTCAGCAGATCGAAAAAGCCCTGGGCATCGCCGCTTTCAACCCAAAAGGCGTTTTTTGGCGCCTTGAGCGTGTCGTACCAATCGACAATGGTCTGGCCGAAGGTCGGGCCTTCGCGACTGTCGACCACCACGTTCACCGTACGACCGCTGAACAGCCCGGGCTTAAGCAGATAGGCGATGACCGTGGCGTCATGCACCGGACCGCCCGCGATGCCGTAGTGCTCCATATCACCTTTGATGTATTCATTGAGAATGGCGCAAACCAGCTTGCTGGCCGTGTTGTCCAGTGCCGCAATCTGCCTCAGCCGCGACTCACTGGTGAGGATCTTGTGAGTCACGTCCAGCGGCAGGTAGGTCAGCCTCACCCCGCTCTTGAGTACGACTTCAGCCGCATGCGGGTCGGCGAACAGGTTGAATTCGGCCACCGGTGTGATGTTGCCACCGTTGAAATGCGCGCCACCCATGACCACCACTTGCTTGATGCCCTGCACGATTTTCGGCTGCTGGATCAGCGCCAGGGCCAGGTTGGTCTGCGGGCCAAGCATTGCCACGGTAATGCTGTGGGGCTCGGCCGTCATCAAGGTGTCAATCAGATAAGTCACGGCACTCCCGTCGGCCAGACCTGGCCGGGGCTCATGCACGGTGATCCCCGACAAGCCCTCCGTGCCATGAACGTCTTCGGCGTAGATCGGCGTGCGCATCAGCGGCTTCGGCGCCCCGGCGTAGACAGGCACATCCTCTCGCCCCGCCCACTCCCGTGCCAGCCGGGCATTGCGTGAGGTCTTGTCCAGGCGAACGTTGCCGGCAACGGTGGTCAGCGCACGAATGTTCAGCTCATCGGGTGACGCCAGGGCGAAGAGCAAGGCCACGACGTCGTCGGCACCCGGGTCGGTGTCGATGATCAGCTCGATCTTTTCCGCCGCCCGGGCGCCGGTTGCAGTATTCAGGGACAAAGGCAGCAGACTCCATAGCGGATGGTGCAGTGTTTCAACCGAGCGGCAAGACTCAGAACGTTACCCCGGCGATCAACACGATGTTGCAGTACGGCTGACATTCACCAGTGCGCACGATCGCCCTCGCCTGCCGGCTCAGAACCTTGAACTCTTCATGGCTGAGCAGTTCGCGCCGCCCCAGTGAACCTGCGGCGTCCAGTTCATCCAGCACAGCCAGTGCCGACGGTTTTTTTTCGAGGATCTCGTGAGCCAGAACATGGCTTTCAACCTGCATTTCGCTCAGTACGACGCTCAAGGTGCTGACGAAATCCGGAATGCCATGGGTCAGCGCCAGGTCGATCAATTCGACGCCCGGCGGAACCGGCAATCCTGCATCGCCGATCACCACTTTGTCGCCATGGCCCAATGAGGCGATCAGCCGTGATAACGCGATGTTGAGCAGAGGTGTCTTTTTCATGGTGCTTGAAATGCCTGTACGTCGGAAAAAGCCGGAATCGAGGGCTGCGCGCCGGCCCGGGTGACCGATAGCGCCGCAGCCACCTGGCCGAAACGGATCGCTTCAGCTTCACCTTTGCCGGTAGCAAGGGCCGCCGCGAAACCGCCGACGAAGGTATCGCCGGCCGCAGTGGTGTCGACCGCCTGCACGCTCGGCGCCGGGAAGTGCTGGAAGCTGTTGCCGTCGGCGAATAACGACCCTTGGGCGCCGAGGGTAATGATCACCTTGCCGGCGCCCATGGCGATCAGCTTTGTCGCCGCGGCTTGCGCAGTGTCCAGCGAATCCACCGCAACGCCACTCAGGGCCGCCGCCTCGCTTTCGTTGGGAATCAGGTAATCGATCGACCCATACCAATGCGCTGGCAGCGCACGGCTGGCCGGTGCCGGATTGAGGATGACAATCTTGCCCAGTTCGCGGCCGCGCTTGAGCGCATGACCCACGGTGGCATCCGGCACCTCGAGCTGACAAATGAGCAGATCCGCCGCCTGCAGCACCGGATCGAAACGCTTGAGTTGATCTGCCGTCAGCGCACCGTTGGCACCGGGGACAATCACGATCGAGTTCTGGCTGTTGTCGTCCACCACAATCAGCGCCACGCCACTGGAACCGTCAACGGTGCTGACCGCCTGGCAGTCGATCCGCTCGGCCAGCAGCGCTGCGCGCAATGCGTCGCCATAGGCGTCACGCCCCACGCAACCAATCATCGAAACCTGCGCACCCAGGCGCGCGGCGGCCACGGCCTGGTTAGCACCCTTGCCGCCGGAAACGACGGAAAACGACTCGCCGATCAACGTCTCACCACCCTTGGGCAGACGTGATGCCCGGGTCACCAGGTCCATGTTCAGACTGCCTACTACCACTACTTTTGCTGGCATACATTGCTACTCATCGATTCTGTTTCAGCGTTATTTCTGATTCAGCGAAACTGGGCAAATACGCCGGCCAGCGGCGCAGTTGATTCACGTATGACAATACTGGGCGTGACGATGCGTTGTTCGGTGCTGCGCTGCGGCGTAGCGATCCGTCGCAACAGCACTTCGGCCGCCATCTCTCCGAGTTGCAGGATCGACTGCCCCACGGTGGTCAACGAAGGATAGACATAACGGCTCATCTGGATATCGTCGAAGCCGATCACCGACAGCTCGCCAGGCACCCGAATATTGAGCTCGGCGGCAGCCCGCAGCACGCCGATGCCCATCAAGTCGTTGGCGGCGAAAATCGCCGTGGGGCGATTGTGCTGCAGCAGAACGGTGGCGGCGGCGTAACCGCCGGTACTGGTGAAATCGCTTTGCACAATGCGCTCGGGCACCACTTCAATGCCAGCCTCCTCCAGCGCACGGCAGTAACCGGCCAGACGCATCTGCGCGACACTGGTGGTTTGCGGCCCGATGATCGTGGCGACATCCCGATGCCCCAACTCCAGCAGGTGCCGGGTCGCAAGATAGGCGCCGTATTCATGATCGATACGCACCAGATCCACATCGACGCCTTCCAGACCACGGTCAACGATCACCATTGGCGTGCGCACGCTTGCCAGGCCCTGGGCCAGACCGCTATCGCCACCGGCCGAGGCGACGATCAGCCCGTCGATGCGTTTTTCCAGCAACACCCGCAGGTAACTGCGCTGCTTGTCCGGGTTGTCGTCGGAGTTGCACAGGATCACGCAGTAGCCGTTGCGCTCGCAGTAATCCTCGATTCCCCGGGCCAGCTCGGCAAAGTACGGATTGAGGCTGTTAGGCACCAAAAGTCCGATGGTTGCGGTGGTCTTGGCCTTCAGGGATCGCGCCACGGCACTGGGTACATAGTCGAGGGTCTGGATCGCCGCCTCGACCTTGATGCGAACTTCTTCGCTGACCGGCCGGGTCTTGTTCACCACGTGAGAAACCGTGGTGTAGGAAATTCCGGCGAGCGCTGCTACATCCTTGATCGTTGCCATGACTCAGGTCCGCCGGCTTGCGCGCTGACTGCGATAAGTATCCAGCACCACCGCCACCACGATAACCGCGCCGGTAATGATGCGCTTGGTCGGTTCGGTCGCGCCGATCTGCGCCAGCCCCGCAGCCAGCACGGAAATGATCAGGACACCAAAGAATGTGCTGATGACCGAACCGCGACCACCCATCAGGCTGGTCCCGCCGATCACCACGGCGGCGATCACCTGCAGCTCCAGGCCGGAGCCGGCATTCGGGTCCGCCGCCTCCAGCCGCGAAATCTGGAACAACGCAGCGATGCCGGCCAACAGCCCCATCAGACTGAACACCAGAATCTTGTACGGCTTCGGATTGATTCCCGCCAGGCGCACCGCCTCTTCGTTGGTGCCGATGCCAATCAGGTAACGACCGAACACAGTACGGGTCAACACGGCCTGGGCGACGAAGATGATCAGCAAGGCGATGATGAACGACGGCGAGATGCCGAAGGCAATCGGGTTGGACAGCCAGGCGAAGGCATCGCCGATGTAGGCCGTGCGTGAACCGGTCATCTGGTACGCCACGCCCCGGGCCATCTCCAGCACGCCCAGGGACACGATGAACGAAGGAATCCGCCAGGCCACGGTAATCGAGCCGGTGATTGTGCCAGCGAGCGCCGCAATGGCCATGCCGAGTAATGCGGCGGGCAGAACGCTCCAGCCCCAGCCGAGAATCGCCACGCTGACCGCCGACGCCGCCAGCGCCAGCACCGAGCCCACCGACAGATCGATACCGCCGATGATCAATACAAACGTCATGCCGACCGCCAGCACCATCAGGTCAGGAATCTGGTTGGCCAAGGTGCTGAACGTATCGTAAGACAGAAAATGGCTGCTCAGCATTGAGAACAGTACGACCATCGCCAGCAAGGCCCCGGCCAGCCCAAGGTAGGTGCCGAGCCCGTAAAAATTGCCATTGCGCTTGCCGACGGAAGAGGCGGTTTTCATGGAAGATCCCTAGGCGCGGCTTCATTGAGCAGCGCGTCACGTTTTTGGTAGCCGGCGAAAGCGGCGGCAAGCAAATCATCCTGGGTCCAGCTGTCACGCTCGAAGGTTTCGATCAGACGCCCCGCCGACAGGACACCAATGCGGTCGCAAATCAACATCAGCTCCCGCAAGTCACTGGAGACCACCACCAGCGCCTTGCCCTGACGGGTCAGCTCGCCGAGCAGGTTGTAGATGTCGAACTTGGCGCCGACATCGATGCCACGGGTCGGCTCGTCGAACAGCAGCACCGAGCAATCGCGCTCCAGCCAGCGACCGATCACGACCTTCTGCTGATTGCCACCGGACAGCTCGGACACCGACTGCCCCGGGCCGGAACTGCGGATACGCATGGCGTCGATCTGACGCTGCGCCAGCGCGCTCTCGTCTGCGTGATTGACGAAGCCGGCGCTGGAAATCCCCGGCATGTTGCCCAATGCGATGTTGGCACCGATCGATTGCGTCAGCAGCAGGCCTTCGCCCTTGCGATCCTCGGTAATCAGCGCGATGCCGTGACCAACCGCGTCCACCGGGGAGCGGATGCTGACCACCTGCGCGGGCGATCCCAGGGCAACGCTGCCGCTGTCCGGGAGATCGGCACCGAAGATCAGCCGCAGCAACTCGGTGCGCCCTGCCCCGATGAGGCCCGAAATGCCGAAGATCTCACCAGCGCGGACTTCGAAGGACACATCACGAACCTTGTCCGAGCGGCTAAGGCCCTTGACCGTCAACGCCGGCGCGCCGATCTTGCGCGGGCCCATATCGATGTGTTCACCCAGCTCGCGCCCGACCATCAAGGTGACCAGTTGCTCACTGTTGTAGTTAGCCATCGGCTCGACGCAGACCAACTGGCCGTCGCGCAGTACCGCAATGCGCTGCGCGACCCGCGCCAGCTCTTCCAGACGATGGGAGATATAGATGATCGAGACGCCGCGCGCCTGCAGACGGGTGATCTGCTCGAACAGCATCTCCACTTCCCGCGCCGTCAACATCGCGGTGGGCTCGTCGAGGATCAGCACATGGCAATCACCGATCAGGTTGCGGGCGATCTCCACCATCTGCTGATGGCCGATGCCCAGCTCACCGACCAGGGTGTCCGGGTCGATCGCGCCGAGCCCGACCTGGGCCATGGCTGCTATTGCCGCCTGGCGCAATTGCTTGCGGCTGATCCATCCGCCCTTGTTGGGCAAATTGTCGAGAAACAGGTTTTCCGCCACCGACAAAGTGGGCAGCAGATTGAGTTCCTGCATGACCATGCGGATGCCCAGGCTCTCGGCCTGAGCCCTGCTGCCCGGGCGGTAGTCCAGCCCTTGAAACTGCATCTGGCCGGTAGTCGGCGTGACCAGCCCGCCGATGATCTTCGACAGGGTACTTTTGCCCGCGCCGTTTTCACCGGTCAGCGCCAGCACTTCGCCGCGCATGAGCGTCAGGTCGATGCCGGCCAGGACCGGTTGAGCGTAGGTCTTGCCGATGCCGCTGACCGCAAGGACAGCGTTCGGGGCGCAAACGGACATAGGGAAATCTCCATGCGCCCGCCCCGAACGGGCGAGCACTGTTGAGGCGCCAGAGGACTACTTGGTCACCAGCTCTACCGGAGTTTCGATGACGCCATTGGCGCCGCCCTCGACCTTCTCGCCCTTGAGAATCTTCAGCGCAGTCTCGATGCCGAATACAGCCTGTCTGGCCGCAAACTGGTCAGCGGTGGCCAGCACGCGGCCATCGGCGAGCATCGGCTTGATGGCATTGATGTTGTCATAGCCGACCACTTGCACCTTGCCGGCCTTGCCCGCTGCCCGCACGGCAGACACCGCACCGACCGCCATGCTGTCGTTGCCGGCCAACAGGGCTTTGGTTTGCGGGTATTCACTGAGAATCGAGGCGGCCACTTTGTTGCCTTTATCGATCTCCCAGTCGCCAGACTGCAGGGACACCACCTTGATCTGCGCCGCTTCCATCGCATCCTTGAAACCGGCGGTGCGCTGTTGGGCATTGGTGGTGGTGGACACACCTTCGATGATGCCGACTTCGTCACCGGCCTTCAGCTGTTTCGCCAGATAATCACCCACCAGACGCGCGCCCTTGCGGTTGTCAGGGCCTACGAATGGCACGCTGATGTTTTTGCTTTTGACCACGGCCGGGTCAAGCTGATTGTCGATGTTGACCACAGTGATACCGGCGTCCACGGCTTTCTTGATGACCGGGACCATGGCTTTCGAATCCGCGGGCGCAATCACCAGCGCATTGACCTTGGCCAAAATCATCTGCTCGACGATGCGCGTCTGGCCTGCGGTGTCGGTCTCGTCCTTGATGCCGTTGGATATCAGGTCGAATTCTGCGGAGTGCTCCTTCTGATAGGCCTTGGCACCGTCCTCCATGGTCAGGAAGAACTCGTTGGCCAGGGATTTCATCACCAGCGCGACTTTGGGTTTTTCGGGCGATTCGGCGAAGGCCGAAGAGACAGGCAGTGCAGCGGAGGCCGCAGCCAGCACAGCGATAGCGAGAAGACGTCCAGCAAATGGCAGCTTCATGGGTTCACTCCGATCTTATGATTATTGTGAGCAACGCTTGCGCTGACGTATGTTGCAGGCCCGCTGGATGACTATGCTCATCCCGGGCGACGCGCAAACGTTTGCGTTGACCGAACTATGCGAACCCTGCCGGGATTTGTCAACGGCCGTACAAGGGCTGACAGGAAGAGAGGACAAATGCCTGCACGCTTTGGAAACATCCACGGATAACGACATTTCAAATTCTTGAAAAAAGATCCCTTGAGGAAACATCGTCCCCCCTGCGGTTTTCTTTAATCTCGATGCCACCTGGAGATGCCACCTTGGTGAGATGGTTGTGTTAGCCGGTGACAAAAAACCTCGCCCCGCCTTACACCAAACGGAACAAATCGCTGTCAGACGATCTTCTTGAATTTTAAGCAGTTGCGAAAAGTAGCACAGTTAAATACTGTATGCACGTACAGCTTAATAAGGATAATCCCATGGACACCACTGTCACTCCTGACACCTACGTACGCATGGGCATGCGCGTACAGAAAATCATCAACTCCCCCACTGCGCAGAAAGCCAGGGCAGCGCTGATCTTTCGCCTGCCTGAAGAGCCGGTGGATGAATGGGAGCGCCTGCTCGAAGAAATCGACGAGAACGACAACGTCACCCTCGCCTATCGCGATGATGGTGGCGTGCAGATTTTCTGGGTTGTGCCGAAGGAAGATTGAGTCGATGACTGCCCGCTGTTTCGCTTTACTGTTTCTGCTGTTCGCCACGGGCGTCCAGGCGGACGCACCGCGCACGTTCGATGAGGCCAAGAAAATCGCGTGGGAGCTGTATGCCCCTCAATCAACGGAGTTTTACTGCGGCTGCAAATACACGGGCAACCGGGTGAACCTCGCCGCATGCGGTTATGTGCCACGCAAAAATGCCAAGCGCGCGTCCCGTATCGAATGGGAGCACATCGTTCCGGCCTGGCAGATCGGCCATCAACGCCAATGCTGGCAAGAAGGCGGACGCAAAAACTGCACACGCTACGATGCCGCCTACCAGAAGGCTGAAGCCGACCTGCATAACCTGGTACCCAGCATTGGCGAGGTCAATGGCGATCGCAGCAACTTCAGTTTTGGCTGGTTGCCGGAGCAGTCGGGTCAATACGGCTCCTGCCTGACCCAGATCGACTTCAAGGCCAGGAAAGTCATGCCCCGCCCTTCCATTCGCGGCATGATCGCCCGGACTTATTTCTACATGAGCAAGGAATATGGCGTACGTCTGTCCAGGCAGGATCGACAACTGTACGAAGCCTGGGACAAAACCTACCCGGTCCAGTCCTGGGAGCGTCAGCGCAACCAGAGCGTGGCGTGCGTCATGGGGCGCGGCAATGAATTTGTCGGCCCGGTAAACTTGAAAGCCTGCGGCTAAGCCCGCACGCCCTTAAAAAACACCAAGGCCCCGGGACGAAGTACCCGGGGCCTTTTGTTGATCAGTGCTCTATCACGCGCAAGGTTACTGAACCGCCGGACGCTCAAGCACCAGCAACTCGATGTTCTGTTTCTTCGCCCGGGTGAGCGATGCGCGGACCTCATCCTGCTTGGCCTGGGCCTCGGCCCGTGAGTTGTATGGCCCCATCAGAATACGTGTCTGGCCATTTTCCTTGACTACACTGGACATGAAGCTGTGCTCGATCAGCCATCCGCTCAGATCGCTGACCGCCTGAGGTGTTTCACCTCGCACTTCAAGATCCCATTGCGGCCCAGACACCTGTGCAGTTGCTGGTTCCACCGGTGGCCGTGGCTTCGGCGTGTCCACGCTCTTGCCCTCACCACATCCTGCCAGCGCCAATATCGCGATTACCCAGAACATTTTGCGCACAGCGTATCCCTCAGAATGCCAAAACGAGGATTTTAACACTCATGAATACTTCACGAGACCCGCAAAATGGGCACAAAACAGCGAGAATGATGGTTGCGGCCTCTGTATAGTTACGCCCTGGGAATTAATGTCGCTACTGAACGTCAGAAAGAGACACCCAAAAAGTGAGACTTCGCACTAATCTATACGTACCACCGACCTCTGCACTGTCCGAATCAGGTGCCCCACCAAGCAATCAAGGAGAAGACCATGCTGATACTCACCCGCAAAGTCGGTGAAAGCATAAATATCGGTGATGACATTACAATCACCATTCTGGGCGTAAGCGGCCAGCAAGTCAGGATCGGCATCAACGCACCGAAAGACGTTGCAGTGCATCGCGAAGAAATCTACCAGCGCATCCAGGCCGGTCTGACCGCCCCGGAAAAGCCGCAAACCTGATTCTTGCAGTCAGTAGCCAGCCCGTTCCCCCCGGACCACGGCTGGCTAAAGATTCAAATCCCGCATCCCGCCCAACTTGCCCGCTCGGCGCTACCCAAAAGCCACTCCCCGCGCCATCCCTGTGGCCGCAACCACCATCAGCAGCACCAGCAGCGCTTCGACATGACTTATGCGCGCGAACAGCTTCACGCGTGCGGTGTCGATAGCCGTTTTGCGCCCAAGCGCGATCCGCCACTTGATCAACGTCACCATCGGTGCAATCTCGAGCAACAGGATCAGCACGAAAAACGTCATCTTGAGATGGAACAACGGCTGATGCAGGTAATAGTCCGCGCCTTTTTCATACCCGCCGAAGGCCCGCATCCCGCCACTCAGTAACAGGACGACGGCGCAGATCCCCCACAGGTTGTCCGCGATCAATACGCTGCGTGCCTCCCCGACCCCATCGGCCAATCGTCGAAAAGCCGTGCCTCGCGCCAGCACCGCCCAGAACCCCACCACCAGCGCCAGAAGATGGCCCGCCGCAAGCATCCAGTGAGTCAGCATCGAGAAACTCCTTTCAGGACGAAGTTGAATCAACCTGTCAGTAGTAGCCCATGAAGTGACGGGCTGCATCGGCGCCTTTGGTCGACCTTTATCGACGGAGCCAGAAAACCGCCACGCACCAAAGGCGCTTGAAGAGCCCGGCACACACCACTCGTCGCCTGGGGCAGCGCAGCACTCAACAGGCCTGCATCATGGCGTACGGATTGCACTTGTGGCCTGTAGCTGCCCGGAACGACATAATTCTGACGCGGCAATCATTCAATCAACGCTTAAGGACTTCCAGCGATACGCTCGGCCAGTCACCAGGAGATGTAACGTGTCAACGCTCAATGAAATCGCAATGAATCACGCGAGAATGGCCATGGAAAAGGCTGCAGAGTCGACGGTACCGAGCGAGCGACACATCCAGATTGTCGGCTTCGAAGTACCGGCAATGGAAACGCAACCCAATATTCCACTGCACCTCATCGCTGGAGTGCAGGACGCCCACAACAGCCAGGTGGCCGGTTACTCGCTCTGACTTTTACACAGCGAGCCACGAACTGATCGGCACGTCAGATAACCGCTGACCGTGTAGGGATGGCATCTCAAAGGCGCCCTTCAGACACGGTCACCGGCTGCCCTCTTTCTGCACATAAGCCTTTGCCCGACGCCACTTGCAGAGCGTCACTTTTCCACTGCTATGCTGGTAACAGCTGTTTCCCAAACCAGAGAAAAGCAGCATGGCAGCAGAAGGCAAGCGACTCCCACTCACGTTGAAGGTTATGGCCTGCCTGGCCGCAGGCATCCTTGTGGCCTGGGTAGTCACAACGCTGCTCGACACTTACTTCAACATGCCATTGCTGGCAGACACCAAGGGCTGGCTGCTACGTGCCGGGGATTGGCTTTTGCTGGAAACGCCAATGCCCAATTGGTCGCTGATGCTGATTATCGCGACTTTGATCGGCACTCTGTCTGTTGCGATTTACTACACCCGCAGCCCTGACGGGGCTGGCGGTGAGCTGCATGAGATAGAGCGCAAGGTTTACAAAAAGAACAACCCGCAGTTTCCGCAACTGACAGAGAACCAAACGCTACTGATGGAAGTTCTGGCCTACCATGCGAACTACCGGAAAATTGCAAGTCTGGACTCAGTCTGCAAACTTGTCTCAATCAGCACACTGGAAGTTGAAGTCGGTCTAAAGCAACTTGAAGCTAAACGCCTAGTGAAGCGAAGTGCGACACGGGGGACATTCGGCGCCACCACATTTTCACTTACCGTGGCGGGTAAGGATTATGCTCTGGAGCGATTTGAGCTTACTTAGTAGAGACACATGAGGTGCGGCCATGAGTTCTCGATCACGCGACTTCACCCTGGGAAGCGGACGAAAAACGACGAAGCACTGTCACGAGGGGCGCAACTAAAAGGAAATCGAGTACCGGGAGGTAGGCGCCGATCTACTCTTTTAACGAAATAAGCTTCTCCTCTTCTGCCCCTGTGATCTCGGTAGGAACATCGTAGGAATTACTTGCGGCCAAAAGCTCTGCAAATTCGCTTGGCACCTTGCCCCCTTTAACCATCGCAGCGAAGACCGCGTAGACATCACTTTTGTCACCAGCTTTTCGCAGTGTAGATTCGTCATTCAACCAAACATAGATGATGGTTTTGGGGGCGTCAGAGCGAAACTGGAAGAAAAGACGGTATCGGGGAGCCATCCCTTGCTTTTTAATGCGAAGCCAATGCTTGTTGGTTTTTCCCAAAGTTGTACCTTGACGGTAATTGGGATGTGCCGGGTTAGCTGGCACGTTGACCAGAATATTTTCGGTCACGGCATCAAGCAGCTTGTAGGACGGGTGGTGGTGAAAACCATCAGGGTTTTTCGCAGCAGCTCTCTCGACCTCTGCGGTAAGCGTTTCAGGCGCTCCAAGAAAAACGGGTGGGCATATAATGCCCACCCGTTTACGATGTTCAGCGTGCTTTCCGTCACGTAATTTTAGCCTTCCAGAAGCTCGCTACGACGACTTTGTTCAGCCTTCGTGCGCAGAGCCTGGATCCGGCTCAGAAGCCCAGTAGGAATGGGCTTGATGCTATCAGGCTGACTCTTGATGTCATCGGCAAGAAAATCTAGAAAATCGGCTTTGCTTTGAAGCTCTGCCTTTTTTTCTGCAAAGGACACAATGTTGGCTTTAGACATGACGTCTCACCTTTGAAAAATGTGCCAACCCTATCAGGGGTAGCTCGGTCCGCTGCTAGCGACCTCGCCCGGTGCGGATTCTGGCCTGGAAAGACCTTATCAGCGCTGCCAGCCCCTTTAGAGAAGCCAGCCTTGAACCAGTGACATAATTATTATGTAGATAAATTCGGCTTTGTTCAACTCAACATAGGCGAATCACTGATGCAATCTACACCGCACTAAAACTACGAGCTCCTGCATAAGAGGTGGGGATTTTGCAAAAGTTTTGCAAATCCAAGACAACAAAAAAGGGCCCACCTTTCGGTGAGCCCTTCCAGACCGCCCAGCAGAGCGGATTTTGTTTGGTAGGCGCGATTGGACTCGAACCAACGACCCCCACCATGTCAAGGTGGTGCTCTAACCAACTGAGCTACGTGCCTGCTGTGAGGCGGCATTCTACGGAATTCCGGAGGGGTGTCAACACCTTTTTTCGCGCTAACCCTATGAATATGCAAAATATTTAATTTTTCGCCTGCAACGAAGATTTTACGGGTGGCTGGCGGGCGATTTTTAACTCGGGTAGGATCATCACACTCGTAAAATATATTAAACAGAGGCTGCAGGATGGCGAACACCCCCTACCCAGAGTCCTACTACGCCGCATCGGCCAATGCTGTCCCCCCGCGCCCGGCGCTGCAGGATGATGTCGAGACTGATGTCTGTGTGATCGGTGCCGGTTACACGGGGTTGTCCTCTGCCCTGTTCCTGCTGGAAAACGGTTTCAAGGTAACCGTGCTCGAGGCCGCCAGGGTTGGTTTCGGGGCGTCGGGGCGCAATGGTGGGCAGATCGTCAACAGCTACAGCCGCGATATCGATGTGATCGAGCGCAGTGTCGGCCCCAAGCAGGCCCAGTTGCTGGGGCAGATGGCGTTCGAGGGTGGGCAGATCATTCGTGAGCGGGTCGCCCGATACAACATTCAGTGCGATCTGAAGGACGGTGGCGTGTTCGCCGCGATGACCGGCAAGCAGATGGGCCATCTGGAGTCCCAGAAGCGCCTGTGGGAGCGCTACGGCCACACCCAACTGGAGTTGATGGATCAACGCCGCATCCGCGAGGTGGTGGCCTGTGATCAGTACGTCGGCGGTATGCTCGACATGAGCGGCGGGCATATTCATCCGCTCAACCTGGCTCTGGGTGAAGCTGCGGCGGTGGAGTCCCTGGGTGGCACCATCTATGAGCAATCGCCTGCGGTGCGCATCGAGCGCGGCGCGAACCCGGTGGTGCATACGCCACAGGGCAAGGTCAGGGCGAAGTTCATCATCGTCGCGGGCAATGCTTATCTGGGCAATCTGGTGCCGGAGCTGGCCGCCAAGTCGATGCCCTGTGGCACTCAGGTGATCACCACTGAACCTTTGGGCGAGGAGTTGGCCAGGAACCTGCTGCCCCAGGACTACTGCGTCGAGGACTGTAACTACCTGCTCGACTACTACCGCCTGAGCGGGGACAAGCGCCTGATCTTCGGGGGTGGCGTGGTGTACGGCGCGCGGGATCCGGCGAACATCGAGGCGATTATCCGGCCGAAGATGCTCAAGGCCTTCCCGCAGCTCAAGGACGTGAAAATCGATTACGCCTGGACCGGCAACTTCCTGCTGACGCTGTCGCGCCTGCCTCAGGTCGGTCGCCTGGGCGACAACATCTACTACTCCCAGGGCTGCAGCGGCCATGGCGTGACCTACACGCATCTGGCAGGCAAGGTGCTGGCCGAAGCACTGCGCGGCCAGGCCGAGCGTTTTGACGCCTTTGCCGACCTGCCCCATTACCCGTTCCCCGGCGGACAATTGCTGCGCACGCCGTTTGCGGCATTGGGTGCCTGGTATTACGGGTTGCGGGACAAGTTCGGGTACTGAGCCGGAAAAACAAAAAGGCCTGCAACGATGCAGGCCTTTTGTTTTGGAGCTTTTGATCTTACAGCCGATCCCGAGGGATGCCGCTACGAATCCGCAGGATGTCCGCCAGCACTGCCAGCGCAATCTCCGCCGGGGTCTTGCTGCCCAGGTTCAGCCCGATCGGCGCATGAATCCGCGCCAGCTCCGCATCCCCCAAACCGCCAATGCGCCGCAGCCGTTCGAAGCGTTTGTGCGACGTCTGGATGGACCCCATCACACCGATGTAGAACGCATCAGTGCGCACTGCTTCCATCATCGCCAGGTCATCGATACGCGGGTCATGGGTCAGCGCCACGACCGCCGTGTCGCTGTGGCAGCCACCATCGGCGATGAACACCGACGGTAACTGACGTCGAATCTCTACGCTCTCCAGCACGACACCTTCGAGCACCTCGTCCCGTGGATCGCACAGAATCACTTCGAAGCCCAGGCCCACGGCAAACTCGGCGCAAGCCTGAGCGACGCTGGAGTACCCGGCCAGCAGCAAGCGCTGGGCAGCCCCGACACGCACTCGAACCCGATCGATTTCACGCTCGATGCGCACACCCTGCTCGCGATCATCGAACAGACTGCGCGCACCGCTGGCCAGATCGACTTCACGAATCAGCCGGCGCCGGCCCAACAAAGCCGACTCCAGCTCCCGCAGATGCGCCTGCGCCTCGCAATCAGCCTCAAGCTTCTCCACCAGCACATCGAGCACGCCGCCACAGGGCAGACTGACCCGGGAGCGCGGATCTTCGCCTTCGCCATAACGAACGACGCTGACAGCATCCTCAAATGCACCTTCGGCGACCCGCTCGAGAAAGTCTTCCTCCACGCAGCCGCCGGACAGCGAGCCGATCCACTGGCCAGCAACGTTCACCGCCAGCAACGAGCCCGGCGCGCGCGGCGCCGAGCCGTAGGTGGCAAGCACCGTACAGAGCCAGATGCGCTGGCCGGCCGTCGACCACTCCAGCGCCCGACGCACCACCTGCAGATCGAGATGCTGCATGTCAGTGTGCCTTGTGCTCGGTCGCCGGCGCTTCGGCCTGCAACTTCTGCACGTCGTTGACCGCCAGATCACCCGGCTGACCACCCCACCCCTGACGCAGGTAATTGAGCAGATCAGTCAGTTGTTCGGCACTGAGCTTGTCGGCGAACCCAGGCATCGGCTGCATGTGCTCGAAACCGGAGAATTTCTGCTCGCCGATACCGTCTTCGATCACCCGCACCAGGTTACGCGGATCTTCCAGGCGCAACGTGGTGTTGCCACGCATGGCCACGGCGATGTGCGGTTTGCCTTCGCCACCTTCGGCGTGACAGCCGGCGCAGACGTTCAAATATTCCTGACGGCCGCGCTGGGCACTTGCGCTCAACTTGTCCAATGGCACCTCGGTGAGCACTTTCGCCGCCGGTGGCTGGTCGCCGAGCAGGAAGGTGGCCATGGCGGCCAGATCCGGATCACTGAGGCCCTGGGTGCTGTTATGGAACACCGGGAACATCTCGTTGAACATCGTGCCCTGGGCGCTCATGCCGTGCTTGAGGAACGAGCTCAGGTCCTGATGGTTCCAGCCGCGGGCAGCCAGGTCAGTGGCCAGCAGGCTCGGGGCCAGGTAGCCATTGAGGATACCGCCGGTCATGCGCTTGTCCTGTTGCATTGCACCAGGCAGGCCGCGCGGGGTGTGGCACTCACCACAGTGACCGAGCACGTCGACCATGTACTGGCCGCGCTTCCAGGCTTCGCTCTTGCCTTGGGCCGGCTCCAGCTTCACGTCCTTGCCGTACATCATGTTCCAGCCCATCAGGCCCAGACGCACGTTGAACGGAAAGCTCAGGCTGGTGACCGGCGCGGCGCGCTCAATCGGCTCGACGGTTTTCAGGTAGGCATGAATGGCGTCAGAGTCTTCACGGGGCATCAGGTGATACGAGGTGTAGGGCATCGCCGGGTACAGGTTCGCGCCGTCGCGACGCTTGCCTTCGGTCAGCGCGGCAAAGAACTCTTCATCGCTGTACAGGCCGATGCCGTGCTCTTTGCTTGGCGTGATGTTGGTGCCATAGATGGTGCCGAACGGCGAGACGATCGGCAGACCGCCTGCGTACGGAGCGCCACCCGGCGCGGTGTGGCAGGCCATGCAGTCAGCGGCGCGGGCCAGATATTCGCCGCGCTTGACCTGATCATCGGCGTGAGCCAGAAAAACCGGCGCAGCCAGGCCGACCGCCAGCGCAAGGCGGGTAAGTAGATGCTTCATGCTCAACCCTCCTTGACCAGGCCGAGATCGGTCAACACGTTGCGGGTCGCGCTGTAGTAGCGCACATAGCCGGTGCAACGGCAGATGTGATGACCGAGGCTGTCCTCGATGACTTTTTCCAGCTGGCTTTTGACGATCGGCTGACGCTGCAGCTTTTCCACCAACACGGTCGCGGCGTTGACGAAGCCCGGTGCGCAGTAGCTGCACTGGAAGGCGAACTCATCGACGAAGCGCTGCTGGATCGGGTTCAGCTCAGTGACCTTGCCCTGCTCATCGCGGGTCGCATGACCTTCGATGGTTCGCACCTTCTTGCCTTCGAAATAATGCGCACCGGTGATGCAGGTACGCACTTCTTCGCTGGTGCCGTCCGGGTTATCGACGATCACCACACAAGCGTGGCAGATGCCCTGGCCGCAGCCCAGGCGCGAACCGGTGAGGTTCTTGTATTCGTGCAGATAGTCGATCATCGGCAGGTCATCAGGGATGTCCACCGGGCCGACGGTTTGACCATTGAGGGTCAGTTGAAGCGGACGGTTAGCCATTGAGGGCCTCCTTGATGCGTGCAGAAGTGATAGGCAGGTCGCGGACACGTTTACCGATGGCATGCGCCACGGCGTTACCAATGGCACCGACCACCGGGATCATCACCACCTCGGCGATGCCCTTGGACGGATCGCTTGGCGACAGTGGCGGCAGGATTTCTGCGGTCTGTTTCCAGACAGCCACGTGCCGCGCCATTGGCAGACGGTAACGGTTGAAGTTCCAGTCACCCTCCCCTGGCCCGCCTTCGTACAACGGCATTTCCTCCATCAGCGCATGACCGATGCCCATGGCGATGCCGCCTTCGAGCTGGCCCTTGACCAGTTCTTCCACCAGCACCCGACCGCACTCGACCCACGAATGGTGGTTGAGCACCGACACCTCGTTCGAGCCCTTGTTGACCTTCACTTCCACCAGCGTCGCAACCGGGCTGTAGTAAGTCACCGCCGCGTTGTTCAACTGGGTCGCCGGATAGGCGATGTTCTGCCGATCGAGCAGATGGAAACCGGCGCTGGTCATCTGCGCCTTTTTCGCCTTCGGTGCACCGTCGCCGTACTTGACGGCAAGACCGTCGAGCGGCAAACGCTCGCGCACGCCGTCGATGCTGAACTCGGCCTCGGCCCAGCTCCAGCGGTTGAAGCCGTGCACGGTGGCAGCAGTCACCAGGCCACGTTCGTGGGCGCGCTTGGCCAGTACTTCAAAAGCCAGGGGCTCCATGCCGTTGGCAGTGAGCTTGCCGTCGACCCAATGGGCATCTTCGCGACGCACCACGTAAGGGTTGGCCTGGCCGCCGAACGGGCCCTGTCGCCAGATTTCCAGCGCCGCCGGCCACAGGCCGTGGTTGAACAGCACGCGCGCCGCTTCACGGGTGGCGTGGCTGAAGTAGTACGCGGAGTTGGTCGCCGACGAGGCTGAGGCCACTTTGCCGACCCAGCGCGGGTTGCGCAGGAAGTTGTCCTGCTCGGCCTGACTCATGATGTAAGGGTTGCCGCTGGTAATCAGCTGCATCTCTTTCCATTCGGTTTCGCCGGTTTTCACTTCGTGCGCCGGGCTGCCGAGGAAGTCGGCCACTACCATCGCTTGGGAAGTGGACATGCCGGTGCCGATTTCAATGCCGATGTGGCGCAGGTTGATGCGACCCTCGGCAGTGAATTCGATGCTGGCCATCGGCGCTTCGGAACCGGTGCCGAAGTCTTTCTGGCAAATGGCGAAACCAATGCCGTACCAGTTGTCGGGATCGGCTGCTTCACGCTGCTTCTTGATCGCGGCGCGGTTTTTCCAGGTGTCGTGGACCGCCGCCTTGTCGAGAATCTCGTGCAGGCGCAAGGCACCAGCCGGGATCGCGCCCTGGGTGTTTTTCATGCCCGAACGCAAGGCGTTTTTGCGGCGCAGGTCGATAGCATCGACACCGAGACGATCGGCGATTTCGTCGACCATCATCTCCGTGGACGCCATGGACTGCAGGGTGCCGTAGCCGCGCATCGAACCGGCTTCAACGCCGCGCGAATGGTAGGCGGTGACCTGCAAATCGTTCTGCGGCATGTAGTAGATCGACTGCGCCGCCGTGGCACCCACTGCTGCCACCGACGCGCTGTAGTTGATGCGACCGCCACCGTCGACGCTCATATCGGCGCGGAAGATCTTGAAGCTGTGGTCGGTCTTGTCCACCGCCAACTGGTAGCGGATGTCGAACGGGTGACGCTTGATCCCGCTCTGGAACTGCTCGTAGCGGTCGTTGGCCAGACGCACTGGCACACCCGCACCGTACAGCGCCGCCAGGGCTGCATAGTAGACGAAGATGTTGTGGTCTTTGGAACCGTAACCCACGGTATAACCCGGGTGCATGTTCAGGTTGGCCAGGCCGAAACGCGACGGCGCAATCATCTTCGCGGTCTCGGTCGCTGCCTCCAGTGGGCACTGGGTCGCCACCACAAAATGCAGGGTCTTGGTCGCCGGATCGTACCAGCCGTTGCCGTTGTCCGGCTCCATCGCCGCAGGCTCGATCGATGGGGTCTTGTAGCGTTCGTCGAACACCAGCCAGTTGTCCGGCGGAGTGTCGATCTGCTGCTTCATGCGGTCAGCGTAGAACAGCCCGCGCTCGGTCAGGTTGCCGTGCAGGTTGGGCTGGGAGTTCCACACCGGCCGACGGTTTTTCAGCATCGGGAACAGGATCGAGTCCTTGAGGCTGGCGAACTCATCTTCGTCTGCCGAAGTCGGCCCGCCGACTCGCACGTAGCGGAAGCTACCGTAGGGATCACCTTCGTAGAACGGTACTTTCTCGCCGTAGCGGATTGCCTTGTCATTGAACTTGAGCTGGGCCTTGGCCTTGCGGAAGCGCTCGAAGTCGTTCCAGATCAGGATTGCCACCGGGTGACCGATGAACATCGGCACCTTGCCGACCGGCAACAGCGGATCCGGGGCGTGCTCCTCAGGGAAGACGATACCGTCCTTGATCAGGTCGTCGGCGGTGACGATGCGGTCAGGCTGCAGCTCGGCCCCCAGCCACGACAGGTCATAGCCATCGTAGATGCGATCGGCCTTGATGGTTTTGAGCAGCATGGCGTGGCCTTGCTGCTGCGGCCAGCCCGGCATGTCCTTGGCGCGGATGTCGCGGGCAAAGACTTTGCTGCCGCAGACTTTGGACAAGGCATCGTTACGGGCACGCGCCTTGCCGTTATTGCCAAGCCACTGCTCGGACGGCACGGTCACGCTGTTTTCCATCAAGGCGGCCAGCGCCTGGCTGCTCAATGGCGTGAGCGTCACGCTCACACCCGCTACCAGCCCGCCCTGAAGGAACGAGCGCCGGGATATATCACGGTTGGACATGGATCATCCTCTGGACGGTTATGGGGCCCGCCCTTCTGGTTATGTACTGGAAATCACGAGTCTTGCAGAAGCCCCACCTGACGACGCGGAGGGCTGTAATGAAGTGCAAAGCTGACTGATAGGTTAAGTTTATAGGCTTATGCGCTCGCAGCAAACATCCCGGCACAAAAAACTGACCAAAGAATCAAAAAAACTGCGACGGCCTGACGCAGGGCTGTGGGCATCGGGAAACCGTGGCCAGCGCCACCAGATAGCCAGTCGACGCGATCAAAAGCCCGACAGGCTTTATCCGACACCAAGGCATTCAGAAAGGATTAAGAGGAAGAATAGGAGAGACGCGAAGGAAATCCAGATTTCAGAAACAAAAAACCCCGGTCTTTCGACCAGGGTTTTTGCTATCGACTCGAAGTCAGCCAACGGCTTTCTTCGTAGCTCCAAGGCGTTCAGCAGGCCTCGGGGCAGATATGGCGCAGCGGACGGGACTCGAACCCGCGACCCCCGGCGTGACAGGCCGGTATTCTAACCGACTGAACTACCGC